>CAZAWX010000007.1:0-45091 GCA_964488985.1 uncultured Ectothiorhodospiraceae bacterium
GATGTAGAGTTGTTGCGAGCAGAAGAGCGGCTGGCCCAGGAACAAGAGCAAGCCGTTGCCGAGCCGTGGGGAAGTGTCGAGAACAGGCGAAGGGCCGACAAAGCTCTGCGCAAGTTCGAGAGGATGAACACGACTATAGATGCATTGGAAGATCCGAACTTCCGCGCGAAGAACGAGGCGCTCCTCCAAGAGATCAACGAAGCCCTGGACAACAAGAACGCCGGACGATTGGTAGAGAAGCTGAACGTGATGACGAAGAAGGTGCGCAGTTGGAAGAGCAAGCAACCGAAGTTCAGCGACAAGGAAGAGGCACCGCGGCAGACGCTGGGAGAGATGTTCGATCAAGATATCCCGATTCAGGAGATAGAGGACAGAGTACGCAATAGGATCCGTTTCTCCGACAAGGTCGAAGAGCCAGTTCGCCAACCTGGAGAGGTAGCTATCCCCGTCGATGCCGATCCTGAGGTGCGCGCCGAGGCCCGTCGTCAGCGGATGAAAGCCCGCGAAGAAGGATTTACCAAGGTCATTCTTGCTGGTGGCCGACCGACAATCGAACAGATCGATGACATGGAAGTCGGCCAGTTGCGGTCGATGGCCACAGTCTTGGTCGATAAGGATCCCGAGGGAGAGCGAGCGCGCCTTTCCACACAGGGTATCCGTAACGCACTTGACGCACAGATCTACCGTGAGGCGTTCGAGGGGAACTACGACTTGATGCAACGTGATACCGGACGGCTGGCTGAAGATGAGAAGATCATGTCTGAGTACGATCGGTATATGAGATCTACCTCGCGTGCGCTTGTGATGGGCAGGGATCCCCGAGAGCCGAACGATCCGCGACGAAGCAACCGGGAACTGTACGAACGGATCTACGGTCTTCCCGCGAAGGAACGCAGCAAGATGGACAAATTGCGCGAGAAGAAGACGCAGGACGCGGGGAAGAAACGGGAGAAAATTCTCCAACGTCAGCAGGAGCGGATCAACTTCATCATCAACGAGGTTCAGCGGCTGACCAACAAAACGAACATCGAGGACATGAACGCGATCGACCGGGCGCGGATCCACCGCCTGATTCAGTACCGTGACGGAACGATACGGGATGCCATCCGGGAGTACCGCGTTGCCGCACTGCTCTCGTTCCCAGCAACACCGGCAGTAAACACTGGTGCGACTGGTGCATATGTAGCGTACAACATCTTCATACGCAGGTTCCTGACGGCTGCTGTCAATAGCGCGGCGAAGAAGGTTGGCGTTGGAGACCCAACTGCGCCAACGTTGTCCGAGATTCCCATCCTTGTCGACGCAATGCTATGGGGAAGCGAGGCTAATGACATGAAGACGGGAGTAACCAGGGTAGCGCCGCAACTAGACGAGGCATTCAAGAACGCATTAAAGGCCGGTTGGTACGGCATCAGCTTCTATAATGAAGCTATGGGGACATCAGCAGAGAAGTTTGATCTAGGGAATGCAGGTATAGAGGCCGGTATTGGGAAGATAACCCGCCCCATTGCTGCTGGCGCGAAAAAGCTTGGTGTTGACCTTGGGAGTGCTCCGTATCAGTTCGCTCGCTATCTTGGCGGGACCGTTCGCATTCCAATCTCATGGGGCGCACTGGCATCAGATGACATGTTCAAGACGATCATGCACCGCGGCGAGGCCGCGGCCCTGGCACATCGTTATGCCGTAGGGCATGGACTCAAGCCGGGGACAGAAGATTATGCCAACGCAGTAAGCAATGCAGTTCTTGACCCGAACTCCGTTGTCAACCAGCAGGCCATACGGTCTGCCTTAGATGTAACGTTTCAGACAGAACTTGGCGGGATTGGCAAACTCGCTCTACAGGCGAGACAACTGCCGGCTGGATTAGGTTTCATTTGGGAGATGTTCGTTCCGTTCGTCACCACTCCCGGCAACCTACTGAAGAAAGGTGCGCTAGAAGGTACTCCTATTGGAGTATTAAGGACTGGGTTGAAGGCAGCAAATACTGCTTTCGCTAAAGTGTCTCCCGAAAGCAATGGATGGGTATACGAGGAGCGAGATGGTGGGAAGGCCATGCAGGATGCCGTAGATGCCGGGATAGTCATTGCAACAACATTTGCACTATCGTCCATGCTTGACACTGGAGATGAAGACGAACCTGAACGTCCATGGATCACTGGCGCACCAGAGGGATTGCGAGGATCTCCGCAACGTGCCCAGCAGACTAGAGTCGCCCCAGCAATGAGTATCAACCCGCATCTCCTGTTTAAGAGAATGGGATTCGACACAGCGCAGGGATTGTTCCCAGACGAATACATTTCATACGACCGCCTTGACCCATTTGCCACTGGCATCGCATCGATGGTAGACTCAAACCGAACGATAAGGGACATCTGGCATCGAGGTCAGGACGCTACTGAAGCCGTAGCTGAAATGATACTGAAGCAGGTTCGTGCATTGGAGAATAAGACCTACCTGCCGATGGTCAGCGATTTGTACCGGGCGATCACTGGTGGGAGTGAGGGACTTCTTATCTCCATCGGTAGCACGTTCGCTGCGTCTTGGGTTCCGGCCATCTATCGTGGATCGGCGACCAACTTCCGCGATACGATCCCAGACTATTACACCGCGTCGACCGACGGGATTATGTCGCGCATTGCCCAGGTATCTTATGAGAAGGCCGGGTTCGACACGCCAGGTGAGCGCATCGGACTTAACGGAAAACCAATAGTGAAGGAAACGCGCGATTCAATGGTGGCAAACTTCATTGAGCGTATAGCAGGTCCATACCGCGTTCTCGCCAGCCGGGACAAGCGCGATCTGTTCACCGACACGATGGATATGATCTGGCGCTGGAACGACCGCATACCAGCCCGCCGGCAACGTGGCATCGAGGAGAACGACGAACGAGCGCAGATTTACGTGCCGACCAACGTGGACACCAACTATCGTGTGAAGTGGGGCAACGAGGACGAACCACCGTCCTTTCGAAAGTTTGCCCTGACCAGAGAGCAGAAGACAGAGTTCGAGAAAGTGCGTGGCGCAACTCTTGAACGCGCACTGGAAGACCTTGACAAAATACGTCCATTCAGCAAATACAACCCAGAATGGATCGACATTGTGCAGTTCAAGCACGCTATGAATGTGGCAGGGCAGTACGCACAAGAAGCTGTGATCGATCGCATCAAACAAGAGCGCACCATGGAAGAAGCAAATAAGCGTGCTGAAAGAAGCTACCAAGAAAAGATAAATCAGAATTTCGACTGAGGTGTGGTAAATGGGTTGAACCCAGTGTACCCTTTAAGCATAGAATAAGTATAAAAGGAGGCTCACAATGGCCGCGAAGAACGCAGACGGAATCACCTACAAGCGGTGCGATACGATCACGCCAAACGACACTGATGTCCAGGCCGGCCCCGCCGGCAACGGCATACAGGCCATCAAGGTGACTGACGACACCAGTGGAAACATTGTGTCCTGGGTTGACGATGAAGGGAACCAAACCGACGACTACTGCATCAAGGGTGTCATCTATCCCATTGCCCCGAAGATCGTCCACACCGACACCACCGCAGACACCGTGATCGGATACGAATAAAGGAGGTGCGCCATGCACGGCATGTTCCTTGGCGCAAACATCCATAACGCCAATATGGCGATTTCTGGTGGTGGTTTGGCAGACTCTATTGCCGCAGAACCTACTGTGAATGCTAGTGCTGCAGTGTGGAGCTCTGTCACGCAGACGACCGCTACGATAAGCTGGACTCCAGGTGACGGGACGTATACTCTGGTAGGGGTGTATGAAGGCGCGTCCACTCAGTTATCCCCTGTCGATGAAGTTACTTACGCAGTGGACACGGTATTCGGTGGTGGCGACGGCATAGCTGAGACATCGTCCAGTTACGGGGTATACAAATCCACCGGATCTACCGTGAACATAACAGGACTAACCGCCGGTAAGACCTACGGGGTGATGCTGGCATCGTTCAACTCTAACGGCGATGGGACCGAGAATTATATGGGGTGGACTACTCCGGTGGAGACTTCTACTCTTACCGCCGCTGTATGGCACTCATTGTTGACTTGGGACATCAGTACGCCGATCTCCGGCATCAACGTAGACTGGAGCGCCTACGCTGGGGTTTACGACTGCTTCGAGGTGCGGGTGACGAATCTTGTTCCCGGCACGGACAATAACAACCTACGCTACTATCCGATTATCTCCGGTTCCCCGGTCAGCACGAACATGGACATGCACCTTATGACGAGCAAGTCTACATCGGCGGGTTACGCGGCTTTTGCATACGATGCCAACGCTCTGTCAATCATCAGCAACTCTGCTGGGTCCGATACTGGCGAGAGCGGCTCCATGGTCCTTAGATTCTACGAACCGGCCAATGCCTCCTATTACAAGTGCGCGAATGTCAGTGGTGCGGCTATAACTACGGCCGCAGACGTGTCGCTAGGGGAAGGCGGGTATCTATACGAAGGCGCTGCGAGTGCAATAGATGGAGTCAGGCTCTACATGGGGTCGGGGAATATCGGATCGGCTACCGTGACACTGCTCGGAAGGAACGAGGTTTAATATGTGGACAGAATCTAGTACATCATCTCCAGCCGCTGCCGCCAGCACGACCTTGTCCCTTGGGTCTGCGAAGCTCTATCGCATCACCGGGAGAACGATCCGCTCGTCATCAGACAACGACAATCTACGGCTCACTGTAATATCTGGCAGTGAACAGACATCAGGGTATGCCTACCACTGGACGAACTTAAAGAGCAGCTCCACCAGTTATGCCGCTGGGTGGGCAAGCGGTGCTGCTGGATACATCGAACTGTTTACTGCTGCCGGCGCAGCTTCTTACGAAAGCGCCAGCTTTGAGATATTCATTGCCGACCCAAGTGATACCGCCAAGGACAAGGTGATATGGTGGATCGCTACCGTAAGGCAATACCAAAATTACACAATGACCGTGCGGGGGTCTGGGAGGTGGACGGGAGGAACGGGAGCCATAACAGGGCTTAAGCTGGCGTATGCGTCTGGGAACACAACCGGAACCTTTACAGTTGATGAACTAACAACTGACGACGGGAGTGACGGGTGGGAGTACCTGGCATCCGATACGTTGAGTGGCGCTACCACAGAGATATCCCTCGGCGGGTCATATGAAGCACATGCCGTAGTCGTCGTCAATGCGCAACCGGCAACAGACGGCTCGGCCCTGTCCTTGAAAGTCAATTCTGGGGGCATCCAGTCCAGTTCTTACGCCTACCACGAGGCGTACCCATCCAGTTCTGGGAATGTATATTCGGCTGCGGTCGCCGGGGCTGGAGGTGCCCTCCCGTTGACGGGGAATATCGGTAACGCATCTAATGAGGTCGCCTCTGGCATACTGTTGATATCAAAAGTGGATGGGACTAGCCTGTACAAACCCGTGTCATGGCAAGGCGCGGGAGTCTCGTCTGTACCTGCATCTACACTGCAGTTGACTGCAGGGGTGTGGAAAGGAGGCACTGGGGCAATTACGGGCCTCCAGTTTTCCATGTCCAGCGGGAACCTTGCCGGTGGTACAGTCTACATATACGGGTTGAAGGAGGGCACGGCGACTAATGCCTACCAGTTGCTGCTGCATTGCGACGGCACTGACGGCAGCACTTCGTTCCCCGACTCTTCAAGCGGAGGCCATACGGTCACTGCATACGGAGATGCGCAGGTAGATACGGCGCAATCAAAGTTCGGCGGGGCCAGTGCGCTGTTCGACGGCAGCGGAGACTACCTGGGGGCACCCAACAACAGCGATTTCGACTTAGGTTCTGGAGACTGGACGATCGATTTTTGGCTGCGGGGTTCCAACGCAGCCACGTTCCAGACACTCCTCACGCTGGACAACAGCAATTCCCACGGGGCAACTGGATACGCAGTGGATATCTTCAGTTCCTCATCCGAGATCTTTTGCTACGTGTCTGATGGGTCTACCCAACAGTACGCATCCAAGAGCAGGGACATCATGGACAGTACGTGGCGGCACATAGCTGTCGTCCGTAACGGCGCGAACTTGACACTGGCTGTGGACGGTACGTTTGGAACACCGACCAGCATTGGCGCTGGGACATCCCTCCTGTCGGGCCAGGCGTTTCGGGCCGGCGCAAGGAACGCTGGGGGTGACCCGTGGTCTGGGCACCTCGATGAGATTCGGATCCTCAAAGGGACCGCAGTGTGGACATCTAACTTTACCCCGCCGACCAGTCCCTATTAAACACAAAAAGCAAGCCATAAACACGGGAGGCACACTACGATGCCACGACGAGCAGATTTAGCAGCACTGGCGCAGATGCGGTCCGAGCAGGCCGCAAAACATCAAGCCGACAAGGATGCGAAGAAACCTCTGTACGAGTACGATGGGCCAAAGAAGGTCAAGCTGACTGCTGCCAAAAGGGACAAGCAGTATCAAGACTGGATAGACGAATTGACAAAACCGCGCAAGAGGCGTTTCGAGATTGTTCGCTTCTTGACCGTCGGACAGCGCAAGATCGTCGTAGACTGCATTCGAGAAGATTTCGACGGGGTTCCGTTGACCGACCTGGCCCCCGCAACTCGTACCGCTATCAGAAACAAGTTGTCGATGCGGGATGCGGCTGACGGATTGACAACTGAGATTGTCCCTTACGGCGAAATCTGACAGGTAACCCATGCAGTACCTACCGCTAGTACAGGAGTGGGATCAATGGCTGGAGAACCCAGACAACGCCTTACGGATGCGCCTGACAGCGCCCGATCTGGAAACGTACAGCATGGATCGCTCGTACCTGGGGCCAAGCTGGACACCAGAGCGCATTACCGCCCCGCTGTTCGTCCCTTGGATGCTCGTTCGGATTATCGCTTGGTTGGTCCCCGACTCCCTCTTGGGCATTCGTATCGCATACGCCGGCTTTTGGCACGACAGGCTTTACTTGATCGGGGGAGGGCCGCGCAGGCGGTGGCGAGCAGATCGCATCTTCTTGTTAATCATCTGGGACCAAATCCAAAAAAGTGCCGCAGCACATTGGCGTAGGTCAGTTGCGTATCTATGTTCCCCTATATTCTTCTTGGCCGTCATGTTGATCGGCTGGACCTGTTTCAAGTACACCAAAAGGAGTAAGTAGACAATGACACGCCTCACCATCGCCTTCGTTCTGATCGTATTCACCGGCTGCGGAACCCTGACCAAGAGGGCACAGACCAACCTGTCAGAGACAGACACCCAGGCGCGGCGCAACGCGGAGCGCGTAGACCTGGCCGCGATCCAGGCCGGACAAATCGACAAGCTGCTCTCCAGCGCCACGCAGAACATCGACAAGGGGTTGCGCATCCAGGACTCGGGGAAAGACCTCGCTCGACTGCCAGACGGGACTCCGGTCATGCTCACCGTGCAGACAGCCGCCGGCCCGGTCACTACTCCGATCTACTCTGAGTGGACCTACGAGGCCAGTCTGTCCAGCTACGTGGACCTGACCAGTGGCGGCATCGAGGGGTTGGAACTAGATGTGGGCAAAGTCGTAGAGGCCGTAGGCGGCAACCTGGGACTATCGACCGTACCAAAACGTGACGGCCTCAGCCTGTCAATCGTTAAGGCCGGCGGCTCCACTACCAACTCTGACGCGATACGTGCCCTCAAGGGCGGTCAGGCTGATAACAAAGCTGCTGCCGGGGTAGCCGTGGCCGAGGCCGTACAGATCGACCTGGCAGGCAAGCTGGAGATCGTGGACGGGGTTGCGCGTCTGATCGACTCCACAGGCAAGGCGATCGAGGGGGTATTGGTCGCCATCAACCCGGTAGCCGCCGGCGCGAACCTGGCAGAGGTTATTCTCAAGACAGAAAGCGGAGAAGTAGTTAAGAGAATAATCCCGAAGGAATAAGGTCATGGCTTGGACGAACGAGGAGAGCATACGCTTTGGAAAGCTGGAGAACAAAGTGGGCAAGAGCGGCGAGGACTTGGCGTACATCCGAGCACGTATCGACAACATGACCCCACAGGGGACATGCGCCGAGCACGGGGCAAAGATCACGGCCAACGGAAAAGGCATTGAGGAGAACGGGCGCAAGGTCACGCGGAATCTCGCCGCCATCTCCTGTTTGGCCGTCGCCGGCGCTTTAGCAGTCATCGCGATCATTATCTACATGAAGACCGGAGAGGTACACATACCGTAATGGCTGATCCACCGAACAGGCAACCTGGAATCGACCGATCGATCCACTGGGTAGCGATCAAGAAGTACCTGAAGGATATTGCGAGTGAAGTTGAGACCATTAAGCTGAACTCCGCGGGTTTTGGATTACAGGTCTCCCTCGGCAATGTTGCTGGATACCGCAAGATAAACAAATACGGACAGGCCCTCGACTGCGATTCAGGGGTGGAAACTGACATATGGGATGGGGCAGACGGGTCAACGTCCACCGACGAATGGGTTGCTCCCACCCAGGCACGGGTCCACAATTTGACATCGGCATCTGCAAATGACGCGAGTGCTGGCACTGGCATGAGGACATGCCAAGTGTACGGACTTACCGACTGGGGGAGCCTTGAGACATCGGAGATTGTCACCCTTGACGGCACCAATGATGTGGCGACGGTCAATGAATATCTGATCATCCACCGCATAAAAGGCTTGACGTTTGGCAGTACTGGAAGCAACGAGGGGATCATCACGGCCACAGCAGTCACAGACGCTACCATTACAGCGGCAATCCAAGTGGGAGAAGGCCAGACACAGATGGCGATATATGGTGTGTCAAGCCAAGAAACCATACACATCGCGCAATTGCGGGTCGATGCATTACGCGACTCGCCCACTGGCGTATCTGCTAATGTATATCTCATGGTGAAGGAAAACGCAGATCAATCAGATAGTGGATTCGTCCACAAAGAAGATTTCCAATGCACGGACGAACTTCCCATAAACCGCACATATTACCCAATATACAAATCGTTCTCCGGTCCATGCATTATCAAGTTGCAGGTAGTTACGGATGCTGACAATAGTATGTTCACCGGCAGCTTTGATGCCTTCGTCGTGACTAACGGTGCATAGGACAATTCACAGACTTCTTGGATTATTCACAGAATCTCCGGACTTCGCTTGACCTGTGTCACAATCCGATCCACAGTAGACTCGACATTCGATTGGACTACAACCCGCCAAAGGACTACGGCACTTTCGAACATCCACGGCCCTGCCGTCCTCAGTAGTCCGGGGACAGGCTAGTCACCAGGCAGGGCCTCTTTTTCACCATGCGGGAAGGAGGAATCATGTGGGTAGCTTACCTCATTTACAGCCTGATGGGCATGTGCTTCACTGGGCTTGTGCTCTTCACCGCCGTTTACCTCTACGATGAACAAACTAACACAGGAGACTGAGATGCCAGGAGAAACCACAACAGCAATCCAATGCTTTAACCCATGCGAGAGTGCCGACCGGATGTCGGCCATCGAGCGCCTGGGCGAGATCATTGCCAAGTCAACCATGCTCGGTTGCGACAATAAAGAACAGGGCATGCTGATCGCCGCAACCTGCGCCATGGAGGGACTGACACCGTTGGACTGGAAGCGCAAGTACCACATCGTGAACGGCAACGTAGCGATGCGCAGTGACCGGATGGGGGCAGAGTTCCGTGGCCGCGGGGGGAAGTACAAGATCCTGCAACTGGACCGTGAAACCTGCGAAGTCGAGTTCACCTTTGAGAAGCAGAAGCTTTCGGTGAAGATCACGATGGACGACGCGAAGAAGGCCGGGTGGGCACTGGCGAAGAAGGGGGTACTCAAGGACAACTGGAAGCGCACCCCGGACGACATGCTCTTCGCCCGCGTCATCAGTAAAGGTGTAAGGCGCTTGTGCCCGGAAGCGGTCGCTGGTATCTATACGCCGGAAGAGGTCGCTGACTTCGTTGAGGTCCGGACGAGCGAACCGCCCGCGCCCAAAACCCCGCCGATGACGGCTGAGAAGGCGACGAAGACCATCACCGAAACCGCGCCCCCGTCCAAGGTCGAACCGGCTGAGGACATCGAGGATGCGGAGATTGTCGAAACGTCCGACGAGGAAGAAGGTCAGGCCGGGATCGACATCCTTCTCTGCCCGGTAGTCGGCAAGGCATTCGGCAAGCCGTGGGGAGAGTTCAGCACCGACGCGCTTCACGCAATCCTGACCAGCACTCAGGATCGTGTGACCAAGGCCATGACCAACGACCACCGCAACGAGGTCAAGTCCGAGATCGCTCGGCGGGAGGTGGCAGGTGAGTAACGTAACCCTGATCAAACTGCCCGAGTTCCCCGATGAGGTCAAGATCTCCGAGGACTGGTATGTATCCCGCGACGAAGTGTTGGCTCTGTCCACCGAGGTCACAGTGGTCGATGGTGATAACTACGACCGCGCTGCGAAGCACCTCAAGGCCGTCACCGCGTCCAGTAACGAGGTAGAAACCCTGCGCAAGAAGTTGGGTAAGCCCTACCTGGATGCGTCCAAGGAGATCAAGCGCGTGTCGGACGAGGCTCGCGCACCGCTGGAGGACGAGAAGAAGCGCCTGAAGAAGATGATGGGAGACTACCAGATGGAGGTCGATCGTCTTCGACAGGAAGCGGAACGAAAGGCGCAGGAAGAGGCGATGGCGCAGGCCGATCTGGACGACATCCTCGGCGAAGACGAATCCAGTACGGTTGACATGCGCGCGCAGATGCCGGAGAAGGTCGCCGCGCGCGGTTCATCTGTGTCCTGGGTGTACGACTTCGAAGTCATCAACCACCATGAGATCCCCCGCGAGTGGCTTGTACTGGACGAGGCCGCGGTTCGCAAGCATGCACGGGAGCAGAAGGACAATGCGTCCATCCCCGGCATCAAGTTCACCAAACGAGCAAACGTGAAGGCACATTGAGGGAGACTACAAAATGGCAAAGAGAAACATGAAACCAGTTATCGTGTGCTGCGGTACAAACGGCCGAGCCGTTATCTTTGGATGGTCTGAGGACGAGCCTGTTGCTGGGCAACCGGTAAAGATGAATGATGCTCGCATGGTTCTGTACTGGAGCGCAGAGTGTGGCGGGTTGCTCGGCTTGGCAGCGAACGGGCCAAAACCAGGCACCAAGATGACCGCTGTTGTGGAATGCCATGGCGACGAATGTGTACGCCAATGGGTTTCCGTCAGTAAGTTGGCAGCGAAGGAGATGGACGAATGGAAAGCGTGCTGAAAAGCTCTGGCTCTGGCTATGGCTATGGCTATGGCTATGGCTATGGCGATGGCTATGGCGATGGCTATGGCTATGGCTATGGCTATGGCTATGGCTATGGCGATGGCGATGGCTCTGGCTATGGCTATGGCTATGGCTATGGCAAAAAAATCGCAGAGATTGCCGGCTACGCCGTCAATCTCATTAAGTCTTTTGGAGTTCTGGTTGTTGGGTGCCAAGCGCATACAATCGAACGCTGGAAGAAGATATGGGAAACGGTTGCGCGAGAAAACGGAAGGTCAGTAACCGCAGTCCAAGTAGAATCAATATTGGAACTTTGTGGAGATAAATAAGACATGGCATTCATCCAACGCGAAGAGAAGAACATCCCCGTCACCATCGAAGAGGTGTGGCCGTCGTCCGGCAAGAACGACTCGGTCATCATCTGCTTGAAGCTGGCCGACAACCAGGGTGACACCATCACCGAGTACAAGCACATGAACGAGACCATCATAAAGGGTGGCCAGAACCGCGGCAAGACGAATTGCGAGGTAAACGTCGAACTGCTCAAGTCCCTCGGCTGGAACTCGGCCCCCGACTGCACCAAGCTCGGCGAACTGAACGGTCAGGAATGCTCGATCACGACCGAGATCGAAGACGGTAAGTGCCGGGTGAAGTGGCTGAACCCCAAGCAGCAGCGGCTGGGCGAGGACGAGGCCAACCGGCGACTGTCGGCGATCCTCGGCGGGACGCCACCTCCCCCGGCCCCGCGCAAGGTGGATGATGACACCGATGATATGGGAGAAATTCCCTTTTGAAACGGGATATCTCCTTGACATTCCGTTCTAACTCATCATCTTGTGATAAAGGAGGTGCCTTTATGCAAAAAATATGCAAGAGGTGTCAAAGGAACTTGGATATATCTGAGTTCTACAAGCACAAGATGATGGGCGATGGCCACCTTAGCTTCTGCAAGGAATGCACAAAGAAGCGAGTAAAGAAGCACAGGGAAAACAACCTTGAACGGATACAGGAGTACGACCGTTCTCGCGGGATGAACACCGAAAGGGTTGCGGCCAGGGAAGAGTACAGAAAAACGGAATCAGGCAAGCAGGCTTTTGCAAGAGCACGTAGAAAATACAGGACCAAATACCCTGACCGCAATGCGGCAAGGGGGTTTGTTTACAGAGCGATCCGCAGTGGAAAGATCACAAAGCCGGATTGCTGTTCTGAATGTGGTGCAACTGGAAGGATCCACGGTCACCACGAGGACTACACCAAGCCTCTTGATGTAGTTTGGCTCTGCCCGGCCTGCCACACAAGGAGACACCGTGGATAAACTCCACATCATCATCGACACGAGGGAACAGCGCCCGTGGTCATTCCTGCCACACCTGGCCGACTGCGAGCGCGGAACCCTCCAAACCGGCGACTACGCGCTCCATGGTGACGGTGACAACTTCGCCATCGAGCGCAAGTCGCTTAACGACTTCGTCAGCACCATCGGCGCCGACTGGGACCGCTTCCAGCGAGAGATCAACCGGATGCGGGGCTGGCCGGCGCAGGTGGTGATTGTCGAGGCCAACCTGATCGACATCGTGGACGAGCGATACAACGGGACCATGCAACCCAGCTTCATCTGCAAGCGGATTGCGCAGCTGGCCATGCAGGGCGTGTGCGTGCTGTTCTGTGGCGACGTTGAATGCGCGGCCGGGATGGCATACAAGGTGCTCAAGGAACGAGCGAAACAGAAGGGACTACAGTGAATGGAGAAGCTTAGAGTCAAGGTCAAGCGCGTCCTGTGGCCGAAGACCCCGCAGGAGAACAACGCCTGGAAGCTGTTGCTGACTGACATGGGCAAGGCGGCTGGAAAGGTTGCGTGGGAGATCAACCCCGGAGACGAGTTGTGGCTAAACGGCGACTGGGAGTTTCGCAACTGCGAGCGCCAGTTCTCGTTCACCACGGCGCAGGCTTACATCCCGGCCAACCCGATGGCGAAGCTGGACCTGGCCGCGGAGCAGACCAAGGGAATCGGCCCGTCGCTGACCAATCGGATCAAGTCCATGTACGGCGACGAGTGGGAAGGCTGTCTCCACGTAGGTACGGTCCCCGGCCTGTCGCAGAAGCTTTGGGACGCGCTACAGGACACTCTCCGGCGCATGGCGCAGTCGGGTGCAGCCAGCGAGGCAATTGCGTGGCTGATGGGACTCGGTTGCACGATAAACATGGCGCAGAAGGCATGGGCGCTGTGGGAGATGGACACAATGGGGAAGGTGAACGCGAACTGCTACGTGCTCGCGGGGTTGCCGAACTACGGGTTCTGCCACATTGACAAGGCCATCCGGCGCAACTTTGGGATCGAGGACAATGACCCGCGTCGGATCCGGGCCGCGCTTGAGTACTCGATCAAGCAACTGACCGCCGGCGGTAGCGACTGCGCAGAGTGGTCGGAGATCGTCGGGCGTGCGATCAGCGAGACCGGGGGAGTCACGCGCGATCTTATCATTCAATACTCCGAGTCTATGTTCGAGGCGGGCACGTTGGTCGTTGTCCCTGAGACCTCGCTCGTCGCGTTGGGGGTGGACTACAAAAACAGTGAGGAAATTGCATCATGGATCGACTGAATGAAAAGCTTACCGAGGCCACGAGACGAATGCGCAGATTGCAGAAGAACTACTTCCGGCAACGGGATCCCGAGACACTGAAGAGCGCGATGCGCGCCGAGCGCGAGGTCGATCTACTGCTGGAGAACATCGGACAGC
This sequence comes from uncultured Ectothiorhodospiraceae bacterium, assembly GCA_964488985.1. Lineage (GTDB taxonomy): Bacteria > Pseudomonadota > Gammaproteobacteria > HK1 > HK1 > CAZAWX01. The sequence goes on from CAZAWX010000007.1 coordinate 13,937, forward strand.
CGGATCTGTTTGCGGTGGAGGGCCGGTACAATGACTGAGCAGGAACGAGGACAAGCACATTTGGCCAGTGGTTTCAGATCTGCTGATATTCGAAGGCGCAACGATTTTATGGCAGGTGCAGAATGGGGCTACGCCGCCGCCATGCCGAAATGGATTCCGGTGGGGGAGAGGTTGCCGGAAGTGGGCGTGACAGTGCAGATTGTTCACGGGCGTTCGGTAACATGGGCGTGGTATGCTGGATCTTACTGGCGCAACCACTCATACAAGATAATGGATTCGGTAACGCATTGGGCACCATTCATGCCCTTGCCCAAACCGCCAGAGAAGGAGGTATCGAAATGAATTGGCTACGGGAGGCGATGCGACAGTACCTGGACCGCAACGGGTACGACGGCCTCTGGTGCGACGGGGTGCCGTGCGGTTGCCTCAATGATGACCTGATTGCCTGTGGTGGTGCGCCGTGTTCCGACTCCATACACGACTGTTGCGAACCTGGATACCGACGCGAGTACAGGGCAGACGACGAATGCGGGTGTGACTGTCAGGGCATGGATCACTGGCACGTTGGGCCAGATAAGCCGCAAGAGAAGGAGGGGGAGTGAGTATGGGGAGCAGAGCAGACAGACGCATAGCGACACGGCGCAAGGTCAACGAGATGAAAGCTCGGTTTTTCGATGCGTGGTCCAATGTGCAAGACCCCGTGACGAAAGAGAAGATCGCAAACGCAGGAGAAAGGATGTATCTCAAGCTACGGAGAGAGAACCCGGCGCAGGATGCCCACTTGGTCAGACAAGCCATGAACGAATCTGCTGCCGATCTCATAGCGTTGTGTAACAACCCAAAGGAGTCCCCCGATGCCTGACAAACTGAAAGCGTGCCCGTTCTGCGGCGCGGAATATCTAACAATGAGATAGCGCGAAATGTATAAGGACCGTACACTGTTTAGTTGCCAGTACTGTGGGAAGGATATCGCAGCGGACGGGCTGGATGATATGCCTAAGCTACGTTGGGCGGAGCGTAATGGGATGCCCGATACGGCATCTGTAGAATGGCGATGCCCATCCTGCCAAAACTGGGTCAGCGAAGAGGAAGAATACTGTGACAGATAAACGACTCAATCAGGAGACGAAATGCTGCCGGTGCGGCAAGACCAGTGCGGGTTATGTGCCGGAAATCGTAGACGGCTGCGGTAACGTGAGTTATGAGTGTTGGGATTGCCGAGACAAGCATAATGTGTCCAGCAATGAGATAGCGCGAATAGAGGAGGCAGACCGTGACTGAGCGAGAAGGACACTACATGAGCAAGCATACACCGGGACCGTGGGAAGTTGGACCAATGGGCCTTTACATCTTCGGTCCAAACCATGAGATGATCGCCGATCAGCCCTTGGATTGCGAGGAGTCTCCGGGGGCTATCGTCCGGGCGAGGGGCGGCGGCGGTCGCTTGCCGACTCGGGCCAACATGCACCTCATTTCCGCAGCGCCCGAACTGTTTCGCTACCTCAAAGAGGCGCGTATTGCGTTGCGGCAAGACATCAACGTGAGCCTGTGCGCCGACATAGACAGGACAATCGCTAAAGCGGAGGGCCGGTACAATGACTGATCAGCAACGCAAGCAGGTAGAGGAGGCACTAGATAGGTTTCCGACTCGCGACGACAAGACGGTGGATGATTACCGCTACCTCGTTGGACGGTCAGGTTACACATTTAACGAGTACGAGGAGGAACTGGCAACGGGGTTTGCTTTGGGCTACGCCGCCGCCATGCCGCGCTGGATTCCGGTGGCTGAGAGGTTGCCGGAGGAAGGCCAGCTTATCGTCGTGTTCGATGGCAAGTTTTACGAAGTCGGCAACAGGTTCGGCAGGCTGTTTCTCGGTGCCGAATCTGGTGTTTTCACAGAGGACTACATCAAGTGGATGCCGTTGCCCTTGCCCGCGCCGCCAGAGAAGGAGGGGGAAGACCCACTTACCCGTCTGTGTGTTGAAACCACGAAGCGTAACATGCGGATTAATGGCGGGATGAGCGCCCCCAGCGACGACGGCGGGGGAGGGGAGGTCAAGTGGTGCGTTCATCAAGGCGATGAGTTGGAGACGTTCTGTAATCTTGGCGGGGCAAGCGTCAATAAAGCGTTCTGTGACGAGTGCGAGAAGAAACAACCACCGCCAGAGAAGGAGGGAGAGTGATGGAACTTTGTTGGGTATCAAGACAACAAGACGCGGCAGAAGCATACAACGCCAAGGCTAAGGAGGTGCATGGTGAGTTCGCACGACTCAACAAGATTGCTTAATTGCCCGTTCTGCGGAGAAAGCAATATGCAGGAGGTAGATGTAGACGGCCTGTTCATATCGGAGACGAGAAACGGTTGGTCTGTTGGTTGTCGATCATGCGAGACGTTTCGCAGCTGGTATATAACGCGGCAGGACGCAGTACGCTCATGGAACACCCGCGCCCCAGCGAAGACGGCGGGATGTGCTGGTTGATGTAGATGATTGCGTACATGTCATGCTATGCGCCAAGTGCCCGATCAAGCCACCAGACCCGAAGCGCATGTGTAGTGCGAACGACTGCATACGATCGTTAAAAATGATCGTGGAGCAAGCCAAGCCACCGGCAGAGCAAGGCGAGTTGCATAAGGCCGCAAGCACCGAGGCAAGTGATGCCCCAGAGTGATGAAGTTGAGCATTTGTTAGATTCTATCGTTGCGTGGGTGGATTACCAACGCAAAGAGAATGATGTGACCTATGTTGAGCTGATCGGCGTCTTGGAAATTATGAAAATAGAATTAGCTAAGGAGGCTATGTCCGATGAGACTAGTGATACTTGAATCACCCTACGCCGGCGACATCGCGCTCAATGTAGAATCGTGCGAATCATTCAAGGCAGAGCAGGCGCAGGAGCGGGAGCAGACGGAGGTAGGGCATGGAAAGCAGGAGGCCGGACAGTGAACTACTCCGACGAACAACGGACCGCCATCCACGACGCGACAGAGCGCGACAGACTCTCCATCGTGACAGGTGGAGCCGGCACGGGTAAGACCTCGGTCATCGCCGGGATCTGCGAGGCCCTGAGCGCCAACAGCGACAAGTTCGAACTCTGTGCTCCCACCGGCAAGGCCGCGGCCCGGATCCGCGAGGTGACCGGCTACGACGCGCACACCGTCCACCGCATGCTCGGCTGGTGCGGAGAGTACTTCACCCGAAAGAAGATGAACGGGGTCACCGTGGTGATGGACGAAGCGTCGATGTGCGATGCCGTGCTTATGGCCGAGGTCATCAAGCGCAAGCCGTGGCGCGTCATCCTGGTTGGAGATCCAACCCAGCTGCCCCCGGTCGGCAAGGGCGCACCGTTCCATGACCTTATCCGGTTCCGGCCGGCGCTCGTGTCACGACTCACCCACTGCTTCCGCGCGTCAGCCGCCATCGCCAAAGCTGCCATGGCCGTGCGCGACGGTGGCAAGGTGTCCGGTGCAGACTCCAGCGGGGGCGAGAAGTGGAACCTGATTAACACCGGATCACCAATTCGCACGCACGCGCAGATCGTACAATGGGTAGAGAACTCCGGATGGGACTGGGAGCAGGATGTCATCCTCTGCTGCCGGAACGGGACTGACGAAGAACCGGGTGCGCTCACGGTCAAGGGACTTAACCTGTCCCTGGTCGAGGTCGCCAACCCGCGTGATGACTACGACAAGTACGCACCCGGCGACCGGATCATCAACCTGAAGAACTGTGCAGACGCGGATGTGTGGAACGGCGACACCGGGACGGTATCCGGCATCGACCACGGCGGGAACGCATGGGTCAAGATGGACCGGGGCGGTGAAGAAGTGCAGTGGACAAAAGAGATGCTTCGCGACACACAACTCGCGTATGCGCTTACTGTACATAAGAGCCAAGGGTCTGAGTTCCGCAACGTCATCTTTGGATGCGTAAAGCGGGACGGACACATGCTGAGTAAGCAACTGATATACACCGCCGTAACCCGAGCCAAAAAGGCATGTTGCGTGGCCGGGGAATACGGCGCATTTTTCAGCGGGATTAACCAAGTAGACAGAAAAACAACTGTGCTGCAGGCACTACTGAGGGAGAGCGAATGAACTTCTACGCATTCGATGAGATCTGTGAACGGGCCGACTGCTTGGAGATCGCCAGGCACCTCGGCATGGAGGAGAAGGGAAGCACCGGCAGGTTCAACCGGCCGTGGATCCCCGGCAGCGATTCCCATGGACTCGCAATCAACAAAGAAGGATGGTACGACCATGTGGACAAGGAAAAAGGCTCTGTTATCCAGCTTGTGGCTCGCGCTCGGTTCAATGATGACATTCAGCAGGCGCAGCAGTTCCTCGGAGAGCACCTCGGACTTGAGCCAAAGACCCAAACCAGAGAGCGATCCAAGCTCGTCAAGGTGTACGCCTACAAAGACCCGGATACCGATGCTGATGTCCACTTCACCCTGCGCTATGAACCGAAACGATTTGTACAAGCGGTTCCTGACCCAGACCCGTGGGGCGAAGAATATGTGTTCTCCCTCGACGGAGTAGAGACCATTCTCTACCGCATGAAGGACTGGATCACGAAGAAGTTCGTCTGCGTCGTAGAGGGCGAAGCCGACAGTGATGCACTGCTCGACTTGGGTATCCCGGCCACAACCTGCTGCCAAGGAGCAAAGTCGTGGAAGCAGGAGTACAACGAACACTTCCGGGGCAAGGGTGTCCTGATCATCTGCGACAACGACGAAGCCGGCCAGCAACATGCCGACATTGTGGCTAACAACCTCCACGGCATCGCCACTCAGATCCGGGTCATAACCCCGAGCAAGTACCATCGCGGTGATGTGCGTGATTGGTTGGAAAAAGAGGGAGGAACTCCAGAGAAGCTGCACGAACTTGCCAAGGCTACTCCCGAGTGGACACCGTTCGTTGACCCCGACGATGAAGATGCCAAGGTCGCCGCGGCGAAGCTGGCCAACCAGGATCCGCTGAAGAACTACTTGGAGTCTTGGGAGACCGACGAGAAGACCGGCAAGGACAAGCCAGTGTTCACCCCGCGCCCGGCAAATGAGATCCTTCGCGACCTGGACACACGCCTTCTCGGTGCCCCGTACCGTATCGGGTCAATCATGTTCGACCGGGACCGCGACACCAAGGACATCAAGTACATCAAGGACGCGAACGCTCTGTTCGCCTGGATCTCCATGAAGACCGGGCACAACACTGACTGGAAGAAGATTGACGGAACCATCACCAAAGGCGAGTTCTTCGAGGCCGTCTTCAGCCGGTGCGACATCTACGAATCGATCAGCAACGTGCTGGACTTCCCGCCTCGCAAAGATGTCTACTACCTGCGCTCGGAACTCCCGCCTCCTCACCCAGAGCATGGCCACTTGCATGCGTTGCTCGACATGTTCGGGCCGGATACAAATGAAGACCGTGCGCTGCTTACCGTGCTGTTCTGCGCACCGATGTTCTACCGATGGGGTGTGTCCCGGCCGGCATGGTGCATCGACTCCCGTGACGGTCAAGGCAGTGGCAAGACAACCATCCCCGAGGTGCTGGCCGCGCTATACGGTGGTCAGACCGCAGCTGGCGAGGTCGTCATGGTTCCATACCGGAGTCTCGGACGGGGCATGGACGAGATCATCAAACGCCTGGTCAGCGCGACCGGCAGGCAGAAGCGCATACTCCTGCTGGACAATATCCAAGGCGCGTTCGATAGCCCCGAGCTTGCCGAGATGATAACGTCCAGGTCAATCAGCGGCAAGGCACCATATGGCCGTGGCGAGGAGTCCCGGCCCAACAACCTCACGTTCATTATGACCATGAACACAGCAACCCTCGGGCGGGACATGGCAGAGCGTAGCCTGTTCATCCACCTGAAGAAGCTCCAGTACGATGCCGAATGGAAAAGCAAGGTCTACGGCATGCTGGCGAACAACGGCCCGAACATCATCTCCGACATCCAAGACATACTCAACAGCGGTCCATCGTTCTCTCTGCCTGCCATGACCCGCTTCCCCGAGTTTGAGAAGGAGGTCATACAGAAGGCCATCAAGGACGTGGATATGTACTCGGGCGTAATGAAGGTCCAGGCCGAGCGCAGGGGCGAATCAGACAGCGATAGGGGAGACGCTGCGGTTGTCCAGTCGGTGTTTGCAGAGGAGATCACCAGTGCGGGGTTTAACCCGTCTACAGATCGGGTATTCATCCGCACAGAAGCAGTCAAGGTTTGGCTCAGAACCATCTACCCAGATTGGGGACAAAGCCGCATTTCCCAGACCGTCAGGAACCTTGCCAAAAACAAGCTGATTCCGGAGATCAAAGACAAGCCGAGAGTGTACCCAAGTCACGGCAAAGATCGCCGAAATGGGTTTATGTGGATTGGCGAAAATAACGACGGAAACAAGGTTATTCCTACTAGAATCATAGGAATAAACGTCAACGGAGAGTCCAAAATCGTCAACTAGTGCTACCAAGTGTTTGCATGCACATTATGTGCATTATGTGCACTGCACATAGAAAACACCCAATGCACATAGACTTGAAAAAGTGCACATAGCGCAATGCACATAATCTAAACTACTAAGAATAAAGGCTTTATCGCAATGCACATAGGGCACATAGGTACCGAAACAAATACGCGTGAGGTTCTAAAACAGTAAGGGGGTTATATAGGGAAAAGGGTATGTGCTATGTGTGCAGTAAATGAACGGCAAGGGAAAGGGGGTGGAAGAATGAAGGAATACATCAAGCAACTCTGCACTTGGTCTAACGGTCTGAAGCGGTGGTACTGTGATGCACCCGGACTGGGCCTGCAATACCCCTGCGACTTGGACACGATCCGCGACGACTGCCCGCTGCCGGACGCGCCTCTCACTTTCAGCATTGACTACGCACCGGGAGATCGGCCCGTCGCGACCGTCTACCCGACAACTACCACGACAACGGAGGACTACGACAATGGCAAGATGGACGACTGAGCACTGCTCCCGCTGCGGGGCGACCTGGGGCCAGGACTGGGAAGATCCACCGGAGTGTCCGTACTGTTCAGACACTGACCAGTGCGACAACTGCCAAGAGCCAGCCGATGACTGCACCTGCGAGGTGGACGATGTCTAGGATAAATCCGCGGAGAGTGTCGCGGTCTGCCTGGTTGCCGGAACTCGATTCCCGCACAGCAACTTGGCAGTGCCGGCCCCCGGTTCAACCCTTACCGGGTGGCTGGCTTTTCGCTTGACAAGGACAGCGTCTAAGGATACGGTGATTCCTGGATGGGCGTTGCGCGAGACGCAAACCGAAACCAAAACGGAGGACGGCGTATAGGGTAAATCATTTCCTCAATTGCACAAGTTAGCAAGCGGGTCGGCCTTTCAACCGGGGTCGGCCCGTTTTTTTGATATGGAGCATCGGCACAGAATCGACTCAGGACGCACGACAGGCAGAAATGCCATCATCGGGACGAGGCAACCAAAACAGAAACAAAGAAGGCCCGTGAGCCGAAACCCACGGGCCTGCCGAATATCCGTCTAATCTACAATCTGATGGCTCTGTCTCCATACATGGTCCACCTGTTGCCGTCGCGGTCAACGACAACCCAACCCTCTCCCTCTCTCTTGCGCGCTGCTATGTACGCGGCCTCTGGCGTGCGGTGCTTACTCTCTCCGCGTATGCCGTAGACGTTGGTCACTGTGTACGGGTACTGATTTGCTTTGGTCATGTCGTTGGTCTCCATTTGTTGTCTATTTACCTTGTCCAAACGTAAGCGATGCCGAGCCACACTGAGCTGGCCATGAACGCGCTCGATCCGACCAGGCGCACGGGCCACGGTGCCAGCAGCAGAAGCGAACCGGCAACCATCATCAACATTGCGTACTCAGCCCTGACGTACATCACAGCTCCACCTCCAGCCCGGTATCGGGGATGCGTACCGCGTCGTCGCCCACAAACGCCATCCAGGTACGCGCTTTGCAGTAGACGCTCACGCCGGTGTTAAACGCGCGGAGCACTTCGTTGAGCCGGTTTGCCTCGGCTTTTGTCCATTCGCGCGGCATGATGTTTACCTTGCCCTCGTGGATCTCGGCGATCAGGCATCCTTTGTGGATCACCATCACCCGACCGTTCAGCACCCGCAGCGCCAATTGCTTTCTCTGCCATCCTTTCATTGTTTAGTCCTCCAGTATGCGTTTAGGGTTAAAGCCTGACCAGCAAGCCGGCCAGGATTGAAGTCTAGACGATTTCGTCTATCAAGCTACCCAGCGCGGCCAATGTGTCCGCGTCCACGGTCCAGCGCCCAACAGCGTTGCTACCGTCATCGTTCTCGGCATCGTACTCGCTCGCCCACAGAATCACATCGCCCGAGTCGTGAGCCCAGAGATACGCGCCTTCCCCGGCCTCTTTTTTTGCAATTGCGATCTCTGCTGCGACTCCGTTCATTCCGATTGCTGCGTTGCGTTTCATTTCGATACCTCCTATTTTGTGTCGTCGTTCGGGAACGTGAAAATCAGGGCGATTCCGACCGCCCAGCAGGTGAGGAATGTAAGCATGATTTGCCTCCTTGAGATTACCGTCTAACGTCAAAGCCGAGGCATGCGCACACGCCCCGGATTTGAGGCTAAAGCTTAGTGGTTCAATACTTCAATCTTCCGGCCTTTGGCCGTCAAACACATGCGGCATTTCGTACAATCGCCTACGCACTTGAGCGTGCCGCCAGAAAACCCCGGAACGGCATGAAAGCGATTCGCGCCTTTCGCTTGCCATCCCCCCGCCATCGTTCGACACGTTCACCGATGCCGATGCCATCAACGCGTCTAGGTTCAAATCTGTGCGAGCGGTGTAACCGTATACGTGCATGAGATCGTTGATCAATCCAGCGACCGTAGCAAACCACTCCACATCGTTTTGCGTCCGAAAATCTCCAGATTCGTTGAAACGAAACACCGTCGGCTTATTCCGCGCCAGTTTGTACATCCGGCGCACGTGTGAAGCGAATTCTTCCGGGCTCACGTCTAGGATTATTTGAGCCTGCCGTCTACGGTACGGCAATGGTGCCGGATATTGCACCTCAGCCTTGAGCGCATAGCACGTATCCGGGCACTGGCACAAGCCCAGGCGGCGTGATGCGCAATCAGTAGCGGAGCCACAGTTAAAAATCCATGTTGTCGTCGGGAGCTTTGTGTTGCCGCGGGAGATGTGTGAGTTCACTGTTGCATAGTCCATGTCGTAGTCCTTTGGTTTGGCGATCGTCATACGCCGTTTGCGTTGTAAGTCATCCAACGACATCACAATGACACGCAATAGGGAATCCGCCAATCCGAACCGGCCAAAATAATCAGATTTCCCCGGCCCAGCATTCCCCTACCGTAGGTAGCTTTTTTCGAGAAAATCGCAAATCGATCACCGTTCTCACCTGCCGGCGCGACGAGCACCTGGCGCGAGCGCATCATGTCGCTGCACGCTGGCATCACGCCCAGGTCGCACCACCGCGCAGCGGCACATCGCGCGTCCCCCAAGATCCTGCGATACAATCGTACACAAATAGCCAGCCACACCAACCCCCACACCCGCGCATCATCGGCGCGCATAAAGCGAACTGCATGTCGCAAATAAGCAACGCGCGCATAAAGCAAACCATGTCGCAAATAAGCAACTACCGTCGCAAATAAGCAACGTGGACAAAAGTTTCACCACTTCGCGTACGCGGGTAATAGAGCCGGGCCGCACGCAAGGCGGGAAGTCTAGGATGTACCCGTGGCGCAGACTCTCAATTACAGCCGTTGAATCTCTGCATTCAGGCAACGCCAGCGCGCTGATCTATGGGCCTTGTTCGCGCATGCCGGATGTTAGGATCATACACAAATGTACCCATGCCCCAGTACAGAAGCGAACGGAATCTGCTACGAATCGCCCATCGCAAGTCATCCAGGCAATAGACGGCCGGTAGGATTGCGAAATAGTGACTATACATATCCGATATTATGCGACGTGAAAGTCGGATCGAGGCAGGCAACGCGCGCGCCAGGGGGTGGGGGGGGCTTGGACCTTTGGGGCCTCCTAGGTACTACGATAAGCCCCAGTTTTCCATGTACGATCGTTGGGATTGTGTCACAATTTATTGCGTGGCGGCATGTATGTTTGATGTATATTCGCACTTTTGTGTCACAGCGGTTTGCGTGGGTGTGGTTGCTGTGTTACAGTGATTGCCATGGATGACAGGGACGACATACCGCCCGCGGCCGAGATGAGCCGGCGCGTCAGGATCGACACACAAATTTTCAACGACGGTACGATCAAGCAGCGTTTACATGACGACCTGGACAACGCGCACCGCGGCTATATAGAGAATGTACTGCGTACTCGGGCGGTGCGTAAGGCGTTGGTGGAGTTGGGCTGGACGCAGCCTGGTGGTGGTTGGACGCGGATTCAGGACGGGATGCCGGTTGATGGATCGCGAGTGCTTGTGCGGATCTTTGAGCCTGACATGGGCTTGGACGTTGTCTGTGAGGCGTTGCTGTATGGCTCGCGGTGGTCGACTCGGATTGGCGGTCATCAACGGCTGCATGTGACGCACTGGATGCCGATGCCGTCTTTGCCGGGGGTGGACCATGGTTAACAATCGCCTGAAGCTACATGCTTGCGCGGCGCAGTTCCGTCGCGGTGTCGAGTTCTACCTTTTGGAGGCCGACAAGGTCGCTAAGAGCGTGACTGTTGAGTGGGAGGACGATCCTGAAGGTTGCTTGGTGGAGCCGTCGTTTGTGCTTGGCATGGACAACGCGCAGGAGTTGATGGACTATTTGTGGCACGCTGGCTTGCGCCCGACCGAGGGCAGTGGTAGTGCTGGTAGTTTGCGAGCGACGGAGAAGCACCTGGCTGACATGCGGAAGTTGGTTGCGTCGAAGCTGGAGGTCGAATTGTAGTTTTCCCCCGAGCAGGGCCGGTTACCCCGTTACCTCCCCTTTACTCCAGCCGGTCCCTCGGTCTTTTTGAATGTCACTGTAATGCTAATGCCAGGATGCCAGGAGGTGAAATTATGGCCAAGTTGAATCAGATCGTCGCTGTTGTCGGCGGCAAGAAGACGGAGAGTCAGCGTAAGCTGACCGAGTTGCACAAGCTTTCGCAGAAGCGGGAGTTGTTTGACGGGATGACACGGGAGTACCGCTCGCTGGACGACGAAGGTGAGGGGATGCCGACAGAGGTAAAGAAGCTCCAGATGATCGTTTCTGAGGTGGTCAAAGATGCTTGCACCGAGATGGTCGAGTTCATGGACGCTGTTTCGTGTTTGGATAACTCGAACTGCTTTGCGCAGGCCGACGTTGTTGTGAACGGGACCGTGATCGCGAGTGGGTTGCCGGTGACGCACCTGATCTTCCTTGAGAAGCGGCTGGTGGACTTGGAGACGTTCATCGTGAAGCTGCCCGAGTTGGGCGCGCTGGAAGAGTGGGAGTGGTGCGACGAGACGAACTGCTTCCGTTCGAAGCCGGTCCAGACGATGCGCACGAAGAAGGTGCCGCGGAACCATGTGAAGTCGGAGGCGACAGATCGTCACCCGGCGCAGGTGGAGATGTACTACGAGGACGTTCAGGTCGGCACTTGGACGCAGACGAAATTCAGTGGTGCGATCCCGTCGAAGAAGAAGAGCGACATGATCCAGCGTGTGCGCGCGTTAAAAGAAGCGGTTAAGTGCGCGCGCGAGGAAGCGAACGGGAGCGAGGCTTCCCGCAAAGACTATGCACAGGAGGTGATGAACTTCATCTTTGGCTGAGACATTTGAGTGCAGGCTGATGCTTAGACTGAGGCTGAATGAACTGGTTGTAGTCCCGCTTTTTGGAGGTTCGAATCCTCCCGAGTCCACCATTGCTTGAACTGGACTCGTGGTGAAATTGGCAAACACACTACATATTGCGTATGATGCAATGCCCGTAGAGAAGTGGAGCACACGCAACCTATTAGCAGCAGACTCTCACTCTATGCTGATTGCGTTGTCCGATGGTGGATCAAGTTCCCGGCACAATTAAACGGAAGTCCCTGGTTCGAATCCAGGCGCCTCCTCCAATAATTTTTACGGAGGCGTGGTACAGTGGCAGTACATCCGGCATGAAACTGATGTGGGGATTAAACGGACATGGACACCATCTGCGTAAGCCGATGCACAATGTGGGCCGGCAGGAATACGGGCATTGTTTGCCTGTCGGCTCACTCTTTTTTGCTTGGATAGTTCAGTTGGGAGAACGCCCGCTAGAGCGGCTTAGGCTGAAAGATACGCGGGTAACGGTGGTTCGAGTCCACCTCCAGGCCCCAAGCTGGCCGGAAATTGGCCTGAGATCGCGGTTGCGCTCCGTTTGCACCTGGCCTTCGTGCTTGCGGCGTGAGGAGCGGTCAAATCGGCCAGCGTTCCGAGGGTAGCTCAGATGGTAGAGCGCCTGGCAGGCATGGAGTGTTAGGATCCGATGCGAGTGCCATATTGCCGGGGTCAGCGCGGGTTCGATTCCCGCCCCGAGGTCCAACAACCTAAACGAGGAGACGAAGATGCCGAAAGTGACAGCGACGAAGAGTGAGGCGAAGGTGGCGGTGAGTGTTGGAGACCTGTTCGAGGACGAGGCTGGCACGATCTTCCAGTTGCGTCAGTTGTCGAACCGTAACTACGTTGCCGTTTGTTTATGCGACGGCGGCAAGAACCACAACGGTATGCGTGGTAACAAGGACGAGGCTGTGCCAGGTCTGACTCGTTTGCCTGTTGGTACTGAGGTCACGCTAACGCAGGAGTAGTGCATGCTTTTCACACACGACGAGGGACTGTGGTCATACCACATTGTACTGGAAGAGGTTCGCTGGATGCGCTGGGAGCAGTATGACCATTTGCCTGCCGCCGACGAGGACAACCAGGAGGGCGATGACGGGACGATTGTGAGCCCGCATGCGTGTTTGGTGATCGGGGTTGGCGAGCCGGATCCGTTGGTGTTCCGCGACATGGATGGTAGTGGTGATCTGCGGAAGATGTATGACGCACTCCTCTGCGAGCTTAGAGAGATGCGCGGTGAGACCTCGCTGGTCCGTTGTGGCGTTCCATCCGAGACTCTCCTTGGCGTTCCTCCTGACACTCGTCGTCTTGTTGATGTGTATACGTGCTCGAAGCACCGCTACAGTGGCGCGAAGCCGTGTTTTGCGTGCAAACAGGAGTCAGTATGACCCGTAGCGATATGATTGAGGAGTTGGTTCGCCAAGGTGCGCGCGAGAGGAGATTAGAAGTAATGCGTCTGCGCGCGCACATGTACGAGTTGGCCTGGTGGCATCACTGCAACTGGCAAAAGGCGCAGAATGGTGTTGTGTTGTTGCATGGAGAGTCTGAACGTGGCAAATAACCGGATGATGCTTTACCATCGGCCCTCAAGGCGCGGTTTTGTGATCGCGAAGAGGATGGGGTTCGGTTGGTACACGAAAATGGACGCTGACGAGTTCAACGCCTTCCTCCGCTTCTGCGAGCGGCACAGCAACGACGATGACCAGGACGATTTCGCGTTGTTGCATGAATCTGACGACAATTGGCGCTATGTTGATACGGACGAACATGGCTATTGGAAAATCAAATTCAACGATAAGGAGTTCCGCGATGGGACTTAAATTGACGAAGAATGACGAAGAGCGTAACCAGGCGATTAAAGACCTGGAGGCCGCGGGCGAGTTCGGCAAGTCCGAGAAGTTGCGCACTGAGCGTAACCGTGACCAGCTGCACCGGCTGGCGAAGGCCCGCGCGAAGCGGAAGAAGTAGATGGCAACCATCCACATATCAGCGCGCTTGGAGCACGGTGTTTACCACGATATTCAGCGAATTGTTGTGGATAAGAAGCGCAAGCGCAACGCCGTGATCAACGAACTTTTAAGAGAGGCGCTACGTGCCAGAAAGCAAAAGCCTGCATCCAAAGGCTAAGAAGGCGCAGAGCCAGGAAGCTTCGATCGATCGGTTGACGCGAGAGGCTGCTCTTGCGTACATGAAGGCGACCCCTGACTGGTTTGAGAGCCTGCCTGATGCCGAGAAGGCAAAGTACATTTCTCGGTATATCCCGCTTGCGAAGCAGACCGAGAACGAGCTTGAGGCGACTGCGCTGTCTGTTGCTGATGCACTTGGCCATCTTCCCGACTGCCCCGACCTGACGCTGAAGTTCCAGGCGGCGATGAAGATGAACGAGAAGCTGAAGCTGGACATCGACGTTCTGAACGAACTCCTCAAGCTGCTGAAGAAAGACCCAGACATCCGCAAGATCCTGAAGCTGTTTGCCAAGCGCGAGAACTCGATGAAGGGCTTCTACACGACTTCCCAAGCGACCTATGTATCCAGTGCTAAAGTGATTGAGGAAATGGAACGCCTGTACGAAGAAGCAGGATGGTCATCCCCCAAGAAGAAATACTCGCAGTTCGATCCAAGCTCATCTACTACATCAACCGATGGCGAAACGACCCCGTAGCGTTCGTCGTTGAGTGTTGCCGCGCGGATCTCTACGGGATGCCTGTGGCTTGGCAGTGCGAGGCACTTTACAACCTCCGCGACAAGCGCAAGGTCGCGATCCGGTCAGGTCACGGTCCCGGTAAATCCCGGTTCATTGCTTGGGCGCACTGGTGGGTGATGATCTGCATGAAGAAGCCTGGTCATGTCCTGAAGACGCTTTGCACTGGGACCAGTGGCGACAATCTCAAGGATGTCCTATGGTCTGAGATAGCCCTGATCCACACGCACATGCATCCCTACTTCTCTAACCAGTTCGATGTGATGACGGAGCACTGCCGGCACATCGTTGAGCGTGATGCATGGTTCAGTACTTTGCGCACGGCCCGTCAAGAGAACCCGGATGCGCTCCAAGGTTTGCATGGTGACCCAGTGTTCGCCATCGTTGACGAAGCAGCCGGAGTCCACGACAAGGTGTTTGAGATCGCGAAGTCGTCGCTGTCGACCGACAATGTGTACGCGATCCTGACCGGGAACCCGACGCGGCTTACCGGGTACTTCTACGACAAGTTCAATAAGCGGTATGGTGCGCACATCGGCGATCATAAGTGGGCGCTGATGCATGTTGACGACCGGGACGAGTTGAACACCGACCTCCAGACTTACACGACGATCGATCCGTATGGCATGCCCCAGGAGATTGAGGTGTATGGTCGGGTGTCGCCGGGATACGTTGATGAGGTCGTGCGCGACTACGGAGAGGAGAGTCCCCAGCACTATGCTCGAGTCCGTGGCGAATTCCCTCCGAGCGAGAAGGCCCAAGTCGTGCGCAGTGCCTGGGTGAATCGGACTGACGGTTCCGAGAAGAAGAACGCCGACCGCCGTAAGCGGATCATGGGTATTGATCCTGCTGACCTGGGAGAGGACCATGGCGCATGGGTCATCCGCAGGGGGTTGAATATTGAGGAGATAGACAAGTGGTATCACCTTACACCGACGCAACAGGCCGATCGGGCGAAGGAGCGATACTTTGACCTGAAGAAGATGGGCCAGCAGATCGATATAATCTGCGTTGACTGCACCGGGGTCGGGGCCGGGACTCACAGTAGGCTGAAGGAATTGCTTGCCGGTCAACCCGTCAGGATCCTTCGTGTGATGGTGCAGGAGTCTCCTCCGACCGATGCTGGAACGGCATGCAACCGGCTGCGCGACTGGCTCTGGTGGCAGTGTCGACTGTTCTTCCAGCAGTACCGTCCGTGGTTCGCCGAGCCTGAAGGATTGTTCGCGGAACTGAAGGCCGAGTTGACCGTACCACTTTACAACACCGACAACGGTAAGGTGAAGGTTGACTCGAAGAAGGAACTTAAGAAGCGCAACTCCCGCAAGTCTCCGAATATCGCCGATGCATTGTGCCTGACGTTCGTCGGCGACCACAAGAATCCGCTGAACAAAGACCCGGACAAGCCAGAGGATCCCCACCGCAAGAGTCGCCGCCGGCGGCGCAACTCTATGGCGAACCGTTGGCGCACACTTTGACCGGGAAACATGTACAAATGTTGTAAAAAGCGCATAAATCCGCTATTATGGCTTGTATCTGCGTTGGCTCACGGTTATAGGTTCTCTATAAGATGAGGACTAATATGGCCGGTAGCAGGCAGCAATTCGACCACAAATACCACTCGTGGCTCATTGAATCCAACGATTTTCAGAACAACTGGCGCAAACGCAACCAGTTCAACTACGAGTACTACGACGGCGAGCAGTGGACCGATGAGGAGGAGTATAACCTCAACGCCCGCGGCCAACAGGCATCTGTCCTGAACATCATCCGACCTACCGTCGACACGATCATCGCCCAGGAGCGCCAACGGCAGACGGACATCCAGATAGTTGGCCGCGAGGAATCGGACTTCGTGATGGCTGACATCATGACCAAGCTACTGAAGCAGGTGTACGACGAGAATTCTTTCAGTTACCGACAGGGCCGGATCTTCCGGCAAGGTATTGTTGGTGGTATTGGTTGGATGCAAGCCCTCCCGGTCGAAGACGACAGCGGTCAGATACAGATCGAAGTCATCCAGATCCCATGGGAAGAGATGTATTGGGATCCGTACATGCGCGAACCCGATGCATCCGATGCTCGCTACTTAATTCGCCGCGTGTACGTTGACCGGGATTGGGCTAATGAGGAATGGGGCGAGGAGAAGGTCGACAAGGCTGAGGGTTACTACATTGGGTCCACCGAAATCGATGAGACCTATGAGGGGCAGGAACATGAGGCGCGGATGAACACCGACGCTTCAAACAAGTTCGACAACGATTGGAGTTCCAACAGTCGGCGTATTGCGGTGAATGAGGTTTGGTACAAGGACCACGACGGTCGCATCCGATTAGTGAAGTACTCTGGCAGTGTTTTCCTTGAGGGGGGACTTGAAGACAAGGACAACGAACCACCGTATCGGATGAACATGTATCCGTTCGTACCGTTCATTGCCAGCATGAACCAAAAGGGATTACCCCAGGGCATTGTCGACTGGACGAAGGACATTCAGGACGCGCTGAACAAGTGCTATTCCAAGTGGATGTGGGGCACGATGTCCCGCCAGGTCGTACTGGAGGAGGGAGCAGTAGAGGATCCAGATGAGGTAAGGCAACAGGTTGCCCAACCGGATGGCGTTGTCGTCATCAATGAAGGTTACTGGGGCAAGTTCGAGATACTCGACAACAAAAACGAGTCCACGCACCTCATGGAGATGATGCACTTCCTGCTCCACATGGTTCAGAGAATATCAGGTGTGAACGACGCGGTGCTCGGGTTGGGGGGCGTGAACGCGCGTTCAGCGGAGCAGGAAGCTTCTCGATCTCTCGCCGGCGCGCAGATGCAGACCTCATTTCTGGAGAATCTGTTTTACACGAAGAAGCAGATGGCCAAGGTCATTTTGCAGCTGATGGGCGAGTTCTATACTGACCGCCGTGTTGTGCGCATAGTCGAGCCGAACGGTGAAATCTTCACGCAGGCCCTGAACGACCCGGCAGTTGACGAGTTCACTGAGGAGCAGGCAGTTGACGAAGATACTGGCGAGCCGATTGTGATGAATCAGGTCATAATGGACAACATTTTACGCTATGATGTGGTGATCACGCACACGCAACCGTTCGACACGGTTCGCGACTTGATGATGCGCTACCTGTCGGAGATGGCGAAGGCCGGGGCCATGGCTCCCGAAGTGATTGGAGAGATGATGATCATGCTGTCGAGCATGCCCGACAAGCAGCGCCTGATCCAAAAGAACGAAGAATTTCTGAGGCAACAAGCCGAACTCCAGCAACAGCAGATGCTGCAGCAGGGGCAGGCTTAACATGTTCCACCCGCACAACTCGTGATCGGAGTCGCTAGACCCCCCGAGTACACGAGCGCGGCGAACGACATATTGGAGACCGTGGATGCCAGGAGAAGAAGCAGCAGTCGATGATTTCATTTCGACTCTCGGAGACAATGGAGTGGAGAATTCTGACGAAGTCGGAGTCACCCCACCCAGCGAATTCGAATCGGAAGGGAAGCCAGGACCAGAGACGAAAGCGGAACCGGAGGCCACCACGGCCTCAACGGACCCGGAGACGGAAGAGAAAAACTCGTCCCCAGAACCGGATCAGAGTGGCAGTGATGACGATGACAAGCCCAAGTTGTCGGAAGCAGAACTGTCAGAGAAGCGCAGGAAGGACACAGAGAGATCTTTTCAGCGTGAGCGACAAGCCCGACTCCAGTTGGAGAAGGAGAAGGCCGACCTTGAAGCTGCGCTTCAGGATAAGCTGGATGCCATCGACAACGAGGAGGTTCGAAGGAAACTGGAAGAAGCTCCGGCTGACACCATCCTTGAACTGGTTACCGAGCAGCAACGCAAACTTGTTGAGCTTGAGCAGAAGAGCAAGCAAGACATTGCCGCGCAAATCGAGGCCGACCGGGTGATCCGAGAGGAGATGAGACTTGATGATGTGTACGGTGATTACTACGACACCGTCGAACCGATTGCCGATCGCCTCACCAATGAGCATGACCCCCTCACGAAGAAATTCGTTGAGGCCGGTAAAACGCCGGAAGCGGCGTACAAGCTGGCTAAAGATGAAGCTCGCGCTGCCAAGATCCTCAAAGACCCTGATGCGTACAAGCAGCAGTTGAAAGAGGAACTTTTGGCAGAGCTTTCCGGTGAAACCCCGCCGGCGAATGAGAAGACAGGAAAGAAACCCAAGCCGATTGGCAAAGCGCCTACGAAGAAAGGTGCCCCGCCAAAGACAGAGGCCAGCATTGCTGGATACAATGTCCCCGGTGAGAACAACCTTCCTGATTGGATCTGATACTCTGCCTTCAATAGAAGGTAAGCAAAATGGCTCACTTCATCAGAGGGACTGGCGATGACGCTAACCCGATCCAGCATTCGAAGGATATCTTCCATGAACACCTTCGTCTGACCAGTCTTTCCGGCATGTTCGGGAAGAAAGGTTCGGGAAAGCCCATCATCATGGATACCACGTTGAAGGGGGAAGACGGCGACACGAAGCGTTGTCACTTCGTCCCCCACACGTATGCCGATCCGTTGATCGGTCAGGATGTTACCATTCGCGGCAATGAGTCCACCATCACGGAGTACATCCAGGATGTGGTCATCAACGAAGTCAACTTCGCATTCGCCCGCAAAGGTAAGATGACCGAACAGCGCATCGTGCTGAAGACACGCGAAGAATTCCGCATGCAGCTGGTCAACCACTTCCGGCAGTACAATGAGGACGCATATTTCAAGACTCTGTCTGGGATCTCTGCGACCGACTTGACTGGCACATGGAAGCTGGCGGCACAGGCCACCGACCGGGTGCAAGGTGCGAATCGCTGTTGGCGCGCAAATGGCTCGGCTAACGCCGCCGCCGTGACCGCTGCCAATTCGGACAACACGGCACTAAACTCGGCCATGGCTTCGACTGACAAGTTCAGCCCGCAGCTTCTGGACGAGGCCGTCACAACCCTGGCCGAAATGGATGCGGAGAGCACCTCCTCCATCTCGTATCGCTTGAACCCGATCAGAGTCGGTGCCAATAACGAGGAGTTCTACATTGCGTTCCTCTCACCGCGCGCGGCTCGTGATCTCCGGTACAACCCGGAGTGGCAGGCGCATGCGTACAGTCTGGCCGAGCGTGGCTTGAATGGTGCCGATGACCTGATCGCCAAAGGCGCTATGGGCGTGTGGAACAACGTGATCATCAAGGAATCGCAGCATGTCATTCGCTTCGCGACTTCCGGCAGTCACTACCTGTCCCGCAACCTGCTCGTTGGCGCAGATGCCATGATCAGTGCGTGGGCGCAGACGACTGACTACACCGAAGAGACCGATGACCATCGCCGGATTCTGTCCGTCGCGGCCAGCGAGATCCGAGGTGAGACGAAGGTCGCGTTCTACGGCAACGACGGTGCCACTACGGTGGACCTGGGTGTCGCGCAGCTGATCTCGGTCGGCTAAAGGAGGTGACACATGGCAGCAACGATTGACAGACAGGAACACGTCAAGGTCGTAGCTACGAAACTCGGGCCTGGCTTTGTTGTCGCTCACGGCACTGTCCATACGGACGGCAAGCAGACGGTGACCGCGGCCCAGCTCGGACTCTCGACCATCAAGGGTTTTGCTGGTGCAGTCAACAATGCCGGTACGGGCGTAGGGCAGATTCTCTACTCCACGACCGACATGGCCGCAGCAGTGACCACCATGGACATCGAAGTCATCAAGGATGAGAGCACCCTGGTCAGTGGTGGCCAGTGGACTGCTATCTTCTGGGGTGACAACTAAACCCAAAAATAAGGAGGCTGAATCATGGCATCAGCTAATGTCAGCACCATCGTGAAGGAACGTCCTCTCAACAAGGACTTCCAGATGGGGATGAAGCAGCGTTGCTACGTCCTCGATGTGACCGATTCCGGGTACACCGGCATTGCAGCAGCCGACACCCACAACCTCATTCCGATCCCCGAGGGAGAGGCTCTGGTTGGTGGTGTTATGATCGTGGAGACGAGCTTCACGAGCGCCGGCGCAGCGACGGTCACGTTGCAGGTCGCCAGTGACGCACTTTCGGGAGATATTCCGAAAGCAAACCTCGCCGCAGGAGATGTGGTACGTCTCAACTTCGCCGTTTCCGCGGCGACCGAGACGAAGGCCACATACGCCAAGTCCGCGGCAGACACCCTGGACTGGGTAGTTGGCACCGCTGCTCTGACCGCTGGGAAGGCAATCTTCCTGCTCGACTTCGTCGACGCAGAGACGTTGCTGGATCAGGGTAAGATCAAGTGGTAGAATAACCTGGCAACAGTGGCAGGGACGGCCCATTTCCTCCTTGGCGTGGGCTGTCCCCCACCTTTTATTTGGAGGTCTCAATGCTGGGATTCATGCGCAGACGGGCAGGAGAAGAACGCAACCACTACCGCAAACGCCTGTGGAAGTACGAGAAGTCGAAGCAACTCCAGAAGGAGAGGCTGGCTGAAGAGAAGGCATCGGTAGAAGATGAGCAGGCGAAGCAGGCGGCTCTCGAGTCGGTCAAGCAGGCGGTTGAAGACGCGCTGGAAGCTGAACTCGGAGAAGAAGAGCCAAAGCCAAAGGTTGTGAACGTATGCCCCGACTGTGGCAAGGGTCCGTTCAAGCGCGCACGAGGTCTCCGCTTGCATATGAACAACCATTGCTCGGGGAAAACAAATGGCGATGCCGACGTTTGATGAGGTGCTGACCCGCGCCCGACGACAGTTGCAGGACACCGGGGACAACCCGAGGTGGACAGACGACGAACTAAGCGGCTGGATTGACGACGGGCAGCGCCATTATGTTGAAGAGACTGGTGTGCTCAGATCACAAGCTCCGATCTCCGTCAAGGAGAATGAAGATGTGTACACTTGGCCGGAGGATTGCATGCGCGTAATCCGGATCGAGAACAACGAGCGGTACGAGGTGACACCTACCACCAGTGGCGAACTCCAGCGCCGGGAAGGCGGTAAGTACAGAGAGGTCGAGGGGACTCCGCAAGAGTACTACTCGGACCTGGACGGTCCAGGAAGCTTCCGGTTCTACCCCAAGGCCGACCCGAGCTTTGAGGCAGACAATGTTGACTTTGCTGAGAACGAGACAGTACTTCGAGATTTATCCATTGGACTCGGAGAAGATCTCCACGCTGTCGATCGAGATGATGCTTATCTGTATTTGCTGGGTACGGACTATATCCACAAAGTGAAGATCGAAACGTGGTCAATCGAGTCACAGACTGCGCATGGAATCACCCTTGGCGTGACATTTCAACGTCCAAGGTTCATAAAGAAAGTACCCGACGCTGAAGTGGTAGTGTGGGCAGAGAACACAACAATTCGCAAGACCACACTTGGAGGGGCAACTACCAGCTTGGAAACCATCGTGAATGATGCCATCGGAGGCATAAGTCCGTTCATCGGAGATAACTACATGTTCTGGGAGACTAACACTCTCGGTACAACCAAGGTTTGCTACGTTGCCGATTACACCTCCGCGGGCAGCAAGTCAGCGTTGTCAACCGTTACGTTTTTCCATCAGGCGGTGGTGAACGATGCTCCAACGCTGACAGAAAGCGGTTGGTCCACGGCCAAGTGGTATGCAGCTTGTGGTTCGTCAGGCATATACAAGATTACTTCGACTGGCGGGACAGAAACTCAAGTGTCTTCAGATACCTGCTACGGTATTGCTTCTGCCAAGGTCGTGGCCCATCCAACGGACACGAAAGCGCAGAGCAAGCGTTGCTACTTGAATATGGCCGGGACGCTCTCGTATATCGAGATCGGTTTGAATTACGAGTCGAGTATAACCGACACCGACTATACCGATCTCCCGTCCACGTATGGGACTCTTTATGCAAATGAAGGAACTGGGACGATTTGGTATGAAGAGGGGCAACTCAACATCAAGAAGCTGAACTCGGATTACGATGAGGTAGAGCAATCTTGGTTTATAGAGCAGATTGCCGTTGCCGCATCAGGGCTTGGTGCGCTCGTTGGGGCCGTGGTCACCAACGAAGATGACATGTTTGTGATATTCCCACTTCCCTATTCTCGCTCTTGGTTAATGACTACCGACGAGGACGCTGGAGTAGTTTGCTGGATTGACGACAACGTCGCGCCGGAAGACACCGGATTGCTGGTCAACTACAACGAAACCGACGACGTTGTGACTTTTACCAGAGAAACCGGAGTCGTGACATCCGCATTCGACGCGACAGACATTGCCCAGGTGTTCTACGTGCGAGAGCCGTTGGAAGGACTCCACGAGATAGATGACGATGAAGCTCTTGCTGCCTATGCCTGCGCGAAGGCACTTGAGATCGAATCAGACAGTGAGAACATGCAGCGGTCTCTAATCTGGCTGGAGAAGTTCACTCGTAGAATGAACCGGGCCAAGAGGGGGCAGTCACGGCTGTGGACTAAGTCGCATCAAAAGAACAAGACGAACTACTACTAGGAGAAAGTCATGGCAATCAGCATAGAGAAGGGACTCCTCGCAGTTGAGGATGTCGCGTGGGACGACACCGGGTCCGGTAGCACGTTTCCCAGGAAGACCAGTAGCGGAGCATTCAAGACATTCCGGCGGGTGAACGGTAGCCATGTTCCACTGCTCACCGCAACCAGGGCGAAAACCCTGGCCGACAACAGCACGACACCAGGCAACACGGTCGACGCGGCTATCAGTGCGATCTGCATCAGTATCACCTCCATCGGCGTGCCGGATGACAGCACGCTTGAGAACTCCAGTGGAACCCTCCAGGTCAAGGCGCTGGGCGTAGACACCGCGCAACTGGCTGGGGACTCCGTTGACGGCACAAAGATCGCCGATGACAGCATCGATTCAGAGCACTACGTTGACGGCAGTATCGATCTCCAGCACCTGGCTGCTGATTCGGTCAACGCCAGCAAGATCGTGGATGGCAGCGTTGACACGGCAGAACTGGCTGATGGCGCGGTTGAGACCATTAAGATCGCTGACGACAATGTTACATACTCCAAGCTGAATGCAGACGGCAATGGGAATACCGACACACACTTCATATACGCGGCAGGCACGCACACGCATTCCGGCGGTGTCGCGTCGACCAGTACGGTCTTTGTGTCCAGTATGCTCTCCACCGACCTTGTCATGGTCACGTTCAAATCTGTTGCCGGTTCGATCCAGGTAAGGCAAGCGTTGCCAGCGGATGGACAGTTCGTGGTTACAGCCAGCGGAAACTTCGTTAACAACGACACGATCATGTACCAAGTACTGAGGGCGGTGACAACCTAATGTCCCTGATTGAGACCAGCCAGTTCGCCGGCGGGATCAACAATCATCTCGCCAAGCATCTAGTGCCTGAAGGCCAGGCAGTGGACATGCTGGACTGTGTCGTTACATCCGGGGCCATTAACCCGACTAAAACCCAAGTTGCTGCAAAGCCTGTCGTGGACGGGTTCGCAAAGTACCAGAACAGCGCCGGTACTCGGTCGATTGTGCGCTGGGGTAATGAGTTCTACTGGTCTGACAACGACAGTGAAGAACTGGGGTCGACACTCGGATACGTTGGTATCTCTGCACCGGACACACCACTAAGCATTAAGCCTACCATCTCCGGTAACAGGTTCATCGGTAAGTACCAATATCTGGTCACGTTCGAGACAGATGATGGATTTGAATCAGCGGCAACGTTGCCTGGGTTCGAGTTAAACCCGGCAGAAGTAGAGACTCGTACTGAGGTCAGGGAACTGAACCCAGAGGAGGATCTACAGGCATTCAATGCATTGCATTACCGTCCGAACAAGCGATATGGGTATAACGCCGGCGCTCGTGTTTCATATAATGGTAGAGACTGGGAGTGCATTCAGGGGTTCTACGGCGAGTTGAACCAGTCTGGCAGTCTTAGCGTGGTTACGAACAGGACGCGCTACACATCAATTAAGGACTGGCAGAAACCGGGGCAAGACAGTGGAAAGTATTGGAAGGACGTTACGGACACGACACTTTCCATCGAAGGTTACGATGAGATACAGATCGCAAACATTCCGAAACCTACCGAGGCCGCGGTAACGAAGGTGAACATTTACCGTACTGTTGCTGATGGTGGAGAGTTCTTTTTGCTGGACACCGTTGCGCCAGGGACGCAGAACATCACAGATTCTATAGCAGATTCTTCTTTGATACTGGGACGACTTCTGTCCCTGTCGCTTGCAAGTAGCCCCCCGATTTATCGAAGTGTGAATGGAGAGTTCATCCAGTTAGGCGGCAAGTATATGACAGAGGTTGCCGGAAACTTCTACCTGGCCAACGGAAGTCGCGTATACATCTCCGGACAGGGAGATCCGCATGGCTATGATCCACTAAACTTCCGTGAGTTCGATGATGAGGTCACAGGGATTGCTCGGCTGGTCGGTGGAGTGCTGGTATTTACCGCTAACCGGGTCCACCGCCTGTCTGGTACTACGTTGGCCGATTCAGAGCAGATACAGATCCCCGTACAGCAGGGGTGTCCGAACTGGCGCACGATCACCTATCTGCGCAACCGGCCTATCTGGCAGTCCTATGACGGTGTGTGTGGCTACAGTCCATACGACCAACGAGAAGGCGAGCGCGTGGAGATCATAACCGAGAACAAATACGACTTCTCTCGGCAGGGCGACTTCGCTTTTGTTGTGGAGGACACGCTCTTTCTGATGTTCAGCAATGAGGCGGTGTGTATCGACTTCCGTAGCGGAGACATATACCGACGCACCGTGACCGGCAAGTGGTCATGGTACGACAAGGTAGCTGACAAGATGTACTTGTCTTCCGGGGGTGGTGGGTACACTCTGCTTGATGGTGGCGTTGACCGTAAATGGGTTTACGAGTCGCCAGACATCTTGGGTGACAGCTTGAATACCCTGAAGGATTTCCGCAGGATTTGGTTGGACAATGACCAGGATGTTGTCGTCAACTTGATTGTGGATGATAAGAAGGTGAATTCCGTTACGGTGTCCCCGGCAAGAAAGCCTGTGTATCTGCCGGCGGGGACCATTGGCAAAAGGTTACGTCTTAGGTTGCAAGGTGAAGGCACACTCCAAGGCGCTACGTTACAATACAACAAGTTGAGGTGACGCATGGGCGGCTATAAAGCACAATTCAGTAAATCGCGCGACAAGGAATCCCAACTGTCGCTGGCCCAGACCAGTATTCTGAAAAACAGAGAAAAGCTTTTCAGGCGAGAGTTCCTTCCGCTGTTCAGCCAATTGCAGGCTGATGTTGAAGCAATCGGTACAAGCCAAGATCTTCAGCAGAGGTCGGTCGATGTTCAACGCGCTGCACAAAAGGCAACCGGCAACCTCCAGCGAGGTCTCGCACGCCGCGGCCTTGGCGAGAGCGGTTTGGCTGTCACTGGGCAGGCGGCAATCGAGGCTGCGCAACTCCGGGGGCTGGCCGCAATTCGACCACAGGCTGATGAACAGCAGTTCCAGCGCAGGGCAGGCTTGGCGCAGATGGCGCAACAGCTTGCTCCTCAGACGACAACTCAAGCAACAACCCTGTCCAAATCAAGAGGCAAAGGCGGTGGTGGGCACATCATGAGCAAGGGCGGGGGGCGATAGTATCATTATACCATTTCTTGATGCGCATGGATGGGAGACACTGTTTCTGCAATTCCGCATGAGCGAAAGGATGTTGAAATGGGTGCCGGATGAATATAGAAGATTCAGGTACATTCGAGATGAAGTATCAAGTGACAAGTGGAACACCGGAGAGAAACTCGGGTGGTTTGTCTGTACTGATTTTGGACTTGGTTGCATCTGGGGCGAGAAGCTTGACAACGAGTTCTTTGCAAATTGGATCTTCGATGAACGTGTTCCAGGCAGAGAGAAAGTTGGAGGATCGCTGGCAGTGATCGTCGAGATTGCGAAAGCAGGATGCGACAGCGTGTCGGGCATTATCCGTTCGGACAATGTTCGCAGTTTGGCTCTTGCGCGTTACATAGGATTCAACCCGGTTGAGTCGATTATTGAATTGTGCAATGGTGAAAATGTAGAGTTCAAGAAGGTGATCAAGCATGGCATTGGAAAACTCAGTTGATTCTGGCGAGCAGCGCCCCAGCATCCCAATAAGTGGGACGACAAATGTTAAGAAACAGGTGGTAATGCCCCAACCACGGCGAGCCATGGCGGCTTCAACAACGCAAGGGCAGAAACCAGGAGCACAGTTACCGCCGGGATTCACAATTGACGAGCACACGGGCGAAGAGAGAATAATGAATTTCGGCGACTACCTTGAGGAGGAGATCAGTGGCGAATCCAAATCAGAGCAATGAAGAAGCATTGGCAGACATCCCTACCGTTCCTCGCCAGGGTAGAGTAGGCTTTGGCCGCATGATACTGCAAGAGTTGGGGTTTGCTCCTACAGAGAGCGAACAGTTGCGTTTGGAAGCGCGCAGGTTGAACAACTTCATCCTGAGATCCCAGGCTTCGCTTATACCAACACAACAGAAGGCATCGCAACAGTCGCTAGAGAACCAGAGACGGCAGGGGCAACTGCTTGAGGCAAATGTCCAAAACATTGGTAGCCGTAAGCAACTGCTACAAGCGGATGTAGCAAATATTCCCACGGCCCAGAAGAGTGCCATGCTTGGGGTTGAGCAGCAACAGGTCACCCTTGATGCAGCAAAGGACGTTGCGAAGAAACGCGAGGTAGACCTCGGCGCCGCTGAGGTCCAGGACTTCGTGAACACCACTTCTGTTCTAAATGTGAAGAACCGATCGGCGATAAACAACTTTGTGAAAGAGAAGTTCGATTCTCTTGGAATCCAGATGACCGACAAAGCTCAAGCCGCCATCGTTGGCGACAAGTCGTACCAACGCGCCATCGACATAAACGAACTGATCAACCAGTTCCCGGTGGCCCGTTCTGCGAAGTCGGGCAGTCGGCAGGAGATGCTTGCCAAGGCCAGGATCGGACAATTGCTCTCAGCAGTCGGAGGACGACCGACAGACTTGGACGGTGACGGGATCCCTGAGAAGGTATTGCTCGATATCAATGGAGAGATCAAGGAGTTGCCTGCTGACGGTGAAACCGGATTGATGATGCGCGATAAGATCATGCGCGATATGGCCAAGGTCGTTTCATCAGAGGTTGCCGCCGACTTAATGTCCGACCACAATCTAGGCCGGCAGGTGAACAAGATGAGGGACCAGATGATAAGGAGTGGAGTCCCCCGGATGGAAGCGCAAGCAGTTGCAACCAGTACTATGTCTGAGCAGTCACCTGCTTTCCAGTTCAACACGGCAGTATTGTCAGAGGTAGACGACTTGAAGGAGCACCTTGCCGCTGGAGAGACACCGACCAAGGAACAAATCTCACGGAAGGATGTCATTGTCCCAGAGATGAAGAAAGTGAACAATTGGGACTTCCTTGCTATAAACATGAACGATCCAGACAAGTCTCTGTTCCATGCCGAGGGGGATCCTGAGGGACAAATGAATGTCCTCGGAGACTGGCTGAGAGACGTTAAGAACGAACGTGATGCTGTAGCTAAAGAGCAGGTGGGCATTTGGAACAGTCAGCGCGTGATCCAAGAGAGCAACGAGGCCAACAGGCAGTACAACCTGTTCATCAAGCAGGCCGAGGCGGTCAACGAAACGAAGAAACCAACATCGGTCGCTGCCAAGACCGAGTGGGACAACGTGTTGAAATCTGAACCGAAGGCCCTGACGAAAGTTCGCAACTGGGCGATCGCATCAGGATTGGCCAAGGACGAGGAACTGTTTGCATTTAAAAAGGCAGGGATGCCATTGGGTAGCATTCCCCCGGCGGCATATCTCGGATGGTGGAGTCACTTCCAGAAGTCCAAAAAAGGGGAGAATGGTGAAGCGTTCGAAAAGTTGGCGAAGGCCACAGATCGCGTTGACGCACTTAACTCTGTTTGGGCTGATGTACTCGAGGAAGAGGATGCCGCGCAGGAGAAGGTCGGCAAGAAACCACCCCGTCAGCGTCAGCCTGGAACCACCGGATCGGCAGATGAAGCCCTTAAGAGAGTGATGGAGCGACTCAAATAATGCCCGAACAGGATCTACTCTACTGGGATGAGATCTCAAACACCCCCGAGTACCAAAAGGCCGACAAGCAGAAGCAGGGTGCGGCGAAGCGGGAGTGGGCGGGGTACATGCACACCACCATGTCCAACCGCTTTGGTGATGAGTGGGATGCAAATGCGTTCAATCGTGAACTATTCGAGAAGGACTTCTTCGAGTTGCGCGAGGGGCTTTCTGACACGGCAGGTCGCTATGTTCATGCACTGATGAACACGACCCAAGAAGGAAACGTGCCAGCATGGGTTCGCCAGTCAAGACTCTTCCCTGAAGCCGTAATAGACATATGGCAGAACGAAGGGAAGATCGGGTTCTCCGAAGGCGTAATCAGGGGAACAGTCGAGGAAGCGAGAGGCGTGAGACTTCTGCCGTTTATGGGATCAATGATAAAATCCCTGGACAACCAATTCACGAAAGATGCAATGGAGCGCCTCCAGGCAAATGAATACGAAGATATTGTTAATGCTAAAGCTCCACGAATTCAAACGACATTCCCGGCTGGTCCACCTATGGGGACGTTCTCGATAAGCGCGAAAGCACAGCGCGATAGGGATATGGAGATAGCCACAAACTTTTTCTCGCGCGTTGCTGAGGAGCAAATACGTGGCCGGACAACTATGGGCAGTGTTTCTGGTGGGATACTTGAATTGCCTGGGTATGCTATTGAGTTCCTTGCATCGGCTGGGATGGTGGAGGGGATTAAGGAGGGGATAACCAAGTTTGCCACGAAGA
Source organism: uncultured Ectothiorhodospiraceae bacterium (assembly GCA_964488985.1). Classification (GTDB taxonomy): domain Bacteria; phylum Pseudomonadota; class Gammaproteobacteria; order HK1; family HK1; genus CAZAWX01. The sequence goes on from CAZAWX010000007.1 coordinate 43,214, forward strand.
AGCTTGGTGAGGATATGATGGAGAAGATGGCGGTCAAGGCAGGGGTCGGGCTGGCTGGCGTAGTTGCTGGTGCCGGGGCGCGTACTGCGACTGCGCTTGCGCCACGAGTAGCAGATGAATATTCCGAGCGCGTCATGCCGAAAGGGTTTGCGATAACAGAGGAAGGCCAAGCAATCGTGGCCGAGGGGCAGAACAAGCCGTGGACGGCACTTGGGAAGGCCATCGGCAGTGTAATGCTTTCTGCACTCGCAGAGGATTCCGGAGAGGCTCTATCACTGGGAGCCAGCAAGGCATTCCCTTCTTTGACACCAGGCGCTCAGAAGCTGGCACTGAGGGCGAAGACCTTCTTCCAGCGTGCGTCGACTCCATCAGGACGTAGCATCACCCAGATCCTAAAGCAGTCTGGATGGAACGGCGTGCTGGCAGAGTTCGGCGAGGAGCGGCTTGAAGCTATACTCCGGCCACTAGTGAACCTGGACGACAAGGGCGGTACTACGATAGACCGTATCATGCGTTCGTGGACTGCTGCCACAGATGCCCGTCAGATGCTGGTTGAGGGTTTGGTTGTTTCCGCGGTTCCGATTGGCCGCGCAGGGGTGGGAGCCGTCACAGGTGGACCAGTCGACATTAAGGAGCAATTGACCAATGAGCTTGCCCTGAAGAAGGTTGACGAAGAAGGCATGAGCGTTGACAAGGCGATTGAAGCTGCTGGCCAGGAAATAGATGAAGTTGTGCAGGCCGATTCAGAGATAGCTCGCATGATGCAACAGCACGGGACGGAGATTAAGCAGGAAAAGGAAGATCAGAAGAAGGCGCAGGAAGGCGATGAGTTCACTATAGAGGATGTTGGAGAACTCACTCCGAAGAATGTGCAGGAAACCTTATCGAAACTTTCTGATGATGATGTGCAACAGATCTTCGATCAGAGGAGTCTCCACCAGGAATCTCTCCGGATGGACCGCAGAGGGATGGTCGGTGAGATCGTCAAAGATGTTGTGCTGGAGTCTGGTGAAGAAGCACCGCAAGCAGGTACACCAGAGCAACAGGATGCGGCGAAGAGGCTGACGGTGCAACTCCAGCAACTGGACCGTATGAAGGATGATGACAGCGTTACCGTTGTCGAGCCGTCAGAAGCACAGCGGAAGTTGTCTGACGATGTGAAATCTGAGTTTGGTCAAGATGTTGTATTCATGACATCTAAGAGTGGAAACGTTGTCTTGCCGAATGGCGTGACTCGAGTTCCCGGTGCTGAGAACACCATCTTTTTGGACATCAACAGCGACCGGCCATATACAGAGGTAGGCAGTCACGAGATTGCACATCTGATCAAGAACGAACACCAAGACCTATGGGACAAGCTGACAAACTCCATTGAGAATGTTGCCGGCCGGCGCAGGATCAACCGCATGGCGAAGGACATGGCCGCGGTCGCCCAATCGAAGGGGAACAAGGACTTCGACGTTGAGGCTGGCAAGGAAGAGATTATCTCCGATCTGGCCGCGAGGTTCCTGACAGACCCCATCGAAGGAATGCGCTACATTCAGCGGTTGCCGAAGGGCATGGTCGCTACGTTCCTCGACACGGCTGACGGCGTTAGCCGAGCACTCCGGGGTAAGGTGTCAAAGACATCAGAGGACTTCGACGCGCTTCTCGCTGCGCGCGATGTGATTGATGATGCATACGAACAGTTTGGATTGCGCCGTGGTGAGTCACTTGACGTTGACCAAGAATCGGAGCAAACCGTGCCAGTTGCAGAACCAGCAGAATTGGCACCGGCGCCGCGCGTGGCGCAGCAGGATGACCTCGCCCAAGTCACGCAGAATGATGTAGAGTTGTTGCGAGCAGAAGAGCGGCTGGCCCAGGAACAAGAGCAAGCCG
>CAZAWX010000008.1:0-40776 GCA_964488985.1 uncultured Ectothiorhodospiraceae bacterium
GAATTATTGCCCAGAGTTTTGGATGTAAACTAGCATTTCAATACCTGACCCCTTTTTCTTTGACTGAGGAGGCCAAGGCGGAAATTTTGTCCGGGATCCAACGCTTCAACGACGCCCCCAAAAAACCTGCGTTTTAAAAATTCAAAGCGCCCAGCCAATGTAGCAAACCCAATCATCAGAGCGGCCAGAGCCAATTATGGAGATGGATTCCCACAATGGAAGCCAGCGCTCAGACAACGGTGTTTCCCGGGGCCTTTGCAAGGCCAGGTAGAGGCGGCTGGATGTATGATTGGCGGAGGATTTACGGGGTTGTCCGCCGCATTGCACCTCGCGGAGCGAGGTTACACCCACAACATCCGCACGGGTGTGGATGTCGAGCGCTGCCCGATTGACGCAGAGCCGTCCTGATCGACTTGACGCCCAGCTTTGTTTCAACACTTATTCCAGCTATCATTGTCGGCTTTTAAATTATTCACGTGCAAGCTGACAAGACAATGCCCAACACTCGTTCTACAGAAGATTTACGCATCGATTCAATTCAGGATGTTGAAAATCCAGCAAATATCCATCAACAATTTCCGCTTAGTGATCGCGCTGCGGAGTTGGTACACAAAACACGTGATGAAATTCACCGCATCCTGACCAGTGAAGATGACAGGTTGCTGGCTATTGTCGGCCCCTGCTCTATCCATGATGTCGATGCGGCCAGGGACTACGCGGAACGACTCGCCGAACTACGTGTTGAACTTGCACAAGACCTGCTTATCGTAATGCGAGTTTACTTCGAGAAGCCACGCACCACTGTGGGTTGGAAAGGCCTTATAAACGATCCGGCTCTGGATGGCAGTTTCGATATCAATAAGGGTCTGCGTATGGCGCGATCTTTGTTGCTGGATCTTAACGAAGCCGGGGTCCCTGCCGGTTCGGAATTTCTCGATATCGTCTCACCGCAGTACATCGCCGACTTGGTTAGCTGGGGTGCAATCGGGGCGAGAACAACAGAAAGCCAGGTGCATCGCGAATTGGCGTCCGGTGTTTCTTGTCCCGTCGGGTTCAAAAATGGCACAGACGGCACTGTTCAAGTTGCAATCGACGCGATCCGTGCCGCCCGCCATCCCCACGTATTCCTCTCATTTACCCAAGCTGCAAGCCCAGCCATATTTAAGACGACGGGTAATCGCGATACCCACATTATTCTGCGTGGAGGACACGAACCCAACTTCGATACCCAGAGCGTTGAACGCACCTGTGCTGCCCTACGCAAAGTGGATCTGGACCCTGCGATCATGATCGATTTCAGTCACGCCAACAGCCACAAGCAGTATGAACGACAGATCGAAGTGTGTACTGACGTTGCCGCTCAGGTGGCTGCGGGGAACGATGCCATCAAAGGCGTCATGATCGAAAGCAACCTCGTTGCGGGGCGCCAGGATGTCAATGCTGGCAGTGCCCTCGAATATGGTAAAAGTATCACTGATGCCTGCGTTAATTTTGACGTGACTCAGGACATGCTGAGGGATCTTGCAAGCGCCGTACGCAGTCGCCGTGCCAAGTAACAAGGACACCGCGCATCGCGTCAGTCAGACATGGTTGACCAGCGCCCTTAGGCCCCAACACTGCGCAGGTGTTCCCGGCTTTTTTCGACTGCAAAGTCCCGATCATGCTTTAAGGCCGGGATCATCGAGCGTGCTTCACTGACTCGATCCGGGTCAATCGCAGCCATTATGAAGCCAGGATCCTCGCCTGCATCTGCCAGCACACGCCCCCAGGGATCGATTATCAGTGAATGCCCGTAGGACTGCGCAGCACCGTGGCTCCCGCACTGGCAAGGTGCAAATACATAGCTCCCCGTTTCTATGGCCCTGCTTCTCAATAATATGTGCCAATGGGCCTGGCCCGTCGTTCGGGTAAATGCGGCAGGAACAGCGAGAAAAGCGGCCCCCGCCTGAGCAAGCGCGCGGTACAAGGCGGCGAAGCGCAGGTCATAGCAAATACTCAAGCCCAGCAGACCCCAAGGTGTCGGTGCCAGGACCGCTGTGCTGCCGGGAACAATGGTATCGGATTCCCGATAACATTCACCATCCGCCAAATCCACATCAAACAGATGCAGTTTATCGTAATGCGTTACCAGATTGCCCTTATCGTTGAGCAAATATGAACGGTTGTAGTTCTGACCGGGGCCTGCCTCAACCGCCAGGGAACCCAGCAACAGCCAAACACCCAACTCACAGGCCAATTCACTAAACGCCGCCAATGCAGGATGGGTATTCTCAGCATGCCCACCAAGTTTGAAACCTTCACTGTCCAGATGCAGGCAAGTGAAATACTCCGGTAAACAGATGAGATCAGCGCCCGCATCGGCCGCATCGCGAACGAGTTGGCTGCTCTGATCAATATTAGACGCCATATCCGCACCTGCGCAGTTCTGCACGCAGGCAACATTAAATTGTTCGACCATGATTGATTCGCTCCAGATGAGTACCGGTGGTCCAATATAGTGAACTCAGTATAGTGAACTTTATACCCGTATCGCGACAGGCATCGGCAAGCGCCCTGGACATGTATCGAACTTCATGAGTTTTGAGGGCTTTGGACGAAACCGTGTCGGACATGATATGAGGGAAAAGTGTTGACACGCTTGCACACAATGATCGGCAAAGGTAACGTAGCGTGGAGTACTGACCACGGCCGGTTTGAACCATACGATGACAGATAACAACAATCTCCAAGGCCAGTTTTTGGCCTGGCAATGCCTGATCAGGCAATACTGTGTGCGCAACGCCAAAGGCAGACCAACACCCGCCATGCGCCCTGCATTGAAGTTGTCGCCAACGGCCCCCTCGGGTATTCGCATCAATGTACTGATACATAAACTGGAACCACAAACCCATGTTGCTCAGATGCAGCACATTGTCAGGAAATCACAAGATCCTCGCGAACGCTATGAAGCTGCCCTGAAGTATCTGTCTGCAACTTATTTCCAACGTTCCAAAGAATTTTCAGATCACCTGAGCGCGCTGTTCGCTGTCGATTCAACATTGGTCAACCAAATCCTTGAAGTAGGGCGCTGTGTTCTTGACTTTGAGGAGAAATCCAAGCGCTACATCATCCCCTGTAGTGTGCTGGAGTTAACCAACTCAGATCCGCAATTCCAATCAACCTTCTGGCACAACAGCATGTTCAACCCGACACTCCCTGGCCACGCCAGGGTACTGTCATTCATCCCGGACTGGACCGAGGCACGGTTGGTCAAGGATTCTGGAGTTGATGGCAGTTAGCCTCCGAGGTAAGCCTGTCTTATCATCTCGCTTTGCTGTAATTCCTCAGCCGAGCCATCCAGAATAATCTTTCCGGTATCGCACACATAACCCCAATCCGAAACCTTCAGGGCCATACGCGCATTCTGTTCTACCAGGACAATTGTCACGCCTTCTTTGTTGATCTCCTTGATGATGCGGGCAATCTGGGCACAGACTATGGGGGCAAGGCCCAGGGTAGGCTCATCCATGACGACAAGGCGCGGCGCGGACATCAATGCACGCGCCATCGCAACCATCTGCTGCTGTCCACCACTCATGGTCCCAGCCATTTGTTTTGAACGTTCCTTGATTATCGGAAAGAGATCATGCATCCGTTCCAAGTCACGTTTGATACCCGCCTTGTCCCTGCGCAAGTAGGCGCCCATCTCCAGGTTTTCCAGCACCGTCATTTCAGTAAACAATCGACGGTTTTCCGGCACATGGGCAATCCCTATCTGGGTCACACGGTTCGGTGGCATTTGGTCTATACGTTGGCCATCAAAGACAATCTCGCCTTTCGCAGGATGCTTCCAACCACTGATCGCACGCAGGGTCGTACTCTTGCCGGCGCCATTGTTGCCGATCAGGCAGACAACCGTCCCATCTTTCACATCTAGTGAAATATCCTGTACCGCTGCCGTCTTACCGTAATATACAGCGATATTTTTTACGCTAAGCAACAATGTCATCCGCTCCCAGATAGGCTTCGATTACCTTCTCGTTGTTCTGTATCTCTTCAGGGTCCCCTTCCGCCAGTTTCTCTCCAAAGTCAAGAACGGTGATCTTCTTGCACAAACCCATTACGGTTCTCATGTCATGCTCGACCAGCATGATGGTGACGCCACGCTCGTGAATACTCTCGATCACGTCGCGCATATTTGCGGTCTCGGTTGCATTCATGCCGGCGACGGGTTCGTCAAGCATCAGAATCCTGGGCTCCGTTGCCAGCGCGATAGCGATCCCGAGAACCCGCTGGAAGCCATGCGCCAGATTACCGGCGAGTTCATCTCGTTTCGACGTCAGCCCGACCCAGTCCAGAATCTTTATCGCCTCGTCGTGATCCGCCTGCGCACCAGAACCAGGATTGAATATGGCACTGAACAGGCTGTTATTGGTGCGCAGATGTCGGCCGATGAGCACATTATCCAGGACTGAGTAGTCCTGAAACATAGCGTTGCGCTGAAAGGTTCGCACCAGACCGCGCTTTGCAATCTCAGATGTATCCATTCTGGAGATATTCTCGCTGTTGAAGAATATCTCGCCCTTTGATGGGCGTAAGACACCGCTGATCACATTGAACAGTGTAGTTTTTCCCGCCCCGTTCGGGCCTATGATGCCACGTATATCTCCTTCTTCGACCTCCAATGAGAGGTTATTTATGGCAGCAACACCACCGAAATACCTGCTAACGTTTGATATTTTTAACATTGACCTGCGTCTGCTCTGACAATAATTCTCTGCGTAACTGTCCGGTTGCTTACGATGACTTGGCTAGCAACCAGCCAAGCCCCGGGATCCTGCGCAACCCGCGGACGATGGGTGAGAGTAAAAATTCCAGCCCCCCAGGCATTGCCACCAATACGAAAACCACAATCGCTCCAGCAATAAACGGCCGCCATGGACCAAGCTCTCGCGTCGCTTCAAGGATTGCAGTCATGCCGATGACACCAAGCATGGCCCCCCAATAGGTGCGCACACCACCAACCACGACATACATGATGAGGTATAACATCGGGACCCCGGCAAAACTCTTGGGATCGATGGCGCCCTGATGATAGGCCAGCAAGCCACCGGCAATGCCTGCAAAAAAGTTCGCAGTGACGTAAGCCAAGGTCCGGTAATGGGGAACGCGGATACCAATACTTTTGGCGAGTCCGTCGTCGATTTGTACGGCCTTGAATATAGTTCCCAGCCGCGATCTATCGATGCGGTACATTATCCAAAGCGACAACGCGGTAAATATAAGGATCGTAAAGTAATTAGGGAGCATATCACTCAGATCCCAGGGTCCGATCTCAATACCGGGAATACCAATAATCCCCCGCGCACCACCGAATGGATAATGGAACTTCACCCAGATCAGCCGGATACCCTCCGCCAGAGCGAAGGTCGCGATAAAAAAACCAAATCCCAGCGTTTTGAGCAATGGAAGGATGATGATAAGCGCACACAATGCTGCGACTACACCGCCAATCGGTACCGTCAGCAGAAAAGGCCATCCCATCAATTTACCCAGCAGCGCCGCAGTATAGGCCCCTGCGCCCATGAGGACCACATGGCTCGATGACCAATCTCCGGTGGTGGTCACCAGACGGTAGCTTTGCGCCATGATCAGGTTGATCAGCAACAGTATGAGGATCTCGGTATTGTAGATACCCACCATAAACGGCAGGCCGCAGGCAATGGCCAAAGCCAGGGAAGCACCCAGAGTTTTTTGTGCCAGTGGGTTCATGCCTTCACCCGCCCCAGCAATCCTTCAGGTTTGATAATCAGGACTACCGCCATCAATATCACGCCCGCCATCGCTGCTACTACACCGTCTACCAGGGTGGTGACAAAGGTGTGGATTATTGCCAGTAAAAAGGCCGCGATAACGGCACCGCCGATACTTTCGATACCGCCAACGATAACCACGATAAAGGCATTGGTGATGATACTCTGCCCAAGGTAAGGCGTGACAGGCTGGAGTGGCGCCATCAATGCGCCGGCGACACCGGCGAAGCCCCCGGCAACCAGCATCGCAAGCATTGATACCTTGTTGATGGAAATCCCCTGGATTGCGGCGATCTCCACATCCTGCGCACAGGCGCGCAAGGCCTTGCCGATGCGGACGTGGAACAGTAAATACCAAAGTGACAGCATCATGATCGCTGCGATCGGGATGATGATCGCTCGCTGGTAACCGATACTGGTGGCACCGATATCCATGGCCCCCATGTAGGGGGTGGGGATGGGTTTGGGTAGCCCTACACCCCATATCTGGCCAGCCACCACCTGCAGCATGAAAGAAAGCCCCGCAGTTGCGATATATCCGGCAAGGATATTACCCCGGGTCTGTCTGAAGATGACTCGTTCGGTGATCACACCCATGATGGCCAGCAGCGGGAAGGCCGCAAGCACGGCCAGGGGGAAAGGCCAACCCAGAGTCGCATATAGCATATAGATGACATAGGCGCCCAGCATATAGAACTCACCGTGGGCAAAATTCGCCATCCGCATGACGCCCCAGGACAGGGCCAATCCCACTGAGAATATCGCGTAGATGGATCCCAGAACCATAGAGTTGGCCAGGCTTTGGAGAAAGGTATCCAGAGTCAAAGTAATACCTCCCGTAGCAAAATCATGGATGAAGGCCCGACTTGACCCGAATCTTTCACAAATTTGTACCGATCTCGCTTATCTCTTGGCCCCACTAAGGAATATTTTCTCAGTCGGCCATAATCACTGATACGTCGCCCTTTCGAAAATTTCCTCGTGAAACCAATATCCTGAGCGAGTCCAGCACAAATTTATAAAAACTTCGGGTTAAAGACCGGTATTATTGAAAGTAAGACTAAAACGCCGCCAAGCACACTCCATGCATTTGGCGGCGATATTTACCTTACTTCAGATCAGGCTCGCTGATCCCACATCTGGCCTTTATCACGCACTACTTTAACAATAGCGTCTTCGCGGGCAGCAAACCAGTCATCGTAGCGTACCACTGCCTGGATGCGCTTGACGCCATCGCGAACCTCACAAATCGGGATGGGCGGGGAAACCATGTTGTCGATACCCCACATATTCTTGCCACTCATCTTCCCTGGACCAAGGATGGTGGGTATGGTGTGCTCTGCACGCAGGGCCTTGAGCACCGCATCCGGATCGAAACTGCCAGCAAGCTGACAACCCTCGGCCCAGACCCTCATGGTAATCACATGATCCCAGTCGATACCGGTAATGTTCCGGTGTACATCCTCGGGGGCTCCCTTCCCATAACGGGAATACCAGTTCTTGAAAAATTTCTCCTGAACTGAGGGTTTACCCCACCACGGGTCGTCGAACAAGGGGAAGCTGTCGACTGCACCTTCCAGCCATTTCTTGGGCACCTTCTGCAGAACCGAATCAGTCTCAATGTAATTGGCTGAGACATTACCTTTGAAACCCTGTAGGTAGAGTTGCTCACAGAGACCTACAACAAAGTCGGGATAGGAAAGATTCAGACTCACGGCATCGGGCTTGGTTGCGAGTATAGCGGTGACGATTGGGGCAAAATCCGTGGTCTCGAGCGAATAATGCTTGTCATAGACGACATCCCAGCCCGCGGCCTTGGCGCACCCAACCTCCCAGGCCTGCGAGGTCTGCCCAATCGTATCATCCTGTGAGACAACGGCCCAGCGCTTGAGATCGCCATTTACGAACTTGACGTACCAGGGCCGCAACATGTCAATTCGTGGCGTCACATCACCGCCCGCAATCAGGTAAGGCCGATCTGGCTTGATATCAGTTGATATCAGGCTGGCGTAGATAACCTTGTGCTTGGTAAGAAATGGAGAAACGGCATCTGCTGGATTACCGCCGATTGCGCTGATGAACTTGACTTTGTGCTTATAGACCAGTTCCTTGGCTCCCTGCAGGGCCTTGCTGCCGATAGCCTCATCGTCAAACTGGAACATTTTTAATGGGTGACGCTTGCCGCCGACCAGCAGGCCGCCCTGTGAATTGACTTCGTCTATGTAAAGCTGGTTGCCGGTGATGCCCGGAAGACCCCAGCCGGAATCCGGACCGGACAATGCCGCCAGAAAGCCGATATTGATCGTTTCACCTATGGGTTCCTTGGGCTTGGCTGCCTTTGCGATATCCTCTGGTGACATCCCGGGAAAATAGAAGGCGGGCTTCATCTTCGCGCCCGCACGTGCTGCTGCGCTTAGCCCAAGTCCACTTAGCGCCATACCAGTGGCGCTGGCCTTAATCAGAAATCTTCGAGTGATACTCATATTCATGACCTCGCTATTTTTATAGATGCCCTCATCAGGACAGAGCTGGTTTTATGACATATTCAGTCCTGCTTATCCTCCATCACCGGCGACCTGCCCCGGTGCATATCCATAGAACGCAATTTGGCGCTCAGAATTTTTCGTATGCTTTACGTAAATCAACCATAGGATGCTGACTCGACATCTGAAATTTAACCAGCAACTCCCGGGCAATCATGTCCCGATCCTGCTGGTTGTCCGGCAACTCAAGATCCTCAGGCACCGTGACCCAGCCATTGATATTGCGATCGAACACCGCCGGACTGTGTTCTTCGTAACCCATGTGGACATCTTCCAACCAGTTCAGATCCTGCCAACCCATCGTCTCAATGTATTGGCGCAAAAAAGGGCTGATCCTGTCCATGTCCGGTACCAGGTTTACGTCATAGCGGTAACCGATGTGCTGGCCAATGGTTTTTTCACGCTCCGAATCCAGCCCGTCGCCGGATATGAAATGGTCAATCGTTTGTTCAGTCATCAGACATCTCCCAACTGGACGCTAGTAACGGGTCATTTCCGGATAGCCGACCGTATGCTGAGTTCCAGCCAGAGGCACGCCAGCCATCGCCGACGCCTCCATGGTCAATGCCGCTAAATCTTCCGGTTCCAAAGAGTGCACATTGGTCTTGCCACAGGCCCGGGCCATCATCTGTGCCTCGATGGTCAAACAGTGTAAAAAGTTATAGACCCGTTCCGCAGCTTCATCCGGGTTCAACCGTTTGCGAAGTTCCGGATCCTGGGTGGCAACGCCAACCGGGCAACGCCCGGTATGACAGTGATAGCAGTACCCTGCCTGCACGCCCATTTCTTTCTCGAAATCGGCCTCGGGAATCGCCTTGTTACAATTGAGCGCCATCATCACCGAGTGGCCAATGGCCACTGCATCGGCTCCTAACGCCAACGCTTTGGCCACATCAGCGCCATTGCGAATCCCGCCGGCATAGACGAGGGATATGTCACCGGATTTACCGACATCCTCCAGGGCCTTGCGTGCTTGGCGTATTGCGGCAATACCCGGCACGCCCGTTTCTTCAGTTGCCAGATGCGGTCCGGCGCCCGTACCTCCCTCCATCCCATCGATGTAAATAGAATCCGGGCCGGTCTTGGCCGCCATGCGCACGTCATCGTAGACACGCGCCGAACCCAGCTTGAGCTGGATGGGAATTTCACCATTGGTGGCTTCGCGGATCTCATTAATTTTCAAAGCCAGGTCATCGGGGCCAAGCCAGTCCGGGTGACGGGCAGGAGAACGCTGGTCGATACCTGCCGGCAGAGAACGCATCTCAGCCACCTGATCGGTCACTTTTTGTCCCATCAGGTGGCCGCCGAGGCCAACCTTACAACCCTGGCCAATAAAAAATTCGCAGGCATCCGCCAAGCGCAAATGATTGGGATTAAACCCGTAGCGGGATTGGATACATTGGTACAGCCATTTTTCTGAATAACGGCGTTCATCCGGAATCATACCGCCCTCGCCGGAACAGGTTGCGGTGCCCGCCATCGTCGCACCACGCGCCAGCGAGGTTTTTGCTTCGTAACTCAGTGCACCAAAACTCATACCGGTGACATAGATAGGAATATCCAGTTCCAACGGCCGTTTGGCTTTGGGTCCCAGCACCGTTTTGGTCAGGCATTTTTCACGATAACCCTCGATCACAAAGCGTGTCAGGGTACCTGGTAGAAAGGTTAAATCGTCCCAGGTTGGGATTTTTTTAAACAGGGAAAAGCCGCGCATCCGGTAACGTCCAAGCTCCGCCTTGATATGAATATCATCCATAACTTCGGGCGGAAAAATGAAGCTTTTGCCAAGATTATATTTATCTGAATTCGGGGGCCGTCCAGCCATTTTCTATATCCTCATCAGTGTCTATAGAACCAGTTTCTTTTCGCTCGGTTCAAGATTGTCGTAATTCCAGAGTTGTTTTCCAGATACCAGTTTGGTCATGTTTTCAATCCCATTTACCGGCCCCACATCGTACTGGGCTAGCTTCGTTTGCAGCCATTTCAGATCAGTGTCCGTCATTTCCTCTTCGACACAATCCACACCCAGATCAGCAATTTTGCCGCCAACGTAGATGGTACCGTCGTACATGGAATCACCCAGGTTTTTATGCGCATTCCCGCATATCACCATACGGCCACGCTGCATCATGAACCCACTGAATGCCCCCGTATCTCCACCAACGATGATGGTGCCGCCTTTTTGATCAATTCCCGTTCGTGATCCGACATCACCCCGGCAGACCAGGTCACCGCCACGTATCGCCGCGCCAAAGGTCGACCCCGCATTTTTGTCAACAATCACCCGACCCGCCATCATATTTTCCGCACAGGACCAGCCGACCCGACCAGTGACATGAATATTCGGCCCATCAATCAAGCCACAACCGAAGTATCCCAGTGATCCTTTGAATGTCAGTTTCAGCCGGTTCAGAATTCCAACGCCAAGGGAATGTTGGGCACTCGGATTGAGCACCGTAATGTCACCGTAGCCCTGCACCATTAATTCACGAATTTTTTTGTTGACTTCAGATGCACTCAGCGGACCCGCGTCAAATTCAGTTGCTTTGTCAAAATCAACCTCAAATGACCAGGGATAGGTAAAATTGTCTTCCTGCGTGGCCGAAAAAAATCTCTGCTGGGTACGGCCGGCCAGTTGCTCTGTATGCATTCCCATCTCATGGGATGCCTGCCCCTCATTTACACTTTCCATACTCTGACCTCCCCTTCATATGGATCCCATGTATCAATTTCCGTTGGGAAAATACTGCGAATGGCAACCTCTTCTGAAGCCAATCCCACAAATTCCTCACTTTCATAAAGCACCATGGGCTTGGCCGCCATGACATCCTTGGCCATACCCAGCTGATCACTGGTTGCCACCAGATACGTAAACACACCATCGAGTTCTTCAACAGAACGAAGCATGGCCTCTTCGAGGGTATCGCCACGATTGATGCTGTCGGCAATAAACACAGCAATCAATTCAGAATCGCAATTGGACATGAAACGATGTCCACGGCGCTCCAATGCCCTTCGCCCCATCCAGTAATTAGTTAACTGTCCGTTGTGTACAACTGAGACATCGTTGAACGGATAAGCCCAATACGGATGTGCGGAACGAATGTCTACATCAGATTCGGTCGCCATACGGGTATGGCCGATCCCATGAGTGCCCTGAAATCCCTGTAGCGCATATTGTTCTGAAACCTGGCGTGCATCACCTAAATCCTTGACCAATTCCAAGGCATGGCCGAGAGACAGGATCTCAACATTTTCGACATCTTCGATATAGTCGATCAGCCGCTTCAGATCGCCACTGAAATTGAAACGGTACCGATAGGCGTACTCTGTGGCCGGATCTTCAGCAACAATCTCCGCACCCGAATCCTGTAGACGCTGATTCACTTGCTCCTTGCGTTCAATGATTTGATCATGGATTTTAAATCCCGCAGCAAGATCTTCTTGCTCAGCCACTTTAAAACGCAGGACGTACTGTTGGTCAACTGGATTACCATACAGCGCAAAGCCGGTTGAATCCGGACCACGATGTTTTAATGCCTGCAGCATCGAGGTCATTTGTGAACCAATATCAGCACTCCTTCCACGATGGATAAATCCTGCAATTCCGCACATATATGTCTCTCCACCTGAATGTGTTGTTGCCTGTGCTACGCAGCAGGCCTGGTTGTCAGTTTTAAGCCCTGGGATCTACAGTGGGCATGCACTGCGCTTATGGCAGGCAATCGAGATACGTATTCACATCCCAATCGGTAACCGTATGGTTGAACCGTTCCCATTCGTCACGCTTGTAGTGCTCAAAAACTCTATACATTTCCCCGGGCATTGCTGACTTGATGACCTCGTCATCGGCCAGGCGGGCAAGGGAATCCCCCAATGTCATCGGCAGTTTCTTGACCATTTTGCCAGCATCGATGGCTTCGTAAATATTGCGCTCCTCTGCCTCTCCCGGATCGAGATCTTCACTGATGCCATGGTCGAAAGCTTTCAGCAAAGTTGCCCCCATCAAATAAGGATTGACCATGGAATCCACTGAGCGGTATTCAAACCGGCCCGGTGCAGAAATCCGCAGAGCACAGGTGCGATTCTGATAGCCCCAATCAGCGAATACCGGTGCCCAGAAGCCCGTGTCCCAGAGTCTGCGGTAGGAATTGACTGTAGATGAACCAATCGCCGTGAGTGCACCGAGATGCTGCATCACGCCGCCAATACATTGCAGACCCACGGGGCCAGGTCTGCGTTCATCAATGGCCGGATCTGGCATGAAGGTGTTTTCACCTCCGACCTGATAACTGAACGCACCAGCCATGCCCGGTAACGGATCGAAATGCAAATTGTTAACCCTGTCCTCACCGCCGCGCCACAGCGAAAGGTTGTGGTGACAACCGGATGCAGATACGCCCATAAAAGGCTTCGACATGAAGCAGGCAATCAGCCCCTGTTCCCGCGCCACCTGAGCACAGATTTGCCGATAAGTGGTCAAGCGATCCGAGTTACGCAGGACATCGTCAAACTGGGTATTAAGCTCCAATTGCCCCGGCGCATCTTCGTGATCGCCCTGAATAATATCCAGCCCCATCGCCTGGGAGTATTCGATGACTTTGAGAAAAGTCGGGCGCAGTTCCTCAAACTGATCAATATGGTAGCAATTAGGTTTGGTCACGCCACCATCAGCACCTCCATCGGCGCCACGTTTGAGCCACATCATTTCCGGCTCGGTGCCGGCCCGTAAGTGCAGCCCATTATGCTTGGCCTGGAATTCCTGATGAATAATGCGCAGGTTCCCCCGGCAATCAGAGGTCAGATGGCCACCGGGATTCTCCTGCTCTTCCCGGTTACGAAAACAGGTACAAAACACTCGTGCTACACGTTTATCCCAGGGCAGTTGTACAAAGGTCTCCGGATCCGGGATTCCAACCAGTTCTGATGCCTCTGGACCATAACCGATGTAGTTGCCCGCCCGATCAATACTCAAATTGGCTGTCGAGCCATAGACGAGCTGAAACCCTTTCTCAGCTATCCGCTCCCAATGATCCCCAGGGATCCCCTTACCCACAATTCTGCCGGTGACCGAAATGAACTGGTAATAGACATAAGTGATGCCCAGGGCGTTAATTTTTTCGCGCACCTGCTTGACCAAATCGGCGCGACCCGGGGCTTCAACATGGGCTTGTAAATCCGTCATCTGTTTTCCTCCGCTGGCATTTCAATTGCGTGGCAAAGACAGGCCCGCATGTGCTGACCTGTCAATGAATATCATGGCTGTATCCTTAGCAAGGGACTGCACAAAGTAATGCCCGGCTACGCATTAACGGTACAGCGAGCGTTATTGAGCACTGTTGATTTTCCTCCCTGGCAATTATTTTTTTATAACCCGTTTCCTGAGTCGGCTCCCGGATCATTTTTACCAATGCGGACTAATGGTATATCTTAAATTTGAACCATTGCAAGGGCTAATTGTTCGAAGAAGAACCCCATTCAACGCCCCATTCAACGAAATTATAGTGGCTGGCTGGAAATACGTTACTCCAAAGCAGCTTGGATAATCGCGCTGCGCAGTTACCTGGAAAATATATATTCCATATATATTCCTTTGTATATAAGGAGTTAGCGTTATTTATCTTATGATCATGACTGTGCATCAGTATCCGCATCAGTATCCCCGGCCATTGCGTTGCACAGTGAGCACGATGGACTCAGAGCCGGAATTGACTTGTGTATAGCTGCTAATTAAACTAGACCAATAATTATAATTATTGCACCAATTGTTAAACCATTTGCTTAACCATTTGTTTAACCATTTTATCGGCACGGGATCATCGACATGCCCAGACGCCCTGACATTCCTCAGACACCGACCGGTGCGGCGGCAATCGCCAGTGAACTGCGTAAACAGATCATTGAGGGGCAATATGCCTATCAGGAGCAACTGCCGACAGAACGGGAACTTGTCACTCGTTTCAACTCATCCAGGGGTACGGTTCGTGCCGCCCTGCTGCGACTTGAACAGAGCAATCTGATCAAAAGACGTATCGGCAGCGGCACTTACGTCAATCATCAGGATGCCTACTCACAGGCCGACATCGCTGCGATTACCAGTCCTCTTGAAGTTATTGAGGTACGCATCGGCATTGAACCGCACATCGCCCGCCTGGCCGTGGCCAATGCCAAACGTGGTGATCTGGAAATTCTCGGCAAGGCACTACGTGAAATCGAAAACTGCGGAAATGACCGGGATAAATTCACCCAGGCCGATGCGGTCTTTCACTCCGCTCTGGCACACTGCACACACAATGCATTGTTACAATGGATGTATGAACGTCTCAATGATGTCCGTAACCATTCGCAGTGGAAAGATATGAAGGATAAGGTCTTGACCGACCAAAGAATTCTTGACTATAACCGCCAGCACCGAAAACTTTATGAGGCCATAGCCAGCCGTGATGTCGAAACTGCCGTGGCAACGATCAATCAACATCTGGAACGCGCCCGCGATCATCTGCTGGGGAGGTAAACTCTGTGACGACTGTAACTGCCCCCCTTCCACACCTGTTGCAACCTGGCCTGTTCCCACTGGATCCGAGAATCCAGCGTTTGCCAGTACGGGCACAGGGACTTAGCTGTGTTGAGCTTGAGGCCGGGGATGTTCTGGACATTGTCGATCCCCAGGGTCTGCAACCCTGCGAACTCGTCGCCGTGGATAATGACGGCAACAACTGCCTGGGTGCACTGGGTCTGGTGGCCCACGGCGAAGCCACTGCCATAAGCGCGATACTGAGTGAAACATCCGCCAGTATTAAAGTTCTCGAAAAACAGCTGATCAAGCGAGGAACATCGCGCCATGGCCTGCAGGCCGCTTATTTACTTCGCCAGGGATCTCCTCCGGGGCATCGCCTTAGCCTTAGCTGTGAACAGCCGGTACTGTGTATTGTGGCTGCGCCGGGAACCCCGATGGTTGTACATGAACAACACCCGCCGACCGACCTGACATTATTCGTCCATCGCAACAACTGGGATCCGGAAACTGAAATTCGCCTGCTACCGGAACCCATGGCCGATCCGTTGCTGGATTTTCAGGTTGACCGGCGCACCGCCGCTGCCTATGAAGTCAACGCTGGCGAATACATTCAAATCATCGATATTCAGGGCCGCGAATGTTCGGATTTTCAATGTTTCGACGCCGCTGCCCTGGATAACGGGATCGAACGTTGTCTTGATGCGACCACGACTCGTTCATTGATGGGTGCGGCTTATCCAGGGCCTGGATTATTCGCCAAATTCTACGACGTCGAGATGCAACCGCTGTTGGAAGTCATACAGGACACCTGCGGTCGCCATGACAGTTTCGGTTTGGCCTGCACCGCCAAATATTATGAAGAAATGGGTTACCCCGGACATGTCAACTGCTCGGCCAACTTCAATCAGGTTCTGAGTCCCTATGGGATCGCCCCACGCCGTGGCTGGACGGCGATGAATCTGTTTTTTAATACCGGCTTTGATGCCAGCAACCTGATGTATTTCGATGAACCCTGGTCACGACCCGGCGATTATGTACTCTTCAAAGCATTACGGGACATGGTCTGTGTATCCTCCGCATGCCCGTGCGATGTCGATGGCGCCAATGGCTGGAACCCCACAGATATTCATGTCCGCAAGTACTCCGATCAATCCATGTTTAAAAAAGCAGTGGCCTACAGAATGACAACCGACTCAACTCCTGAACTGACTCGCGAAACCGGCTTTCATGGCCGTACCTCGCAACACACCCGTAATTTCACCGAATACGCCGGGTATTGGCTGGCGAACAGTTACACCCAGCATGGCCCCCTCGATGAATACTGGGCCTGCCGGGAAGGCGTCGTGGCGATCGATTTATCGCCACTGCGCAAATATGAAGTCACCGGCCCTGATGCTGAACTGCTGATGCAAACCTGTGTGACACGTAACATGCGTCGTCTGGCCGTCGGCCAAGTGGTCTATACGGCCATGTGTTACGAGACCGGCGGCATGATCGATGACGGCACCGTGTTCCGGCTTGGCCAGGACAATTTCCGCTGGATCGGGGGTTCAGACACCAGCGGTCTGTGGTTACGCGAGACCGCTAAAAAGCAAGGCCTGCGGGCCTGGGTCAGAAGTTCGACAGATCAACTCCACAATCTACAGATCCAGGGACCGAAAAGCCGCGCACTGCTTAGCCAGGTCATCTGGACCCGGCCTGACCAGCCGACCGTGGAAGAGCTTGGCTGGTTTCGCTTTGCCATCGCCCGAATTGGCCACGCCGATGGCATACCGATCATTGTTTCGCGCACAGGCTACACCGGGGAACTTGGCTATGAAGTGTTTTGCCATCCCGATGACGGGGCCAGTGTCTGGGACGCCATCTGGCAGGCCGGAGAAGCGTTCAACATCGTTCCACTCGGCCTGGAAGCGCTGGACATGCTGCGCATTGAAGCGGGGCTCATCTTTGCTGGTTACGAATTCAGCGATCAGACTGATCCTTATGAAGCAGGGATCCCATTCACGGTACCATTGAAAACCAAGGACGATGACTTTATCGGCAAGCAGGCACTGATAAAACGCAAGGCCAACCCGCAACGGGTTTTGGTTGGCCTGGAACTGTCCGGGCAGGAAGCTGCAGCCAATGGCGATTGTGTCCACGTAGGGCGCAATCAAACTGGGACCATCACCAGCGGAGTTCGCTCGCCCGTTCTGAAGAAAAATATCGCCTTGTGCCGAATGTCCGTCGAGTACAGTGCGCCGGGCACCAGCGTTGAGGTTGGCAAACTTGATGGCCAGCAAAAACGCATCCCGGCCACAGTGATACCCTTTCCATTTTATGATCCCGATAAAGGCAGAGTCCGGGCCTGAAAACAGGCAGACGTTTGCTAAGGGTCCGCCGCAAAAATGTGGGCACATGATCAATACAGCATAAGCGGGCATGTATTCCTGGTTCGTGTACGCACGTATCACCAGGCGATGTGTGAATATCGATGTGTGAATATCGATTTGTGAATATTAAGGATCCACTCTAAAGGTCGGTAAAAAAGTAGGGGGTGCCAAAGAGGCGTTCAGATCCAGATGATTCACATTGTTGCCATCGACCATGATGATTTCCGGACCCGCATGTTTGAGATAGGGCTTGCCTTCCAGCACTCGCACCGCCTGATCGATTGAAATCCGCCCCTGCATCACCGGGGAATCCGTAGGGGCTGCAAGAATCCGTCCACGCTTGATTCCACGGTAAACAGCGTGAGTTAAATAAGTGGACAATACGTGTATCTGATCGCTCCTGCCTGCGTTACGCAGCAGGCTGACTGCCGCCTCAGCAGCCAGGGCATTACCCACGATATAGTCAAATTTGATTCCGGATTCAAGCGCGTCCTGAACCAGGGTTCGCTGCACTTCTTTTCCAGTGTCACCCCACTTGGAGATCACAATATGACTGGCGCCAGTTGCGACGGCCTGACGAAATCCCCGATCAACAAACGGCACCCAGCCTGAGCCTTTGGGCCCCGGAAACCAGGCAATTTTCGCCGTGCTGGAACCCCGCGGATGTAAGCGGGCGAGATAGTCCCCTACGACTGCTCCCATCGTAGTCCAGGACACCCCGGATTTAGCCGTGATAGCGGTATCCGTAATGTCGTTAACCGTTGCCAATACCGGAATTCTATGGGCAATTTTTTCGAGTGCCGGAGTCAAACCAGCAAAAGAGACTGTCCCCACGATCAAGGCATCAACACCTGATCCAGCACACGTCTTGACCTGCTCGATCTGGCGTTGCAGATTTGGATAACCGCCCGCCTCTACCAGTTTGAAGCCAACACCCAATTGCCGCGCCTGAGTGACCATTCCATAGTTCACACTGAGCCAATACGAATCTTTCATATGTGGATAGGCAACGCAGAACCGCCAGGGGCGAGTGCGGGTCGCCAACGGCACATAGTCCAGTGTGTGCATGGGGCTTGAATAATCAAATGGCTTTGCCCAGGTGATCAAGCTCCAATGTGCCGAAGCCAGAACAGTGCAGGGCAAACTCAAGAGCAGCCAAACGCACAATGGCATGGCTCCACAGCCCCTGATAAACCGAAGGCCCACTGTCATTTTACATCTCCATAGCATGGATATATGCTGAACTGATTACCTGACCGCCTGCAGATTAACACCAATTCACAGGCCAGTTCTAAAGCCCCAGAACAGGGTAAGGCTCAATCACCCCTCCAACACCTGTCAATTGTCAGTACGGAGGAACAACAAAAGACCGTTATCCGGTGAGGTGAACGATGAACATCTCTAACCTGCATTCTTCATGAATACATGGCGGCGGACACGGATCTGTATGCATCTACGGTGTTGCACGAGGAAATGTGCACTCAACGTACCGACCGTACGCCTTCACGCAGATTTCTATGTATGCTTTGTATCTACACGCATTTACGTGCCCTCGATCGTGCGTTCATGAAGTATGCAGGCTAAACCAGGTTTTGGCATCGGTGCAAAGTTATTCCTGGCATTTGGCCTGACTTCAGCACTGACTCTGACTGCCATCAGTATCGGCTGGCTGGGTTTCGAGCAAGTCGCAGGGACCCAGCAGGCCATCATCAAAGGCACCATCCCATCGCTACGCGATGCGCAGAAACTGGCTGCCGTCACAGCGCAAATCGTGGCCACCGCACCCGCACTGTCAAACGCCAGTACGGGCTTTGAACATCGGCGTGCCACCAGCGCCTTACAGCAGCAAAAAGACAGTTTGAATAAACTGCTCGAAGACCTGCAAGAGCATGGATTTTATAATCAAGGCGTCACCCAGCTACGCCGTTCAGTTGCCAAGTTGGTCAAAAACCTGGTCAAACAAAGTGATCTGACTGCGCGTCGTATTGATCTTGCGCACAGGCGTAAAGCTGCCAATGCGAAATTGTTGGCGGCAGCCTCAGGCATCACGGAACTTTCCGGATCGCTGGTAGCCAACGCGGCATCAGGGGCAACGGCGGTAGCCTCAAGCATGTATGAACTTGTTGAAACACAGCAGCAGGTGACCACGCTGGATGCACTGGACAGGCTGATCGAAGTGGATCTGGATGCGATGGAACGGATGTTTGAACTGCGCCTCAGTAGTGCTGCTCTGGGAGCCCTTATCAATCAACTGAGCAAAGAAAGAGATCTCACGGCAGTGGGGGCTTTGCATAAAAAATATGATCGCATACTGAAAATACTTTCGCGGCGAATCAATGAAGTCAATGATCCGGGTCGCAAGGAACAAGCAACAGGCCTGCTGGATATATTACACCACTCCGATGTAACGGGTTCTGAAACTATTTTTGACTTACATCGCAATGAATTGCTGATATCTGACGAACTGAATGGATTACTGGTAAAAAACAGATTGATTGTCAGCCGCCTGAATGCAGATGTCAGTAAACTGGTTGGAGCCAGCAGTGCCGAAATCAGCCGCACAACGCTACAGGCAGAGCAGACGGTCGCAACGGGGCGAACCACATTCATCGTCATTATCGCCAGCTCCCTGATTACCGTAACTCTGATTCTCTGGCTATATCTGCAACGCAACGTTATTCGTCGATTGATGGCCCTTGAACGTGCCATGCGCCAACTCGCCGAAGGGGATACTGACGTTGGTATTGATACCACAGGAAAAGACGAACTGGGCATCATGGCCAGGACCGTACAGGTATTCAAAGAAAATGCCCTCGCCAAGAAACGGCTCGAAAACAGGCAAAAGCAAACTGAAATCGAATTGCGAAGACATAAAGCCAACCTTGAAACACTCGTGGATGAGCGCACGATACAATTACAGGAAGCCAACCAACAGTTGGCAAAAGAAGTGGAACAACATTCGCGTGCGCGGGTCCGGGCAGAATTGGCCAACCAAGCTAAAACTGAATTTCTGGCCACAATGAGTCATGAATTACGCACACCCCTGAGCGGTATTCTGGGCACCGCCAACCTGCTCGTTGATACCCACTTGGATCCAAAACAGCACCAATATACCGAAATCATCGCTCAAGCAGGCCATGGCCTGCTTGAAATTCTGAATGACATCCTTGGCTATTCTCAGATGGAGTCGGGAAAACTGAAATTTAATTCAGATATATTTTCACTGAGCAGCATGATCACCAACATCACCTCGTTGATGCGGCCAGCAGCTGACAACAAACAGCTGAAGTTACAGGCAAAGGTAGATCCACAGGTTCCTGACCACTTCCATGGCGACTCAGGCCGCCTGCGGCAGGTGCTGCTGAACCTGCTCGGCAACGCCATAAAATTTACAGAACAAGGCCATGTGACGTTATCGGTCACTGTAGCGCCAGTGGTCGATTCTGAACAATTCAATCTTGAATTCAGTGTCATGGATACCGGTATCGGGATTCCTGCCAAGATGCAGGAAAGCATATTTGAGGCCTTTACCCAGGTAGATTCATCAACGTCCCGGCGTCATGGCGGTATTGGCCTTGGACTGGCCATCTGCAAGGGCCTGGTCGGTGCCATGGGGGGGATAATTCAATGCCGAAGCACTGTTGGTATCGGTACGACAGTTTCGTTCAATTTACTGCTGACATATGCAAATCAACGTTCGGCAGCGCTGCAAAATATCCAATCTTCAGAGTTGGCGAGCCAATTGAATATCCTGCTGGTTGAAGATGATGAGGTCAATCGATTGGTCGTCCACAGTTTTCTTGTAAAGTCAGGACATCAGGTAACAGATGCCCATGACGGTCAACAAGCCATCAACATGACGAATTCGTGCCAATTTGACCTGATCTTAATGGATATCAGTCTGCCTGGAACGGACGGAGTTGCAGCCATAAAGGCCATTCGTAAACAACAGGGGGCATTTCGTGGCAGTGATAGCAACATTATTGCGATGTCCGCGCATGTCTTCCCTGCTGAAGTTGACCACTACATAAAGGCTGGAGCCGATGGATTCATCGGCAAACCCATTGATCCCCAACGCCTGCAGGATGTCATTTACGATATCACTGTCAAGCACCATCAACCCATATCGATGCCCGGTACCCCTCCACAACATCGGGATCCCATCGTTTCCTGCCGTGATCTTTTATTGCAAGATGCCAAGAATCTGGGACTGGAAACAATTCAGGAAATGACTCAGTTGTTTTTAACAACATCACAACGAACATTGGAAGAACTCCTGGAGCATGCGAATGACTCTGATGAACAGGCGCTGCGTCTCGATGCCCACAAACTTAAAGGTGCGGCGGACAGCATCGGCTTGTTTAAACTTGCCACAGCAGCACAACACATTGAACTTGCGCCACACTTGTCCTCAAAACAGTTATCAATTCGCATTGAAGAACTGCAATCCACCTATCGGCTATCCCGGCAATGGCTACGGCAGGCACTCGCAGATGTAGCGCAAAACTTGACCCAGTGCGGACCTGCTGAATAAGAACTCAGGTCATTCCCAGTTTTGCTTTACGCCTTTTACTCCATGCAGTGATGATGCGATCGGCGATAATACCCAGAAAAGCTATGCACAAACCCGCCACCAATGCCTTACCGGTCTTGTTGCCGGTACGCGCGCGATTGATTTCGGCGCCGAGATCCTGGGTTCCAATCAAAGCCGTAATCGCGACCATGAACAAGGCCATAAAAATAACCTGATTGATCCCCAGCATAATTTCGGGGGTTGCAATAGGCAGTTCCACCTTGATTAAACGCTGCCAGCCCGAAGCCCCCTGCTGAATAGCCGCTTCCCGAGTCTGATAGGGGACATTGCGAAAACCCAGATTGGTGTAGCGAATCATCGGTACCAGGGCGAACGCCAGTACCGCAATAATGGCCGACAAATCGCTGACCTTGAACAACATGATGACCGGTATCAAATAAATAAATGACGGGAACGTTTGAAAAAAATCACACATGCCCAGAATGACACTTGATGCGCGGTCATTTTTAGATGCGGCGAAGCCGAAGGGAAAGCCGGCAATAATGCACACAACCGCCGCGGTGCCAATCATATAGATGGTAATCATGGTCTCTCGCCAAAGCCCGACAACGAGCGGAAAGCTCATCAACGTGCCAGCGAACAAAGCCAGCCGCCAACCTCCGAACCGATAACCAATCAACGTGACGATGCCTATAAAGGTTGGCCAGGGTACGGCGAGGAAAAAATTCCGTACCGGGATCAGCACTTTCAATAACATGAAATTTCTAAAGCCCTGAACCGAATCATACAGAGTGTCGTCAATCCACTCGATTCCAGCGTCCCAATAAGGTGCTGTGGTTATCGTCCAATCCTTGGGTAGTACACGAAAAGCAGGGAATGCCCAGGCCAATAGAATTGTCACCAACATAAACAACCCAGCGCTCAGCAGGTACGGATGGCGTCTCCACACAGGCAGGTTCTGATCAATATACTCCGGTGGCCGCGCAGCATAAGCCTGGCTGAGTCGATCCAGGGCAACAGCAATGACCACGATGGCAATCCCCTGCTCAAGGGCCTTACCCAGTTTCAAGGTTTGCAGTGACGTCAGTAACTTACTGCCAAGCCCTGAGGCACCAATCAGGGAGGCAAGAACAATCATCGCCAAGGTCTGCATGATGCCCTGATTCAAACCCAACATGACCGTCTTGCGTGCCGTTGGTATCTTAACCTTCCAGAGCATCTGCCATTTTGAACACCCCATCATCAGGCCTGCTTCCACCACCTCGGCAGGAACTGTTTTTAACCCAAGCAACACGCATCGGGCCGCAGGTGGCACCGCAAAGACCGCTGTGGCAATCATGGCCGGCACATCCCCTACCCCATACAACACCACGATTGGGACCAGATAGGCGAATGGAGGCATACTTTGCATGATGTCAAAACAGGGCGTTACAATCTTTTCCACCCATTCTTTCCTGGACATCCAAATCGCCAGAAACAGCGCGATCACAAAAACAAAAGGCACGGTGATCACAACCAGGCCAAACGTTTCCATGGACGGTTTCCAAACGCTGAACAGCGATAAATAGAGGAAACTCAGCCCACCTATCAGAGCCGTTCTCCAGCCGGCAATCCAGTGCCCAAGGATAAATACCAGGCCTACCAGGGTCACCCAGGGAATGGGCCCCAAGCCAATATCGAAGCCATCGAAAAAAATCGACTCTGTCCAATTCAGGGGATATTCCAGTAATTTCACCAGGCCACGTGGGATATCCCTGAATAAAAATTCATGGTCAGTGTCGGCAAAATACTTGACATCGTAGACAAGCCACTCAAAAAAACGGGTGATCCAGGCTTTCAGTGGGACGACCCATTTCGCTGGATAATGCGCCACCCACTCGATATTCGCTTTTCCGATCAGGCCTGCGATAATCAATAGCGCCGCAACGGCTAGGAAAGACCTCGCTCCTATTGCTTGCTGTTCACTTGAGCTTGAATTGGATTTTGGAGTTGAATCAGACACCGCAGTTCAGCATTAATTTACGTCTTGGTCCGAACTCACGCCTGAAACAACGCTTTAACGAATTGTTCCCGGCTGACAGCACCCACGATGTTACCTTCGTCGTCATGTACCGCTACTGCGGTTTCAGACAACATGATACGCTCGGCAACATCGTGCAGTTTCTCGTTATGATTGACCACATTCGGGCCCGCAACGACCCCGTCCGCCTGGCCCATGATTCGGCGCACGGAAATCAGCTTTGGTTTAGGCGCATTCTTGACAAATTTTTCTACATAATCATCGGCCGGTTCAGTCACCAGATCCTCTGCCGTACCGATTTGCACGATCACACCATCTTTCATAATGGCAATGCGATCACCCAACCGAACTGCTTCTTCAAAGTCATGCGTAACAAAGACGATTGATTTATGCAGGAGTTGTTGCAGGCGAACAAATTCATCCTGCATTTCCCTGCGGATTAATGGATCCAGTGCCGAGAAGGGCTCATCCAGAAACCAGATATCCGGCTCAACTGCAAGGCTCCTTGCTATGCCGACCCGTTGCTGTTGCCCACCTGACATTTGTCGTGGGAAATAATCTTCCCGCCCCTCCAGACCTACCACAGCAACAAGCTCTCTGGCCTTGGCAATGCGGGTTAATTTGTCAACGCCCTGCACTTCCAGCGGGAAGGCGATATTTTCCAGCACCGTGCGATGCGGTAGTAAACCAAAATGCTGAAATACCATGCCCATCTTATGACGCCGGATGGTCATCAACTGCGCAGCAGGGGCCTGCAGCAAGTCATCTCCATCAAATAAAACCTTCCCTGCTGTGGGTTCAATCAGTCGGGTCAGGCAGCGGATTATGGTGGATTTTCCCGAGCCACTCAGGCCCATGATCATGAGGATTTCCTGTTCATTCAGCTCAAAGCTGACATCCCTCACTGCACCGATAAGACCCGCTGCATTAATTTGTTCCAGACTTGGGGAGTAATTGTGGCGTTCCAGAAAACGCTTTGCTCCGGCACCATAGAGTTGCCAGATATTCTGACAGGACAATCGGGTTGAATCTTTCAAAATCAGTGCACCTGCAATGACGGCATTCGCAAAGCTGCCGAGACAAACGCTGCCATAGTACGTGAAAAATGCACCTGGTGCTCCAATAATTCTATTGGTGAACTGCGAAACCCAGTCAACGCCTACCCGGCAGTGCGGGGAGGCATTGACTGGTTATCAATCAGATCACGATCTCGCGTTCAACCTGCGCACGCCGGGATCCAGCCGTCCACAGTTTTTTGGTTTTTCTTGATCCAGGCACTGGCGGCTGCATCATGCTCCAACCCATCCACATCAACCAATGCGGCTGCGGAGTCGATCATCGGGCCAGTAAAATCCATGTTGTGAATCAATTTCGCGGCACAAGGGAATTTTTTGGGAAAACCTGCCCAGAGTCCCTTCTTCAGATAGCCACCCACTGCTGCACCACAATCATTGGTCATTTCCTTGTTAATACCCCAACTTGGATCAGTGACGCATTTATTCGCTTTATCACGCCGTGGGAATTCAACAAATTTACCAGGATAGGCCGCCCCCACCCAGTTCGGAGCCCAATTAAACAGTATGATCGGCTCCTTACGTTTAGCTGCTGATTTCAGCTCCCCGAACAATGCATCCGCAGAGCCGGCATTGACAATCGTCACCTTCAGGCCCAACGCTTTGATTCGCTCAACATCTTCCGGATGCCAATCCACAGGTCCCGCCAGATAACGTGCATTGGGTGCTGTTTCCGGCGCGGAGAGCTTTTGCGCACAGTCATTCAGTGCTTTCCAATCCGGCAACCCAGGGCAGATTTTCTCGACATAATTCGGATACCACCATTCCTCACGGGTCGTCGCGGTATGACTGCCGCCATCAATCATCCGCCCCGCATTAACCTCTTTCATGAAGCTGGCGTTCATGGATCCTTCCCAGACCTCCATTTGTACATGGAGATCTCCGGTCCCCATGGCGGCGAATTGCCCCTGGGTATCGGATGGGATTAATTTGGTGTTATATCCAATTTTTTTCAGCAGTTGTTGTGCAACCCGAGCTAATACTTTCTGGCTAGACCAGTTGTTATCGATGACCTTAATCGGATCGGTGGTTTCCGGTACCCCAGCTGCGAAAGCACCAGAGGCCAACGAGGCGGCGATGACCAGTGCGGCTGTCCGTTTGACAATTCTCATACTATCCTCCAAAGATATAAATGATGTGGCGTTGCAGAACTGAAGCCTGCTCATCCCACACCACCCGACTTTAGCGATAATTTGTGAACGGTATACGCCGGTAATGTTAACGAATTGTTGATATTTGTAGTAAATTGTAAACAATAACTCTGAAGTTAGTGAGCACACAGCGGTTAGTTCTTAAGCAAATCCTATGACATTAAATGAAAAATACCATTTGCTCGTGGTTGAAGATGAACCGGTGACCCGATCCCGCCTTGTTGCCTACTTCGCCGCAGAAGGCTATCGGGTAACGCAAGTCGAAAATGCGGCTCAAATGCAAAGTGTACTGGCGACTGAAACCATTGATTTATTACTGCTGGATATAAATCTGCCAGACGAGGATGGCTTGGTGCTGGCTAGAAAAATACGCGCAGAATCTAATCTTGGGATAATTCTGGTTACCGGGCGCGCGGACGAGGTTGATCGAATCGTCGGACTTGAAATCGGTGCCGATGACTACGTCACCAAACCATTCAATCCTCGCGAACTTCTGGCTCGGGTTAAAAACATCATCCGGCGATTGGAATCACGGCAGCACAATACAACAGGCGGCATTTTAAAAGTATTCGAAGGCTGGATTCTCGACAGCCAAAAACGCAGGCTGACAGATCCAAACGGGTCAACCGTATCACTCACCAAAGGTGAGTTCGAGATCCTGTCGCTTTTAACCGATCAACCCGAAACAGTGATCACACGTTCACGTTTCTGCACACACATATCGCATAGAACCTGGGGGGCAAATGATCGATCTGTGGATGTATTAATTGCCAGGTTAAGAAAAAAATTAGAACAAGATGGTCAGGCCAATGATTTAATCACAACGATACATGGCGAAGGCTACATGTTTACGGCTAAGGTCACCTGACAACACTAACCAGAGCCCTTACCAGCCCGGGATCTGGTTGGCTGCAATTCCCTGATCTTCCAACATAATCGGGATACCGTCGTCCACGGGATAAAGGGTTCGCCCATCTGAGGTAATCAATGCTTCTGTCAGTGTTTGGGCAACAACCTCACCGCCGATATTCTTAATCTCATTGTTGCCGATACTACTGTTAAAGATAGCCAGCTTATCTTTGCTCAGTAATTTAACCGGCACTTTACTTACTGGACATACCAGGATTTCAAGTAGTTTTTGATCAATTGCCATTTAATATACTCCTTTGTCGGTCGCGTTCGGTACGCAGCATTTGGGCAATATCAAAAGCCAGTTCAAGGCTCTGGCTTGCATTCAGGCGCGGATCGCAATGTGTATGGTAGCGATCTGCCAAATCTTCCTCGCTGATAGCCTGTGCACCGCCGACACATTCCGTTACATTCTGCCCGGTCATCTCGATGTGAATTCCACCGGCATGGGTACCGAGGGCCGCATGAACCTCGAAGAATCCCCGCACTTCCTCCATGATTTGATCAAATCTGCGTGTCTTGTATCCAGTGCCTGATTTTACTGTATTGCCATGCATTGGATCGCATGACCAGATTACAGATCTGCCTTCAACTTCAACACGACTGACCAGTGGCGATAATCGTTCCCGGACCTGATCGGCCCCCATACGCGCGATCACGGTCAGCCTGCCCGGGACATTGTCAGGATTAAGGACATCCATAAGGCGCAGTAAATCATCATCGCTGGCTTCTGGCCCTAACTTCACACCAAGCGGATTTGCCACACCACGCAGAAACTCAACATGGGCACCATCGAGTTGCCGGGTCCGTTCTCCAATCCAAAGTAAATGCGCCGAAGTGTCATACCAGTCGCCGGTAGTGGAATCAATTCGGGTCAATGACTCTTCATAGGGCAACAACAATGCCTCATGAGAGGTATAAAACTCAGTTTGGCGCAACACCGGGGTATTGTCAGCGGTGATACCGACAGCTTCGATAAAATCCAGCGCTTCAGTGATTTGGTCGGCAAAGGCACGGTAGCGATCCCCTTGGGGACTACCGTTTAAGAAGTCCAAATTCCAGCGATGTACCCCCTGTAAATCCGCGTAGCCTCCCTGGGCGAATGCACGCAGAAGATTCAATGTCGAGGCGGCCTGGGCATAGGCCCTCATCATCCGTTGCGGATCAGGTTGGCGGGCATCGGCATCAAACTCGATACCATTTATGATGTCGCCGCGATAAATTGGCAAGCTTTCGCCGTTGATTGTCTCGGTCGATTGAGATCGCGGTTTGGCAAATTGCCCCGCCAACCGGCCCACTTTGACAACGGGGCAAATGGCACCAAAGGTCATCACTGCCGCCATTTGCAGCAGCAACCGGAAACTGTCACGGATATTATCCGCATGGAACTCGCTGAAGCTTTCCGCACAATCACCGCCCTGCAACAAGAATGCCTTGCCGGTTGCGACTTGTGCCAAAGATGTCGATAAATTGCGTGCTTCACCTGCGAACACCAATGGAGGGCACACACGCAACCGATCCTCAACGGCCGCCAGCACATCACCGCGTAGATATTCAGGCTGCTGTCGGGCCGGAAAATTGCGCCAGTCCTGCGGTGCCCAAACCGACTGTGCAGTTGGGTCTTTTGGTGGATTTAAAGATTGCTTGCTCATGAGACAGGCCTTGTTGCAGCTTGGGCTTCAGTGCCAACGAATCGTATCAGCACCATGCCAGTGAACTTTGATCCATGGTAAATTTCGACCCTGAATATTTTCCCTGAGGTATCAATTGAAAAACGTTTCATAAGTGCAGATCTGTTGATACGTACATTATTTTCGTTTTTCCGCCCATGTTCCACCCAACCAATCACATTGACTCGAAAACGTTCTGATGCCGCAACAGAAAAATAATCACGCACATCCACCACACTTCCCAACATGGCACTTACAGGGCGCCCATCGATCAACATGTTTATTTTTTCAAGACTGGCATCATAATCAAAAAACTGTGGTTGTAATAAAGTTACCCGCCGGTTTCCATAGCTGACTCGATAGCTTTTACCAGCACGCGTAATCGCCACCAATGGACTGCTTGCAGTAAAATCAATAGCTGAATTTTTTTTCAGCGGCACATACCGTAGCGTATTACGCACTTGCGTCATATCAAAATAAAGACGTTTATCATAGAAAGCCACACGAACATTGTTATCGATGGTTTCTTTGATTGCGAGAGGTGACAGATCAAATTTCCGGGCATACTCAACGCCAAGTTCACGCAAATACGTTTCCAGTGTTCGCAGGTGATAATACACCCGCAGGTGAGTGGGTAATGACTTACTGGTTTCAATCCCGACGGCCGGTTTATTATTATTTATGGCGAAGTAGGTCAAGGTCTTGGCCATTTCTTTATCGCCATCACGAGTACGGGTATTTTTTACATGATAAATATGACCAGGGTTAATCAGTTCACGATTGACTGATTTACTGACTCGGCGAGCCAGGACGCCCAGCTCACCGTATTGCTCACTCGCAATCCGCTCCTGATCGATAATTATGCTCTGGCCCCAGCGTTGCGGGTTATGTTTTGAATCCTGATACTTTTTCCGGTAGTAGCCGCTACCATCATGAAGGTTAAAAACATAATCAACGTTTTTGTCGATGATGATCTGTTTGATCCGTTCGACTGCGGGATAATCGGGATCCTGGGGTGAAATTTCTGGAAATTTACGATTCATATCTCCATTTAGCCCACGTGAGCGGCGAACGATGCTATCGAAATTCAAGTTTGGCACCACCCACAGGCGGCCACGTTCAATACGATAGTGAGTTGCCAGTAACGAGGCGGCGTTAAATCCGCCAGGCTCATCGCCCTGGATACCGCCAACGATCAACACGGTAGGCCCAGGCAGTTGGCCTTCGTTTTTATGCAGACTGAATTCAAGTGCCTGGACATTAAGCGACAGCATGCAGGCTAGCAGTACGTAAGATAATTTACTCATTGCGCTCACCCAAATGCTGTGCCGGTGGGATGGCATCCCTGGTTGCCGGGACCGGGTCCAAACCGCTTGCCCCTAGCGGATGGCAACGACTGAGACGGCGCAGCGCCAGCCAGCCGCCCCACCACAATCCATGTACCTTGATTGCCTCCAGCGCATATTCCGAGCAGGTCGGCAAATATCGGCAACTTGGACCCAACCATGGTGACAGCACGTACTGATAGGCCTTAATGGCCAACAACAAGCCCTTTACCGGATATGTCTCAGTGCGCTGTATTTCGATCTCGCTCTTACTCACCACGTTATTTCGCTTTGCGCCAAGTCGTCCCATCCGGGCCATCCTCCAGCACGATGCCCTGGGCTGTAAGCATGTCACGAATTTCATCAGCACGTTGAAACTGTCGTTCACGACGTGCCGTTTCCCGAGCCTGAATTAATGCTTCTACCTGTTCTTGATCGTCCACACCACCACGACGTGCAGCCACCCAGTCATTACAACCTTGCTGTAACAGGCCCAACTGGCGACCGCCGGAGTATAGCAAGGCCTGAGCTTCTCGGCGCTGCCTGTCAGTGGTTGCCACATTCACCTGATGTGCATATTCATGAAGTACCGCAATCGCCTGGGGTGTATTCAGATCATCATTCAGTGCCGCTGATACCTCATCGCAGACAACCTCATCTTCGCGCTCATCAACTTGATACCCGTCCAGGGCAGCATACATTCTGTCAAGCGTACGCAAGGCTCGTTGCACGGTTTCATCATTCCATTCCAACGGTTTACGGTAGTGAGCCGAGAGCAACGCCAGGCGAATCGCTTCACCGGGAGCATCCTGCAACAGGTTACGCACAAGCAGTACATTACCGATTGATTTTGACATTTTCTGAGAATTTACGTTAACAAAGCCATTGTGCAGCCAATAACGGCTGAATAAACGTCCAGAATGTGCGCAGGTGCTTTGGGCTATTTCGTTTTCATGGTGGGGAAATTGTAAATCGTGGCCGCCGCCATGAATATCAATCGTCTCCCCCAGATGTTCTGCAATCATGCAGGAACACTCAGTATGCCAACCCGGGCGGCCAAAACCCCAAGGGCTGTCCCACCCCGGCTGGGTCCCGGTGGACGGCTTCCACATTACGAAATCGCCCGCATCACGCTTGTAAGGTGCAACTTCAACCCTGGCCCCGGCAATCATCTCCCGGCGATTGCGCCGGCTCAATGCGCCGTACTGCGCATAGGTGCCAACCTCAAACAAAACATGCCCTTGTGCCACATAGGCATGACCCAACTCTACGAGTTTCCCGATCATCGCGATCATCTGCTGCATATGTTCCGTGGCACGCGGCTCAATGACGGGTGGCAGCACCCCTAGCGCCTGCATGTCCTGGTGATATATTTCCGTAAAACGATCGGTAATTACTTTAATATCAACATCCTGCTCGGCGGCAGCTGCATTAATTTTGTCATCCAAATCTGTGATGTTACGGGCGTAGACAACCTGCGGGTACCTTGCCTGCAGCAACCGATAGAGGACATCGAACACGACTGCAGGACGGGCATTGCCAATATGGGGAAAGTTGTAAACCGTTGGCCCGCAGACATACAGTGTTACCCGCTGAGGATCCTGCGGCGTGAATTCCTGCTTCGTCCGGGTCAGAGTATTAAACAATTGTAGCGTCATCGAGAGTCAACCGGGCATCTAAAGCTGTGTCGGGTTCGGGGCATTCCCATAGACCTGCACGGGGTCAAAAACCCGCTCGGCCTCGGTATATGTCAGATCAATGACCGAACCTTGTTGAATGGGTCCTATGGGGATACTGCGGTAAAAACAACTCCGGTAACCGACATGACAACTGGCACCGCCCTCGACGTCAACCCGCAACCAAACCGCGTCCTGGTCATCGTCAATACACATCTGCCGCACGTACTGGACCAAGCCGCTGGTCGCACCCTTATGCCACAAACAGTTACGGCTGCGGCTCCAATAATGTGCCTCACCGGTTTCAATTGTCCTGATCATCGCCTGCCCATTCATGTAGCCATGCATCAACAATTCGCCTGACTCGGCGTCTGTTGTCACGACGGCGATCAAGCCATTCGCATCAAACTTTGGTGCAAGTTCATCACCCTCTTCAACCTGCTCAATACTACTACGCACTGCGAAGGGGCTCTTCCGTGCTGGTGTTTCTGCCATCATTGCCAGCGTTCTCCTCTGAGCAATCAGCCTTATAACGAAAAACCCGCAGTTTAACAGAGCTGTTGGGGTGGGTACGAAAAATCCCGCCGATAAAACCACTTTTGACCGGATCGTAAGAGTAAGAGTAAGTTCACGAATCACCCGCAGTAAGCTACTATCAGATCATATGTCAGGAAATGCACTATGAAGCTGGTCATCCTCGATCGGGATGGCGTCATTAATGAAGATTCGGACGCCTACATTAAAAATACTGGCGAATGGCGACCCATTCCCGGTAGTCTGGACGCTATCGCCCGTTTGAGCCGCCAGGGCTGGCGGGTTGTATTGGCGACCAACCAATCTGGTTTGGGCAGAAAACTATTCACTATCAGCGAGTTGAATCTAATCCATGCCAAACTTCATCGCCAATTGGCGGAAGTCGGTGGCAACATTGAAGCCATATTCTTCTGTCCCTGCCTGCCTGGAAAAAACTGCGAGTGTCGTAAACCCAATCCGGGGATGTTACTGAATATTGCCGAACGCCTGCATATTTCCCTGGAAAATGTGCCTTTTATCGGCGATTCACTCCGTGATATTGAAACCGCACGAAATGCGGGGGCACAGCCCTGGCTGGTACGAACCGGCAACGGCACAAAGACAGAATCCGAACTGAGCGACACCCAGGGCATTCACGTTCACGACGATCTGGCAATTGCCGTTGAAGCCATTCTGGAAATCAGCAACGACATAAATACCCAGTCATTGGTTGGTTCTTAAGCGTAACCATGAACACCCGGTAATCAGTCCGCACACACGACTTTATTGCGTCCTGCCTCCTTGGCTTGATACAAGGCCGCATCGGCGCGCTCCAGTGCGGTCATGATTTCATCCCCCTCACGAATCTCGGAGAATCCACACGATGCGGTAATCTGCACGTGTTGCCCCTGATAATTAAACCCGCAATCCTCAATAAAACACCGGATCTGTTCAAGCATGTCACCGGCCTGGGACTGGGTCGTACTGGGCATCAAAATCACGAATTCTTCACCGCCGTAGCGTGCTGTAAAGTCAACCTGGCGGATGCGATTTTTAAGAATATTGGCAATTAACTCCAGAGCCCGATCACCACCGGCGTGACCATGCTCATCATTCACCCATTTAAAGTGGTCGATATCCAGCATGGCGATGGTTAAAGGTGCACCGTAACGTTCCCATTGGGCGTATTCATGCGCCATACGCTGTTCCAATGCCCGTCTATTCGGCATCCTTGTGAGGCTGTCAGTAAATGCCAGACAGTGTTGTTGGTCCATTTGCTGACGAGCCGCCTGGGATTCGGTTTCTAACTGCGCAAGACGCTTGCTCATGGTCTTGAGCTGTTCTTCTGCCCGGGCCACTTGAGCATCACTTTCGATACTATAATCATGTAACACCTGCCCCAGATGTTGCAGATTACTTGTAATGGAATTCTTCAAACTCCCCAAATTTTCAGCAGTACCCGCCTGATGGCGCATATTAGCGAATCCAGTTTCGATACCCTGCGTGAACTCATTACGCAGGGTAATCGCTTCCTGACCTTGAACCTGGGCATCATTCAGGCCAGACAATAAACCTCCCAGGCGTTGATCCACCGCATCAAGAAATAAACGATACTCACCGCGCAAATCGGACAATGACGCATCAAACAGGTCCCGGACCCTTTGTAAAAGCGGGACCAATGATTGGTCATCCATGCCAGCCATCACCTGCTGGCGTAATTGTTCAATCTGCTTACTGGCTTCATGTACCGTCTCCACACGCTCGAGCAGGCTCACCAGCACTTTTTGCACAGCCGGCCAATCCACGCTTTGCACCGCTACGGATTGGACGACTCCTGTGTCGCTCACCGGCTTTTGCGGTGGATGTCCCAGGGCAGGGTTGCTTTCGCGACCCAGGCTTGGATCAGCATTTTTGTCTGCTTGCTCAGCAGTTTGAGCAGCATCGATTTCCAGGTCATTACCGGGCGCTGACGGGTCTGGATCTCCTTTGTCCAGGGAGGAATTTTCAGCCGCTTTTGCCAGCGATTTCAGCGTTGCTTTTTGTAAGTCTTTCAACTCCTCAACCAGATGGCTGATGGATGCAGTATCATTCGTCTGCAGGGTTTTCTGGAAACGTCTCAGGCGGCGTTTGAGTAACCAGGACCCTGCCAGTTTTTCCAACTCAGTAACAGCTTCTTTGAGCGCCGACAGTAAAATCAACTGTTCGGATTCATGTGCTTCAACAACTTTCAGCAGGCGCTTGTAACCAGCACGTATATCCTCGTTTAGTTCCTTATCAAAGGGACGACGGCACAGCGCCTGGGACATCCGCGACAAATCTTTAGCTAAAGCAGCATTCGCTTTACCCGGTGGCAACGCTCTGGCAAGCCTGCCAAGCAGATGTGCCAGATCACTCACTCGGCCGTTCGCCAGAACAGAAAATTGTTCGCTGGCGTCCAAAGCCTCCAGGCACTTGAGTTTCCATCGTGCTGCTTCACTACGATGATCGACTGCAATCTCAACCATAGTTGTTTACTTGGGTGTGTAATATCCAGAATAATTATCGGCGCAACCCATCAATACTTTAATTCAGTGAACCGGTTATTTAAAAATGCTGTAAGACGCTGGTAAAGCACTGAACAGACCGATAATCTTCATCTTCCGTGAACTTAAAAGGAGTCGGGACATGGGCACAACCAGCCTCGTCATTCTTGCTGTTATTGTCATTGCCGCTCTATATGGTATTGGCATATACAACAGACTGGTCAATCTCAAACATGGCGTCTCCAAGGCATGGAGCAATATCGATGTTTTGCTGAAACAACGCCACGATGAGTTACCCAAACTGATCAGCACATGTAAAGAATATATGCGCCATGAGTCACAGACATTACAAAGTGTCATTGAGGCACGCTCCCAGGTCTCGAAGGCCAGAGAAGGAGGGGATGTTGGCGCACTCGGTGCCGCTGAAGGAATGCTGCGTATGGGTCTCGGCAAATTATTTGCCCTGGCGGAGAACTACCCGGATTTGAAGGCCAATGAAAGCTTTCAACATCTGGAAACCCGCATAACAGGGCTAGAAAACACCATCGCTGATCGCCGCGAATTTTATAACGAATCCGTCAATATCAATAATATTGGTATCGAAGAATTCCCCGACGTTATTGTCGCCCGTATGTTTAATTTCAAAGCTGCAACACTGCTTGAATTCGCAACTGAAGAAAAGGCAGACGTTAATCTTGGGAAACTGTTCGGACAACAATAGTCAGCGCAGTAACAATGCTCAACATCCACTTAGCGTTGCTCGGGGCGCTATACAGCCAGGGCCTTAAACAGGGCATCACGCAATTCCTTGTCCATGCAGGCTATTTGTTTATTGCGGGCTTGTTATTTTTTCATAGCTCAAAATCCGATGCATTCGCCATTGAAACGACCGCAACAGGCATTCTCATCGTTGGTTCCATTATAGCCTGGCATCTTTCGTATAAACGCTATCGCACCATTGCCGATACGCCAACAGCATTGTTGCGCAGTGCCGCACAAGGTTATGTAGAACTGTTTGGCCGTACCCGCTTGATGCCGGGAGCACACGCGCTCGTCTATGGTCAACTACCGCCCTGCCTGTGGTATCGCGTTCTAATTATGGAAAATGCGAAATCTACTTCAAGTCGGAAAATGCATGTCTCAAGCATCACTAGCGATGAACTATTTTTGCTTGATGATGGCAGTGGTACATGTGTAATCGATCCGGAACAAGCCGAAGTATTGGGCGCACGCACCTGGTGCTGGAGTTCTGGCGACGATGCTTATCAGGCACAGTATCTTGGCACAGGCGATCCACTTTATGTCATCGGCAATCTACACACTCTGCGTGGGGCTGATGGTACTTTAAATGCAAAAGCAGATATTGCCGCTTTACTCAAGGAGTGGAAAGCTGACAAACAAAGCCTGTTCCAGCGTTTTGATTCCAATCAGGATGGAAATATAGATATGGAGGAGTGGCAGCGTGCTGTTGCAACTGCCGACCAGGAAGTCGCACAACGGCATCGCGAACTACGCGCACGGCCTGATATAAATATGATTCGCCAAGCCACCGATAACAGACCCTTTATGCTCGCGACCCGTGACCCCCAACATCTTGCAACACGTTTTCGCTATTGGTCCTGGTTCCACGCCTTTTTTTTAATTTCGACCTGCTTTGCCACAGCCTGGAAATTCGGCCAATAAGAGCAACTTTATTTTGACCCGGGCCCCGCCTCCTAAAGAATTCAGCCGGGGTGCCGATAAATCATCCCCTATATTCCTCAAAACGCTTTTCAAACATGCAAGATCGTCGAAATTATTACCGTGTCTTACAGGTGCAACCTGATGCCCCTGTCGAAGTTATTAAAACAAATTACCGCACTTTGCTACAAAAAATGCGTCTGCATCCGGATCTGGGTGGCGATAATCGCAGAGCCAGCCAAATTAATCAGGCTTACCAAGTTTTGAAGGACCCGCTACAACGTGCGTTGTACGATAAACAGTTATTGAAGGATTTTCATATCCAGGCATTATCCCAAGGTGCGCTCGCTGGCGATTATGCCGCCTACCCTCGCGTAACCGAGCCGACGTATACGGACACCCCCAATCGGCGTAATTACTATCGAATTTTAAATATACAAACCGACGCACCTGCCGCCATCATTACAGCAAGTTACCGAATGTTGATGCGAAATCCACGCATCCCGGTGGAGCTAATTCAGGAGGCTTATGCAGTACTCAGTGATTCGCAACGGCGCAATGCCTATGACGCGCGTCTTAAAAAAGGGGCTCACCGCACAAATTCACCGCCAACCGAGTCCTCTGGCAGTAAGTCTCAAGATACTGATGTCAATCGGGCCACCGCTCAGTATATGCCAGTACCGACAACGATCCCCGGCAGGCACAGCTCTGCTTACCAGCCACTGATTACGCAGTATTGCCATTTCTGCAAATCGCCCCATGCCCAATGCCCAAGCGGAAACTTCGATGACTTGTGCGTTGTGTGCGCCAGCCCATTGTTTAGTGCTCCAAAGGAGAGCATATCTGGCAAGCAACGCGGTTTGTCACGTGTCTCCCAACAAGGCCATTTAAATTACTATACTGAGTGGCCGGGGGGAATTCGACATGGTTGGATTGAGGATTTGTCCCCTGATGGTCTGCGTTTTATCACTGCACAACGCTTGGAACGCGATCAGATCATCAAGGTGGACAATGACTACTTTCAGTGTGTCGCTAAAATCATGCACAGGCAATCCAACCCTGAAGGGATCTCAATCGGCAGCCGTTTTATTACTGTCTTGTTCAATACTCAGAGAGGAAATTTTATTTCAGCCCGCGCCTGACGACTGTGCGCCTGACGACTGTATTGTGTCTTTGCAATTTATACAGCCTGAAGTTCTGACAAATACCATAGACAGATCAGCGCCCGGCCTGTTGGACGAAGGCATCGAATAATGCCTGTTGGCTAGGATCATAATGTGCGGTTGTTTCCGGGTGCCATTGTACACCCACCATCCATGGATGAGTTCGATGCTCTATTCCCTCGATGATCCCATCCGGAGCACGCGCAGAGATCTCGAAGCACTCTGCAAGCGTGTTTATCGCCTGATGGTGGCCTGAGGTGGTTGTCGCCTGAAGTGTGCCCATCGCCTTTGCCATCCGCGTACCCTCACTCACTTCAATCTCGTGCAGGACCCAGCCGCCATCATCCTGGCGGTGACGGATCTGGCTGTCGAAGCTATCGATATCAATGTGCAGTGTGCCGCCGAATGCCACATTGATGAG
This sequence comes from uncultured Ectothiorhodospiraceae bacterium, assembly GCA_964488985.1. Lineage (GTDB taxonomy): Bacteria > Pseudomonadota > Gammaproteobacteria > HK1 > HK1 > CAZAWX01. Next base: position 37,882 of record CAZAWX010000008.1, read on the forward strand.
CTCAAATCCCCGGCAAATACACAAAACAGGTTTCTGACCTTCCGCTGCCAAATAACGTATCAACTCAAGTTCTGATGTGTCGCGTTCATCATCAATGCTTGTCAGTGATGGATGCGACGGATCAGCGCCGTGGGTCGCTGGATTCAAATCAGCCCCACCAGTAAAAAGCACCCCATCAATACCCCTCATTACTCGACTCCAGTCATTGATACAGGGAGTCAACAATACCGGCACGCCACCGGCACGCAAAATGCTGTCAGCATATTGTTGAGGGGAAACAAGCAATTTGTCATAGTTCGGTGTGGACAAATCCTTTTCCACACGACCATATGTAGTAATCCCTATAATTGGTTTTTGATCTATATTTCCAATATGATTCATCAGCAGGCATTCCAGATAATAACTGATTTATTCTACAGTGACTGATTTAGCGAGATTACGTGGTTGGTCCACGTCAGTGCCTTTTAATACCGCGACATGGTAGGCGAGCAGTTGCAACGGTATGTTATAGATTACGGGAGCGACATTTTCTCCCACATCACCAATTTCCATCACATGCACCCCTTCTCCCGAGCGAACTCCGGCTTCATGGTCGGCAAACACATAGAGTTCGCCACCGCGCGCTCGCACCTCTTCCATATTGGCTTTAAGTTTTTCCAGCAGACTGTCATTGGGCGCCACTACAACGACCGGCATATCAGCATCTACCAAGGCTAACGGGCCGTGCTTGAGTTCACCGGCAGGGTACGCTTCTGCATGGATATAAGAGATTTCCTTGAGCTTCAAGGCCCCCTCCATCGCCACTGGATATTGCACACCACGGCCAAGGAACAGTGCGTGGTGTTTTTCAGAGAAATGTCCGGCTAAAATACTGATTTGCTCATCCAGAGCCAACACCCTTCGGCAAGAGTCTGGAAGCTTATGTAATTGTGCCACGATGCCTGCTTCCATCTCGACACTAAGTCCATGACGCCTACCCAAAACACAGACCAGCATCAGCAAGGAAACCAATTGGGTTGTAAATGCCTTGGTTGAGGCTACACCAATTTCCGGCCCAGCCCGGGTCATCAGCACCAGATCGGCCTCACGCACCAAAGAACTCTCAGGCGCATTGACGATTCCAAGACTGCTGCCAAAACCACTATGTTTAGCGAAACGCAATGCTTCTATGGTGTCCAAAGTTTCGCCTGATTGTGAAATAGCCACAATCATCGTTCCGGGTTCTACAACCGGATGCCGGTAGCGAAACTCACTGGCCACTTCAACCCGACACGGTATTGCTGCCAATCCTTCGAACCAGTTGCGCGCCACTAAACCCGCGTGATAACTGGTACCGCAAGCGATAATTTGTATCGCCTTGACTTGATCAAATAACGCCGTTGCTGCGGGCCCAAAAGCGCCTTCAAGAATCTGTTTCTCCCCCAGGCGATCCGCTAACGTGGCACTCACTGCATCGGGTTGTGCAAAAATTTCTTTAAGCATGTAGTGGCGGTATTCCCCGCGCTCAACCGCATCCGCGCTTTGGTCGCTGATTACAATTTGGCGCTCCACCAAGTCGCCTGCCGCATTCATCAGCGTGACACCTTCACGACTGATCTGTGCCACTTCACCTTGTTCCATAATGATGAATTGCTGCGTAACCGGGATCAAAGCAGCCATATCAGAGGCCAGAAAATGCTCGCCAAGACCAATGCCGATGACCAACGGGCTACCCATACGGGCCGCCACGACCTGTTCAGGTTCGTTGACATTCAATACAGCAATTGCGTAGGCGCCTTTAAGTTCAGTAACCGCCTGTTGCACGGCTGCGAGTAACGTCTGACCACTCCTGACCAGGCGCAGGATTAAATTGACAATGACCTCGGTGTCGGTTTCCGATTCAAAGGTACATCCATCTGCCTGCAATTTGCTGCGCAGTTCAGCAAAATTCTCAATGATGCCGTTATGCACCACGGCAATCGTATCGGCGGCCAGATGTGGATGGGCATTTGCTTCGGTGGCTGGACCATGCGTGGCCCAGCGGGTATGGGCGATTCCGCAGTGGCCTTCACTGGGATTGCTGACGAGTTTTGCCTGGAGTTTTGCTACCTTGCCCACGGCTCTGGTTCTGACTAACTCACCCGGTTCTGTCAAAATCGCAATGCCAGCGGAATCATAACCTCGATATTCAAGACGCCGCAGTCCTTCCATAAGAATGGGAACTACGTTTCGCTCCGCAACAGCTCCGACAATTCCACACATAAAACAATCTCCGTGGGTACAAACTGGCAAAAAAACACCTACCCGGTCAGGGCCTTGTCTTGAGCCATTAATGGTACGGCAAGCGCTCGCCCAGAGCCCGATAGACAACGGACTCCCAGGGAAACGCCGAATTTTACATCAAATTTTTTCAGGCCTTTGCCAGCCAGGCAACGTCGTCTGTACAGCACGCTCCAGTGTCAACGTCTGCGGCGGAGCATCTTTGCTTATCGTTGAGCCGGCACCGATCGTTGCCCCTGGATGCACCGTTACCGGCGCAACCAATTCAACTCCGGATCCAATAAATGCACCATCACCAATCACCGTCCGGTATTTATTAACCCCGTCATAATTACAGGTGATAGTCCCGGCACCCACATTGACATCGGCCCCCACATCGCTATCACCAAGATACGTCAGGTGATTGGCTTTGGAGCCTTTACCGATCGTGGAGTTTTTAACTTCAACAAAATTTCCTACGTGGGCCTGGTCGCCAATTTTGGCGCCGGGTCGTAAGCGGGCATAAGGCCCAATTCGTGCCGCCGCACCCACCTGGGCGGAATCGATCATGCAGTTCGCCAGAATTTCCGTGCCCGAGGCAATTTCGGCATCTTTAATGCATGTATTCGCACCAATCCGAACACCATCCCCAATCAC
>CAZAWX010000009.1:0-20777 GCA_964488985.1 uncultured Ectothiorhodospiraceae bacterium
CAACATCAAAAATTGGCAACATCAAAAATTGGCAACATCAAAAATCGATACGACGTGTGACATAAGAATGTACGGACAGGAAAAAACCTTACACTCGCTCCTGGAGCCTGGAGTAAACGCACTGGGCTATGAATTGCTCGGTGTGAGATTCCTGCATGGGTCAACACCGGCAATACTGCGCCTGTACATTGATCATGAGAATGGCATAACGTTGGACGATTGTGCGGCGGTCAGCGGGCAGGTCAGCGGCACGCTGGACGTAGAAGATTGTATCCGTGAAAACTACACTCTGGAAGTGTCTTCACCCGGGACGGAACGCCCACTGTTCAGTGCTGAGCAGTACCTGCAATTTTGCGGTCGTACCGCCAAGTTGCGTATGACGATACCTGTGCATGGACAGCGAAATTTCACAGGTGTGTTAAAAGGGATAAAGAACACAGATGTACTGCTTGTTGTTAATGGAACACAAGAGCATCTGCCTTTGGAAAATATTACATCGGCACGTTTGGTGGTCGATTCTAATCCTGAAGCCGGCCGAGGGGTGAAGAAGTCACCACAGTGCCCGATGAGTGAGTGAGATGAGCAAGGAAATACTTACTGTCGTTGAAGTTGTATCCAACGAAAAAAGCATATCACCTGAAGTCATTTTTGAGGCGATTGAGGCTGCACTTGCCAGTGCCACGCGCAAACGTCACGAAGAGGATATCGTGGTGCGAGTGGCGATTGATCGAACCACAGGGGATTATGAGACGTTTCGCCGTTGGGAAGTCATCGCTGATGAGTATCTGGTCGAAGATGCTGCTTTATTACCGGAACTTCCAGAAGAAGTGTCTGAAAATGAAGATCCGGAAATAGCCAGGCAGAGGCTGATTCATGTCTACCTGCCGGAGCATGAGTTGCGATTGAGCGAGGCCAAGAAGCTAAATCCTGACGTACAAGCAGGTGATTTTATTGAAGAAGAGATCAATTCCGTTGACTTTGGACGTATCGCCGCACAGACCGCCAAACAGGTTATCGTGCAAAAAGTCAGAGAAGCTGAACGTAGACAGGTTGTCGATGCATACGAGTCAAAAGTAGGCGAGTTGGTCAGCGGGACTGTTAAAAGACTGGAACGAGGCAATATTATTTTAGATCTTGGTAACAATGCCGAAGCCATAATTCTGCGCGAAGAGATCATTCCAAGAGAACTGATCCGTCCAGGGGATCGCCTGCGCGGGTATCTGCGTGAGGTTCGTCCTGAACCTCGAGGACCACAGTTATTCGTAAGCCGGACTGCACCTGAATTGATGGTCGCATTATTTCGCCTGGAAGTGCCTGAAATAGGCGAAGGTTTGATCGAGCAGATGGGATGTGCCCGAGACCCAGGCTCACGAGCTAAAATCGGGGTTCGCACGAATGTGTCCAGAATAGACCCGGTTGGCGCCTGTGTCGGAATGCGCGGTTCGCGGGTTCAGGCCGTTTCCAACGAACTCGCCGGTGAACGGGTAGATATCATCTTGTGGGATGAAAATCCCGCTCAATATGTCATTAATGCAATGTCACCAGCCGAAGTATCGGCGATTGTCGTTGATGAAGATCGCCAATCCATGGACGTGGCAGTAGCTGAAGAACAACTGTCCCAGGCAATTGGACGCGGGGGGCAAAATGTCAGGTTGGCCAGCCAGTTATGCGGCTGGGAATTGAACGTAATGACTGAAGTTCAGGCGGATGAGAAAGGCGAGAAAGAAGCAGAACGAATACTGCAAGTGTTTCGGGATCAGTTGGCTGTGGATGATGAAGTCGCAACAATTTTGCAACAGGAAGGCTTTACGTCCATAGAGGAAGTCGCTTATATCACTGAAGAAGAAATGCTGGAGATCGAAGAGTTTGATCAGGACATTGTCCGGGAACTCCAGTCACGCGCCAAAGATACACTGTTGGCCAGGGAAATTGCCAGTGAAGAAGGCCTCAGCGATCAGCCTCCGGCGGAAGATTTATTGACACTTGAAGGGATGGATGACGACCTGGCTAGCGTCCTGGCACGTCATGGCGTAGCCACACGGGAAGATTTAGCCGAATTGGCCGTAGATGACATGCTGGATATCTGCGATGTAGATCAGGCCCGTGCCGGCAGTTTAATAATGGAAGCGCGTAAAATCTGGTTCGAAGATGAGGCCCAGAACTGATGAATTATAGGGGTCGAAACAGATGGCTGATGTAACTGTGAAACAACTTGCGGAACAGGTCGGGATACCTGTTGATCGCATGCTGGCGCAACTGGGCGAATCCGGCCTGTCGCACAGTAGTGCTGACGATGCGGTCAACGCAACTGAACGGACACAATTGCTTGAACACTTACGCAAGCTTCACAGTGATGAAGATGGAACAGCAGTTGCGGCTAAACCGAAACGCATCAGCCTGAAGCGAAAATCAGTCAGTGAATTAAAAGTTGCATCTGCCACCGCAGGGAGACGCAAAACTGTCACTGTCGAGGTGCGTAAACGACGGACGTTGGGCCGACGCAAACCCAGCACGGACGCTGCCCCTGTTGAACAGGTGCCAGCGCAGCCAACGAGTGAGCAGAAATCCAGCCTTGAAGAATCAAAAAGGGCACTGCATAACGAAGCAAAACGCCACCAGCAAGACTTGGATGCGGATTTGCGGGCTGACATAGAGGCGCGGGAACGGGCGGAAATGTTGCGTCCAAAACAACAACCGGCAAAGCCCAAACCTGCACCCGAAGCAGAAGTTGAAGAACCAGTCACCGTGGTTGAAGAAACCGAGGCTCCGGCTGAAATCACTGTCAGTGCCGAAGAATTAGCGCAGAAACAGGCTAAACTTGAGCAGGCTCAAAACGAGCATAAGCGTACGGATCGGCCGCCAAAACATTCGCGCAAAGCGGATCGAGGCGATAAAGATCGTAAAGAACTGCACGTGGCCAGCGATAAGCGTGGTCGCAGACGTAAAAAGCCGAAAAAATCAGGTCCAGTGATTTCTACGACGGCGACACGCCACGGTTTTCAGGAGCCTACAGCCCCGGTAGTGAAGGAAATCACGATCCCTGAGACGATTACCGTGGCCGAGCTCGCCCAGCGCATGTCTTTGAAGAGTGCTGAATTAATTAAAGCGCTGATGAACCTTGGCACCATGACCACGATTAATCAGGTTATAGAGCAGGAAACAGCGGCTGTTCTGGTGGAAGAACTTGGTCATATTCCAAAATTACTGAAAGAAAATGCCATCGAAGAGGGGCTCCATATTCAGGATGACACTCGGGAAGCTATACCTCGCAACCCGGTAGTTACCATCATGGGCCATGTCGATCACGGCAAAACTTCATTACTTGACTATATCCGTAAAACTAAAATTGCGGCGGGTGAGGCGGGTGGCATAACGCAGCATATTGGTGCCTATAAAGTATCGACGGATAAAGGGGTTATCACTTTTCTTGATACTCCCGGTCACGCAGCATTTACTGCAATGCGAGCCCGTGGTGCCCGGGTTACCGACATTGTGATCCTGGTTGTGGCGGCGGACGACGGTGTTATGCCGCAAACAATCGAGGCCGTTCAGCACTCAAAGGCTGCCGGTGTACCGATGATTATCGCGGTCAATAAAATCGATAAACATCAAGCGGAGCCTGAACGCGTCAAGCAGGAATTATCCAATTATGAGGTCATTCCTGAGGAATGGGGTGGCGATACAGTCTTCGTCAATGTATCAGCACATACTGGCGAAGGCATTGATGATTTGCTGGATGCTGTCCTGTTGCAGGCCGAAGTGCTGGAACTGGATGCCCCGGTGACTGGCCCGGCAAGCGGAACGGTCATCGAGTCACGCCTTGATCGAGGCCGTGGCGCCGTGGCAACCGTACTGGTCCAAAGTGGGGAGCTGCATAAAGGCGATATTCTTCTTGCCGGTCAGGAATTTGGCAGAGTACGCAGCCTGATCGATTATTTAGGCCAGGAAATCACCTCTGCAGGTCCGTCAACTCCTGTCGAAGTGCTCGGTTTGTCCGGCCCAGCCAAGTCCGGAGACGAAGCACTGGTGGTCGATGATGATCGCAAGGCCCGTGAGATTGCCAGCTTTCGCTATGGAAAGGAGCGTGATGTACGTCTGGCCCGGCAACAGGCCAGCAAGCTTGAAAATATGTTTGCACAGATGACTGAGAGTGGAGATCAAAGCTTATCCGTCGTCATCAAAGCGGATGTGCATGGTTCAATTGAAGCATTACGTGAAGCATTGGGGAACCTGGCCACAGACGAAGTCCATGTTGAAATTGTGGCCAGCGGAATAGGCGGCATTAGTGAAACGGACGTAAATCTGGCCATGGCTTCCAAAGCAACAATCATTGGTTTTAACGTCAGAGCTGATAGCGCAGCGCGCCGAATGATCGAGTCTGAAGGACTCAGTCTGCATTACTTCAGTATTATCTACGATGTCATCGATACGGTGAAAGCCGCCATGTCCGGCATGTTGGCGCCAGAAATTCGCGAAACCATCATCGGCAACGCAGAAGTGCGTGATGTCTTTCGTTCGAAACGTTTTGGTGACATTGCCGGCTGTATGGTCACTGAGGGCGTCGTCAAACGTCATAACCCGATAAGAGTGCTGCGTGATCATATTGTGATATACGAAGGAGAGCTTGAATCACTACGGCGTCACAAAGACGATATCAATGAAGTCAAGGCAGGAATTGAATGCGGTATTGGTGTTAAAAACTATAACGACATCAGAAATGGCGATCAGATTGAAGTTTTTGAGCGTATCGAGGTAAAACGAAGCCTCTGAGTCCACTCCAGGATCCAGTAATCGTCACCGGTAGCGAATGCAAACTCAGTCTTATTCCAGGAAACAGCGCGTTGCGGATCAGATCAATCGCGAAGTTGCGTCACTATTATTGACTGAACTCAGCGATCCGCGCACGCAGGGGTTGACGGTCTCAGGCGTTGAACTGACCCCTGATATGCGAATAGCACACGTCTTTATCTACGCACCTGATCACAGTGATGTCGATGAAATCATCAAGACACTGAACCACGCTGCCGGATTTTTACGCCATAAACTGGCAAAGCGCGTACGCCTGAGATATCTACCTCAATTACAGTTTCGATACGATTCCAGTCTGGATCGCAGTGACCGAATCGCCTCTTTGCTTAAAGCAGCAGCCGCCCCGAAGTAAGATGGGTCGCAAACGACAACAGCGCGGCCGTTCTGTGAATGGCATCTTGTTATTGGACAAACCTTCAGGGTTACGTTCCAACGCCGCATTACAACGTGTCAAAGGATTGTTTCAGGCCCGTAAAGCCGGGCATACAGGCAGTCTTGATAGCCCGGCGAACGGGTTGTTACCTATTTGTTTTGGTGAAGCAACCAAAATGTCCGGCTACTTACTGGAGGCAGACAAACGGTATTTGGCGACCTTTACTCTCGGCAGTTGTACCAGCACAGGGGATGCTGAGGGCGAAGTGCTGTCCAGGCATCCGGTGCAGGCCTATACGCACGCGCAGTTGGAAACCGTTCTGGAACAATTTCGGGGTGAAATAGAACAAGTCCCGCCTATGTTTTCAGCCCTGAAGCACGAAGGTAAACGACTCTATGAACTCGCCTATAAAGGCCAGACAGTCGAGCGAGAAGCACGACAATTAAAAATTCATGAACTATCGTTGCTTCACCATGATGAATCACATCTGGATGTATCAATACATTGTAGTAAAGGCACTTATGTGCGCACCCTGGCGACCGATATTGGTGACCGTCTCGGTTGTGGCGCCCACGTCAGCAAGTTGCGCCGCACCATGGTAGGTCCGTTCAATGCCGAGAGGATGGTACCTCTCAGTGAAGTTGAAGCCATCGCACAGAGCAAGGGGACAGAAGCATTGGATGCCTTATTATTGCCTGTTGATACCGCATTGGAGCACTGTCCACGGGTTGAGTTAGCAGAAAGCAGTACGTTTTATCTGCGTCAGGGGCAGGCCATTATCGTGCCGAAAGCGCCAACTGAGGGCCTGGTCAGGATGTATTCTAAAAACCAGCAATTTCTGGGCGTCGGTGAAGTATTGGATGATGGGCGCATTGCCCCGCGAAGGTTACTTGTCTGAATTGTGCTGTTGCTAACATGCAATTCGGGCTTTTCTTAATCCCCATTGGACGCTAGAATACGCGCCCATTAACACAGTCTTGGATACAGTCAATGTCGCTTGATGCAGCGAAGAAAGAAGAGGTTGTCGAGCAATATCGACGTGGTACAGCAGATACCGGATCCCCGGAGGTGCAGGTCGCGTTGTTAACCGCGCGGATTGTCCACCTGACAGAACATTTCCGTACGCATATCCACGATCACCATTCCCGCCAGGGGTTGCTGAAAATGGTCAGCCAGCGTCGTAAATTGCTCGACTATCTGAAGAATAAAAATCTCGATCGCTATCGGGATTTGATTGCCAAGCTGGGCTTGCGCAGATAGTAAGTTACAGCCTCGCTGTAGCGCATGAACACATTTTCTGGTAAACGGCGGCCTCGTGATTGGAGTCGCCGTTTGTCTGTTTGGTCGGCAATAGACGATTGTCGCCGCGAAACCATATCCTCATTGTATAAAAGCCTATCTAAGGAAATCTAATGACAACCCCCATACGTAAGAGTATCCCCTACGGAGATCGTGAACTGGTACTGGAAACAGGTGAAATAGCCCGCCAGGCCGGTGGCGCGGTGCTGGCAAGCCTGGGTGATACCGTGGTCCTGGTCACCGCAGTGGGTCGGCGTGAGGGTGCCGACGACCGTGGTTTTTTTCCGCTAACCATTGAATATCGCGAAAAAACCTACGCGGCGGGTAAAATACCCGGCGGATTTTTCAAACGTGAAGGTCGTCCCAGTGAAAAGGAAACACTGACAGCTCGCCTGATTGACCGGCCACTGCGACCCTGTTTTCCAAAAGGCTTCCAACAGGAAGTTCAGGTTATCGCCACCGTCATGTCGCTGGATCCTGAAGTTGATCCGGATATTCCGGCTTTAATAGGTGCATCTGCAGCCGTCGCCTTGTCGGGGCTGCCCTTTAATGGTCCGGTCGGTGGGGCCAGAGTCGCCTATATTGATGACCAGTATGTCTTGAATCCGACCTATAGCCAATTAAACGAATCAAGCCTGAATCTGGTGGTTGCCGGTACCCGTCAGGCGGTGCTGATGGTTGAGTCTGAAGCTAATGGGCTTCCCGAAAAAGTCATGCTCGACGCCGTCATGTACGGCCATGAGCAAATGCAGTCTGCAATAAATATGATTCAGGAACTGGTGTCTGAAGTAGCGAACCCAGATTGGGACTGGCAGGCACCGGAAACTGATCAAGCTCTGCTTGATCAGACCGATGCATTGGCACAAGCCGATGTCGCTGCCGCCTACAGTATTACAGATAAACTTGAGCGACGTGATCGTTTGTCACAGATCCATGCTGCACTTGAGGAAAAACTGCTGGATGTAGAGGGTCAGGATTGGAGCCATGCACAAATTACCGGGGCTTTTGGTGCGCTGGAAAAACGTATTGTCCGCGGTCGTATTTTAGGTGGTGAACCGCGAATTGATGGTCGGGACACACATACCGTACGTCCTATCACCACGCGGGTCGGTGTATTGCCACGCACGCATGGTTCAGCGTTGTTTACCCGGGGGGAAACCCAGGCCATTGTCGTTACAACGCTGGGAACCGGTCGGGATGCGCAAATCATTGATGCTCTCGAAGGCGAGCACCGTGAGTCATTCATGCTCCATTATAACTTTCCTCCATATTGCGTTGGCGAAACCGGCCGGGTAGGGACCCCGAAGCGCAGAGAAATTGGCCATGGACGCCTGGCCAAGCGGGGAATACAGGCAGTTATGCCGGATATGGACGCATTTCCGTACGTTGTGCGTGTCGTTTCTGAAATCACCGAGTCCAATGGGTCCAGTTCAATGGCGTCTGTATGTGGTACCAGCATGTCCCTGATGGATGCCGGCGTGCCGCTGAAAGCACCCGTTGCCGGCATCGCCATGGGTCTGGTCAAGGAGGGTGATACATTCAAAGTGCTGTCCGACATAATGGGTGATGAAGATCATCTTGGTGATATGGATTTTAAAGTCGCCGGGACTGAGTCTGGAATTACCGCCTTACAGATGGATATTAAAATCGATGGCATTACCCGGGAGATTATGCAAACCGCGCTCGAGCAGGCCCAGGCCGGACGCCTGCATATTCTTGGTGAAATGGCTAAAACCATCACCCACAGTCGTGAAGACATGTCCGATTACGCCCCGCGTATCATCAGTTTCAAAATCAATCCTGATAAAATTCGCGATGTTATCGGCAAGGGTGGTGCAACCATACGTTCAATCACTGAAGAGACCGGGACCACGATTGATATTGATGATGATGGCATGATTAAAATTGCCTCCGTTGACAATGCCGCCAGTCTGGCAGCGCGTAAACGCATTGAACAATTGACCGCTGATGTTGAAGTCGGAATGATTTATGAAGGTAAGGTCGCCCGGTTAATGGATTTTGGCGCCTTTGTTAATATTCTTCCCGGCAAGGATGGCCTTGTACACATTTCACAAATTTCCGAAGAACGGGTTGAGAAAGTCAGCGACAAACTCAGCGAAGGTGATGTCGTCAGGGTCAAGGTTCTAGAGGTGGATAAACAGGGACGAGTCCGCCTGAGCATGAAGGCCATTACTGCCGAAGAATAAGGGTGCTTGTCACCAGCAGCATGTGTGCTGATTGGCAACACTAAAATGCTTGAGGTACGTGAAAGCCTCCCCTGATAGGGGAGGCGGGTTACTCCGCGACAGCCATTTAGCGCTTTGCCAACAGCACTGCACTTAGCCGTTTAAAACCCTCTGTTAAACTGATATCGGCGTGATAATCAAGATCTGCACGTGCCCGTTCCAGGCTAAACCAGTGATGTGTTGAAAGTTGCCGGGCAATAAAGCGAGTCATCGGGGGTTCAGCCTGGACTCTCAGACAGTGATAGGCGAGTTCCAAAAGAGCACCTGTGGAATATGCGAGTTGTGCCGGGATGTGTCGATTGACTGCAGGCATTCCTGCCGCACTGAGGATATTGTTTAACAATTCATCCATCCGCAGCGGTTCACCATTGCTTATAAAATATACTTTCCCGGAACAATGGCTATGGGGTGCCAGTTTTTTCAGTGCCAGCACGTGCGCTATGGCAGCATTTTCAACATAGGTCGAATCGACCCGGTTCGCACCATCACCTGGCAATGCCAGTCGCCCTGATTGGGCGCGCTGTAATATTCTTGGTACGAGATGGGGATCTCCGGGACCCCAAATTAAATGCGGTCGTAATGCAACTGTGGCCAGTTCCGGCCCATTGGCCGCCACTACCGCTTGTTCAGCCAGGGCCTTGGTACGCGGGTAATGAGCGAGAAACTTTTTTGCGTACGGTGTCGATTCATCGATGCCTTTTTCGTCACGACCGGTAAAGACCACACTTGGGGAGCTGGTGTGCACCAGTCGCCGAATCTTGAGCTTACGGCAGACTGAAATAACATTCAGGGTCCCCTCAACATTGATTCTGAAATATTCACTCTCCGCACCCCAGACCCCCGCCTTTGCTGCACAATGGATGACGGCATCACAACCTGTCGCCGCCTGCTGAAGGGCTTTAGTATCGCTAATATCACCGTAATGGTATTCAATATCATTCACCCCGGGTACCGGCACGTGACCGCGGCTGAAGCTGCTGACACAATGCCCATCTACAGCCAGTAATCGCGCAATATAGCGACCTAAAAATCCACTGCCACCCGTGATTAGAACGTTCACCGTGCCAAAGCCGTTGCCCATTTGCCAAGGCGTTCACGGTTAATCTTGGCGTTGTGGCGAATGTCTACCGGAAATGCCGGGTGAAAAAATATGTCGCGAATATCACATGTGTGAGGAAATTTACGACCAAGTGCCAACAAATCGGCGCGTATTTCAGATCGTTGATTGGCGACTGTGATGGTTTCCAGTTCGACACATAGTCCGGGGCGAATTCCGGCCGCTGTTGCCAGCTTGACCAGAGCGCAACGATTGACATCCGGATGCACGTTGAATACCCCTTCACAGGGGATCGGAAAATACACACGCTCCGGTGTGATGACGCAATGGGCGAGGCGTCCACAAAACCACAAACGCCTTTGCGCATCCAAATATCCCGTATCGCCCATTCGATGCCAAATTCGGCCATCCTTGTCGGTAAATCGCGCCCGAGCCTGAGCCGCTTCGTTGCGATCATAACCCTGACTCAAATTAGGTCCGCTGACGGTTATTTCACCCGTTTGAGAATCGTGCAACCACTGAGTCTTCGTCTCGTCATGTAAAGCAAGAATCCTGATCTGTACGCCGGGTACAGCACGACCAACGCAAATTCCTTTGCCATGATCAGTTTCGGCTGCGGTCTGTGTCAGAAGTTCATCACTCGCAATGGTGGTAACCGGGAGAATTTCGGTAGCGCCATAGGGCGTATGAATACAGGTGGGCGATTTGAGCATTGGCACCAGATCAGTCAATACGGATGCATGTACTGGTGCTCCAGCTGACAACACCCTGCGCAGACTCGGTAACGTCAGCTGTCGCCGCCGATTCCAGCGACCCAATCTGCGTAGCAGGGCGGGGGACCCAAACAGGCTGGTGACGCCATAATGATGGATTGCGTTGATGATATTGCCAGGGCGTACTCGAGCCGGCCGGGTAAAATCCATGTTCGGAATAACTGCGCTCATTCCCAACGCTGGCGCAAATAATGCGAACAAGGGGAAGGTGCTGAGATCAACCTCACCGGGGCGTATGCCGTAGCACTCGCGCAGCAGGTGCACCTGGGCTTGAAAATTCCCATGGCTGTAGATCACTCCCTTGGGTGGGCCCGTGCTACCGCTGGTAAAAAGTATTGCGGCTGGATCACTTTCCAGCATGATGTTCTCGGCTGCAGATTCCACCTGCCCACCCATTGCCACGAGTGCTGACAAGGTCAATGTTGAGCAACGCTCCCCCGGGAATTCAACAGCGGTCTTTGAAGTGAAAATATTGAATTGATTGCTGTCACGTCCCCAGCCAAAAATCCAACGGGCCAGATGCGCTTTGGGCGAACCAATCATTACACGTGGCCGTGCCTTGTCAAGACAGCGTCCAAGTGCCCAGATGCCGATACCAGGATCGATGCAAATCATGATGGCGCCGATTTTCATCAGGGCAAAAACGGTAGCGAAAAATTCAGGACCAGGCGGGATCAGAAGTGCAACTCTGGTGCCTTTGCCTATACCCTGTTTAAGCAATCCCTGGGCAATATTGTGGCTCCAGTCATCGAGTTGTTTAAAACTCAGTTCATTAAAGTTTGTGCGCCCCGGCCAAAGCGACCATTTTGCACAGGCGATGGCCAGGCGTTGTGGCTGACTGCGGGCCATCATCGTCAAGTGCCCGGCAATATTGGCATTGGCCGCCGCCAGGCTTGAGTGGACTGGAGAAGCCATTTATCTAAGTACCCAGGAACAATTCCAATTTGGGAATAATCTGGGCGTAGGCATCCTCAAGAACATAATGGCCTGCCTCGGGAAAGTGATGCACCTCGGACTGCGGCAAAATCTCACGCCAACGATCAAGAAAAGCATCAGTAAAGACAAAATCTCGTCCACCCCAAAAAATTTGTACCGGGCAATCTTTAAAATTCGCCAGATGGTGCTCGATGTTTTGCACACAGGCATAGCTTGGGTCGTCGGGACATAAAGGAATGTCCTGTATGAATTTGAGTACCGCGATTCGATTCGCCCAGTTATTGTAGGGTTCAAGATATGCATTTCGATCGGAATTGCTTAACTGGGCATTGCGGATGCAATAGCGAAGGGCCCCGGCGCAAAACAGGTTCATCCCCCGTACCGCTAACGCACCGAGTATTGGCGTTCTACACAACCGTAACGACCATGGCAGGCTATGGTCTGATGGCAATCGGAAAGCCGCCGTGTTCAAGAGAATAAGACGGTCGATACGGGAGCGGTGGCCGATAGCGTAGCCCATGCCTATCATGCCACCCCAATCGTGCATCATCAGAGTAATGGGGCCGCGCACCTCAAGTTGTTCTAGGAGATTATCCAAGTCGGCGATCCGTTGGCCTAATGTGTAGGGATAATCGCTACCGCTTGGCTTGCCGGACAGTCCCATACCGATGTGATCCGGTGCAATACAGCGATACTGACGACCAAAATGCGCAAGCAATCGACGAAAATAATAACTCCATGTCGGATTACCATGAACCATGACCAGTGTCCCACGTGCATCCTGGCGCGGGCCGTGGTCAATGACATGCATCTGCTGGCCATGAATCGTTCGCCAGGTGCCTGAACTGAATTTGGCTACCATTGCCAGCCAAGCATCATGCAGTTCAAACCACTACCAATCCCCAGAAAGGCGACCCGTTGACCCGTATGAAGCGCCTGGCGTTGCCTCGCCAAAGCTGCAGTGATAGGCAGTGAGACTGTGCCCATATTGCCAAGAAATGCAAAACTGGAAAAATCTTTATTTAAATCAACGCCTAATGCCTGCAAGACCTGCTGTTGGTGACCTGAGCCGACTTGATGACAGATCACCCGCTCTACGCTGCTCGGCTGCCACTGTAGGTGGGCAAGGAATTTATCCCAGGTCTGTTTGCCGAGTTCGATGCCATGTTTCAATACGTTGACGGAATCGGTCTGCATTCGCTGACGCAATTGTGGGGGACAATCGGCATATTGCAAACTCGTCTCATCCGGGAGCATTCCCCAGCGGCATAGCTCATGAAATTGTGGCGCTGACTGGGCGAGCGCACCTAACAACTTCGGGGCCGGATCGGTATTGAACGACCCATCGGTCATAATGATGGCGCAGGCACCCGAACCTCCGGTTAAGGTCGCCAGGGACAGGCTGAGTTTTTGCATCTGCGGATCTGCCAGCATCTCTTCAATCATCAAGTCGTTTATTTCTCTGGCCGATTCACAACTGACCACCATCCCGGCACGAATTTGTCCTAGCTCAATCCGATTGGATAACTCGATAATGCCATTCAACATTCCCAGGCAGGCATTCGACACATCATAAATTTGCGTGTCTGCTGAAAGTTTAAGTCGTTGTGCTACAGCACAAGCTGTAGCGGGTTCAAAAAGTTCCCGGCACACACCCGCATAGATTAGCGCCCCTATATCAGCTGCCTTTATCCCGGATTCGTTCAATGCTTTGTCCGCCGCAGCACTGGCACCATCAATCAGGCTATAGCCGCGTGTCCACCAGCGCCTCTCATGGATCCCCGTTAAAGCTTCGAGTTGACCTGGTGCCAGATGTAACCGTGTGTACACGGGGGCCAGGCGTTGCTCAAGCTCACGACTGGTGACCACGACGGGTGGGAGTTCATAGCCTATTGCCGCCAGCCGGGCACGGGTATATTTCATATGCTGCCTCGCATGCCCAAACTAAGGTTTTCCACACTGTAGATGATGCGTCCATCCACGGCCAGGTAACCATCGGCAAGCAGTTGCAAATGAGCGCTATCCACCTTTGACACATGGATTTGCACGGAAACGCGATCATTGTCAGGTATTACCTGGCCTCGATACGTCCAGCGCATTTCGATATCCGGGGCTGGGCATTGGAATAGATCTTCGGGTGTAGGGTGATTTTTCAGATGTGCCCATCGCTCCAAAGCGTAGACCTTAAGTAACTGAACCATCGACTCCAGGCCCAGCGAGCCCGGAATTACGGGATCTTGATAAAAGTGTGCCTGAAAATACCAGGCTCCCGCATCAACTTTAGCATTTCCCTCTACCCAACCCAGGCCATGCCTGCCCCCCGTCAAACTGAGTACGGACAGGTGATCGAGCATCCGCAAGCCGGCATCAGGAAATGGCGCCTTGACGGGGTAAGGCAGTTGTTCCGGATTTTTTGTCGTGAGGTTTTCGACCGCGTACCACTGCGCATCGCGAATTCCGATTTGCTGCGCCAGGGCTGCTTTGGTGAAAAACCCAAACACGGTTTCGCAACTGTACAACAGGCCCTGTTTGTCATGCAGAGCCACGCTGTAACTTTGAATGATCATGCCTCCCGACTGTGACACTTTATTTATTTGAGTGGTCGCACTGATACGCCCGGTCGTTTTGTGCAGCGCCCGGTGCAGTGTGCCTTGCCCGTCAAGATTGCGAAATGATAAATCTGATGCACTGTTCAATGCAGAGCCGAGGTAAGCTGCCAGCCAACCACAGGGTTGTAAAGCAATCTCCAATAAAATCGCCAACGGTGCTTTGGCCTGGCGATTTTCGGCAAAATACCAGTCCGAAGGATCGACTTGATAGCTGGAGCGTATTTTACCTCCCGCCGCTAATTGCCACGCTTCACACTGTTCGATTTGTTCTATCTGATCGAGAAATAAATAGGGTGGGCGAGGCAAGCGGGCAAGGACACGATCCTCATCAAAAATAAGGTAACGGTCGCCGAAACCGTCTGAAGGCCGTCCCTGGGCATAAGCCAGAATGGATTCGTGATCAAACGCGGGTTTACCCTGCCAATTTTGTGTTGCCCTGGCAATGCCCCCCCAGTAATCTTCCACATCCTGGCGAACAAGCCCACTCAGACGCAGCGACATATTGTGCATTTCCACGATGGGTTGCCCGTCGGCCAGCATTAATGCATCGGCTAAGGCATAGGGCGTTCCATCCTGCAGATAGCCTGTTTCCCAGACGCTGATTTGATATTGAACTTTACGGGTTGTGGCGATGACCTGGCCACGGCATTTCAGTTTTCCGCATTGCCCGGGAACCGGCTGGTAGGAAATTTGTCCGCGATCACCAACCCAACCCATCCGTAACAGATATATACGCAAGGTATGCAGACAGCATTCATACATTAAGGTACCGGGCATGACCTGGTCATCTATAAAGTGGCAGGTCAAAAACCAGTCCTGCGGGTGGATATCCGCTTCACCCGTAATTTTCCCGGGTCGATGTTCAGAGGGTGCCGAGATGTCTAAAACCCGGTGTACCAGACGCATCCTGCCTGCTGGAAGTGTCTGTGGTTGCAGGTGTGGCAGCTGAGCAAATTGAGCACCAAAGCACGCTTCCAGATCGCCCGTACGTAAGGCATCCAACTTACTGTCACTATAGTGTTCACCGGACTGCAATGGCGGTGCAAGCCAGTCGCTGTGCGTGTTTTTATGCGTCTTGGGCAATAGTGCTGAGGCGGTATTCACCTTGATAATTCCCTGGCCAGCAGCGAGTTCTTGTGGCGTAAAGAATCCCGCACTGCCGTTGCGCATGCTAAGGAGTGGTTGGCCATCGATGCTGGCATCAAATTGAAATTGAAATAAGTGTGTGGTGCCGAGCTTGAAAAAACGGACGATCTGAATTTTATAGACAATACGTTTGCCCGCTTCCGGGAGCGGTCCATGGAAGGTGATATCGGCATCCAGGAGTCGATAGACCGCGTTGCCCCCGGTAACCCGATCGATCCCAAGCCAGGCACTTAGAAACAAGTCTGCCTGTCCTGCTTCGACCGCGATGCAGGTTGGTATTCGGCCGCTATCGAGATACCAGGCGTTTGCATGGACCCGATGTTCGGTGACGATCTCAGCGGGTCCAAGCGTGCCTGCACTGCCTTCTATGGATGTGATCTGATCCACCAGCATCAGCGGTTCATCAGGGAGCCGTACCCGTGTCGGGTAAGCATCTATATCTGCAAACTGCGGTCCAAATACATCCGCAATGTCCCCAACCGCGAAACGCAGGCAGGCCTCACGATTAAATAATGGGGGTGTAGCGTCTGTACTTGGTGCCGAGTGTTCCAATTGCCGTGCCAGGCGGGAATCGTCGTGTTGCTGGCTTGGGGTTATTTGCAGCGCCAGACTTAGACTCTGTTCAATACTTTGCTGTAACTGTAAATACGATTTATGCGCCTGGTGTCTGGATTCCAGCATTGCCGACATGCCTTGCACCATCGGGTGCGGCCATTCACTAACGGATTTGCGCAGATCTGCGGCCGCGATATTTGGCGGTAACCCGGTTTGGGTGCGCTGGCGTTCATCCCTGCGAGGCCGTGGGGGAGGCTGCCAGGTTTGCAGCTGCAGGGGTAATGTCAGGAGTTGTTTTATAGGTTGACGGTTATCTGGCACTTCGTGATGCTGTTGCCAGTTGGTGCAGTCGATCGAAACACCCTGGGCCGCAACCGACGCCACGGCGTGCAGTAATATCGTGAACTCCTGACCTCTGGAGTGACTGGCGCTACAGGCCAGGTGAGGTCGATCCTGGAGAATGTCATCAATCATACGGCTGCAGGCATCACCGGGGCCTGTTTCGAGAAACACACGGATACCGTCCGCATAGGCCTGGTTAATAAGTTTACAAAAATCGAAAGGGGCCAAGGCCATCCCCAGTATCGAATCAGCAGCAGAATCACGTGTGACGTTATAACGCCGCCCAAGATGACAACTATAATGATCGATGCCGGTTACGCTACGGGTTTGTTGCAGATGAAGGTTTCGATATTGCTCAGCGACGGATTCGACCACTTCACAATGGACGCTGGTGATCCCTGTCAGTGGATGTAAGATAACCCCAAGTTCGGTTGCAAATTTTTTCAGTTGACCGCCATCACCACCCACTACGCATTCATTTTCAGTATTGATGATGAGCAAATAAATTCGTGCATTCGCATAGGCGCCCTCAAGCGCCGCGCGGACACGCTTGGCCGGGGCCTGGATCATGGCCATCCGCCAGTCGACCGGTTCATCGTCTCGTAAACCCCAGAGCTTGCGTACAGCTGCTAAACCTGAGCCCAGTTGGTGGGTGAATAAGTCCGTGTCGCGAATTCGTGACAGCATGGCGTCACGATTCGGCCAGCAGCCACTGGCAAACAGACTGGCTGTTTCTCCCAGGCTGTACCCAATCATAGCTCCGGCGCGAATGCCCAGAAAACGAAAAATATCGTGTACGAATGTGCTGCTCGCGATTTGCGCGCACAACAGTGCCCGATGGTCCTGCACATCGGGAGCAGACTCATGCCAGAATGCGCCACCGGCGAATTGATCCAGAAGATACTGATTGCGGGCATCACTTTCATCTAACACTGCAGCTGCCGGCGCGCTGAGTTGCCGGTTCATGCCATGGTAATGATTACCTGAGCCCGGAAAGACAAAGGCCACGGCCTGTGCCTCACCTGCCAGGGGCTCTGGTTCGTAATACACGCCTGCCGAATTTGAACGTTCTCCGGCCTCTACACAGCCTTGCGCTTTATCCAGCGCACGGTCAATCTCAGCCGTTGTGTTTGCCACCACACTGACCGTCAGGGCCCCGGGCGCCGGATCGTTCAACTGATGCCAGCGATCAGCGATGTCAGCAGGTTTTAAGTCTGAGTGTTGTTGGACATGTTTAGAGCAACGATTCAACGCCTCACTTAAACTTTGTTTGTGACTGCCGTGGACACACAGCAATATACTGGAATTTAAAACCGGGGGCTGTGCGTTGGACTCAACTGCCTGCGCCAGAACCTGTGCATTACCGCCCAGCAAGCTGTCGACACTCAGAAGTGCCTGACGTTGACCCTGGGCACGATTTCGCAGCCAGTACTGGTGTTGTTGCAGGCGATCTGTTGCTGTTACCGCTTTTGACTCATTGCCATTACCCGGCGCTGACAGCGCTGGCAAAACCCGGTAGTGCAGGCACATCGCAACGCGCAACAGGGCGGCCATACCACTGGCGGCGCCCGAGTTTCCAAGTCCGCTGCTGGACACGCTGGGGATTGCTGGTGGGTCACCATGATCCGCAGGCAACGCTGCGACAGTCGCCAGCAGATCCTGTGCGGTTGTATGCTGATGCTGCAGTCCTGCCAACTCAACCATGCCTGGATGCGCAGTTGTCAGATTTGCATCTCGCAACGTTTCCTCAAGACAACGACGATAAAGTTCGCGATCGGTGTGGCCGTCAATATGTCTGGCGCCTGTTTGCGCGACGCCACGTAACAGGCAATAAATTCGATCACCATCGCGAACAGCATCACTGCGACGTTTCAATACCACGGCGCCGGCGCCTTCACAAAATGGCGCATCTCTTTGGAGTACCTGTTCGGCCTGTAGTGCCCGGGGATCTGCCGTCAGGTCCACACCGCCGACCACGGCAAGATTGATCTCCTTGCGCCGCAGCGAGCGCATGGCGATTTCCAGCGCCTTGATTGCAGAAGCCTGTTCACACGAGACGGTAAAACTGCCTGCGCCTGCACCCAGCCAGCGGGCGATACGGCTGGCGACGATTCCCCCTAACGCCCCCATCGTTTTATCGGCATTTAAATGTGCGGTGACTGCAGCCTTGAGGCTGGTGATGAACGCTGTATCGGCTTTGGCTGCAGCATCGATGACACCCGTCTTTTCCCATCTATCAAGCAGTTCTTCGATTTGCCAGCGCCAGTGGAAGTTACAGGTGTTCATGTCCAGTTCAATGCCGACATAAACCGCGCTGGACGCATGGGCGCCCTGTGCAGTGGTGATCTTTGCATCATCCAGAGCATCTGCTGCAAGCTGCAACATGAGCGCTTGTTGAGGCAATAACTGCTTGAGTTCCCGCGGCGGTATCCTAAAGCGCAGGCCATCGATATGAACTGCATCGAGGCAATAGCCCTTGCTGTTGCCTTCTGCGCCAAGTCCCAGGCTGCGGCCAGCACCCGGCGCTTGCTGTGCCTGAGGATCGCCCAATAATCGGGCGGTTAACTGGTGCGGGCCGGCCCAGGGCCCGAAACATCCCGCCAAGCCAACGATGGCAATCGGTTCTGCTTCATTGGTTGTCGTTTGTGCGTGTTGCCTGGTAGGCGACGGGCCTCTTGTGTTGTCATCCGGAGACCATTCCTGGAGCAGCACATGGGCATTGATACCACCAAAGCCGAAGGCGCTTACACAGGCACGACGCGGAATGTCAGGGCCGCGTGTTGACCAAGGCTCCGTTTGGGTGAGGACACGAAATGGATAGTCCTGCTGTTGCAATACAGGCAATGGGTTATCAACATTGGCCATTGCCGGAAGTTTCTGCGCCTGCATTGCCAACAACACTTTAATCAAGCCGGCAATTCCAGCGGCCGTTAATAAGTGACCTATATTGCTTTTCACAGAACCAATGACGCAGCCGCGCAGATCTCGCTGATCAGCATGTGCCCAAAGTTGTTCCAGGCTGGCAAGT
The DNA here is from genome assembly GCA_964488985.1 of uncultured Ectothiorhodospiraceae bacterium. Classification (GTDB taxonomy): domain Bacteria; phylum Pseudomonadota; class Gammaproteobacteria; order HK1; family HK1; genus CAZAWX01. Next base: position 19,174 of record CAZAWX010000009.1, read on the forward strand.
TCAACCCGATCACCTGTCACCGTTCCGGTTCCGTGACACTCGATCAGATCCACATCTTCAGGCTGCCAGCAGGCCTGGGCATAAGCCTGGTGCATGGCACGCAATTGACCCTCGCTATCGGGGTGCATCAGGTTGCCGCCGATGTCATTGGACAGACCGATCCCGGCGATGGTGGCGTAGATGTGATCCTTACTTTCGAGCGCATCCTCGAGGCGTTTCAGCACCACCACACCTGCGCCTTCACCAACCAGCAGTCCATCGGCATCACGGCTGAAGGGACGACAGCAGCCACTCGGTGACAAGGCGTGTAAGTGGGAAAACCCCATTTGGGTATAGAGACTGTCTGGACACGAGAGCCCACCCACCAACATTGCGTCCCGGCGGCCGTCTCGCAGTTCATCAAGTGCAAGTTTCAGGGCGTATAACGAGGATGCACAAGCTGCATCCAGGCAACTGGCGCCACCACCAAGTTCAAGCACCGCAGCCAATAAACCCGCCGGTAAGCCGGCAACGTGCCGGTTCAAGGGATTAAATGTCGTTTGTTCAATCCGGTCCTGGTTCTGGCCCTGGTCCTGGCCCCAGGCAGCCAGGGTCGCCTTCGCCAGCAGTTCATCAGACCATGCCGACAATGAGGGTGTCGGCAAAACGATTTGCCCAAGCAGCACACCGCATCGATCTCGATTCAGACCTGCCGTTACAGCATCATCCCAGGCCTGAACTCCGGCATGCAATAACAACTGAAAGAGTGGATCCAATCCTTGTAAATTGAACCCTGGTAGTTGTGGTGTGGTGAATTCAGGCAGAGGATCGACAAAACATGCGCGGTCTGACAATAACCGGTCGGGTGCGAGTTGCGAAGCACAATATTTCTTGCTGTCCTGTGGCCAACGCGTCCCAGGGGGAGTGCGGGCGAGGCAATTGCCCGTATTGATAATGTCCCAATACTGGGCGGGATTCAGGGCCCCTGGAAACGCACACCCCATGCCAACAATGGCGATGTCCTGACGGACGCCCATAAACTTATCAGTCAGGAAGGGTTGATGAGTGTGTTGCGAGTAAACACACTCATCAACGATTCATCAATAACACACTCATAGTCTTCAATGTGTGCAATCAGCTGCCCTTGAGATGAGCGAAACTCGATGTTGGCCTTGGCGCTATGCTGTTGGTGGTTGCGCACTTGCGCTGTGATGCACACTGGACTATCTGACCACGGGCCATACATCTCCATGCGTCCGATAGCTGTGGGCAAAGAGCAATGTTGAAAGTTGTGCTCAGTCCAAAGAATCATCATTTGAAAACTGGCATCCAGAACCAGCGGTTCGGCCAGCCAGCCAGTTCTCAGTGGTTCCTTGAACCACTCCGCCGGGGTCGGCGCGGTCTTCGCTTCGCCGCTGATGCCATGAATGTCACAACCGCTCACAGAACTTATCCCCTGTAAGCGTGGCCCGTGGAACAGTGAACTGTCGGTATAGGGGTGTTGCTGGTATGGGGCAAATATTTGCTCCTTAGCTGTGTCTGTGGCCAGTGGATAATTAACACCCAGGTGAATTTTAGCGCAGGCATGAAGATCGCCATTACTGCGGATCTCCATATCGACAATT
>CAZAWX010000009.1:20877-30864 GCA_964488985.1 uncultured Ectothiorhodospiraceae bacterium
AATTTTAGCGCAGGCATGAAGATCGCCATTACTGCGGATCTCCATATCGACAATTTCCCGTCCATCCTGTCGGCGGTGCGTCGTTGAGGCTGAGGTTGCAAGTATTTGAATTGTCAGTTGTTGATCGGGCTCTATCGTAATGCCCTTGCACACTTTAAATGATTCCAAACCGATGAATTTCATGCCGGGGCAATGATGGAGTGCGCCATGCGCCAGCCATTCAATCAGCAGGGCTACGGGCACAACGGCTTTGGAATTAATGACATGATCGTTCAGGACAGGCATCGCCGTAAGGCTGACCTCCTGGTTGAAACATAGCTGCATTGCTGCGTTGTCATTCGTTGCAGCACTAATGTCAGCCGTTTCAACCGCAGGATTTGGCCCCATGACAACCAGTTCAACTGCGGAGGAGGGTGGACACTGCAGTTCCTCGAGGAGGTAATCCGCACCAGCCTTGAGCGGTATCAAGCCGACACCCTCTTGTTGAAATATGCCTTTGAGCCTGGCATCAACCATGCCGCCGTCCCAAGGCCCCCAATTAACACTTAACACCTTGCTGCCCGGATGCTGGCGGGCCGCTTGCTGCGCGAGTTTGTTCAGGCATTCATTGGCCGCAGCATAGTCAGCCTGACCTTTGCGGCCAAGCCGTGCAGTGGTGGATGAACAAGCGACGATAAAAACGGGGTCATGCTGCTCGACACTGGCCAGCATGTGTATGAAACCATCAAATTTGGTAGATAAAACGGACTCAAATTGTGCAATGGTTTTATCCGTGATGAGACAGTCGGCGAGTATTCCTGCACCGTGGACAATTCCCTGCAACGGCCCGTACACACTTTGGGCCTGAGCAAGAATACGGCTCAGTTCACGCTGGTCGCGTATATCAACACTATGATATTCAATCTGTGCTCCAGCAGCTTCAATCGCAGCCACAGTGGCGAGCATTTCACGATTACTGACAATCTCGTGGTACTGCGCCTGTATCTGTCTGGGGGTGGATTGCCCCTTGTGCTGCTTGTGAATCGCTTCCTTAATTCCACTTTCGGTGCTGACACCGCGTAACCACCCGGCCTCCGCTTGCGGCCGAGGGCTGCGCCCCAGCAGCAACAGGGTCGGCTGATAGCGTTCAGCAAGTGCGATGGCAATGGCCGCACTTATCCCTCTGGCGCCACCGCTGATGACGACTAAATCACCTTCATTCAGCAGCGTGTTTTGCTGCCGATTCTGGTTTGCCGGGAGATCTTCATGATGCAGTTCAAGGGTGATTGGACCGCGTTGGCCCAGGCCGACTTCAGGCGGGCCTTGCACAAGCATCTCAGCAACAATTGCCGCAGCGATTTCCTCACTATTGTCACGTACTGGAGGAATATCGATGCTTTTGCAACTGATTTGCGGCCATTCCCGGGCAGCCGTTTTGAGCAAGCCGCCGAGACCCGCACTGATGGGTTGATTAATGGCACCCGGGCCAAGTCCAAACTGGCCATTCAGGCGACTGGCAGTGACCAGCAACGTGCAGCCATTCCCGGCGTTATGCTGCAATTGTGGGCCATACTTTTGCACTACGGCAAAGGCGCGTGTCAGCATTGATGTAGAGGCAGTTTGTGGACTTACGATGAGTAAACCGGTGAGGGTTTCCAAGGCCTGCTCGCGGTCAGGTTCAATGAGGACCGAAAATATCCCCTGTTGCTCGAAGGCATTTCTCAGTGCACCAGCCAGCGCATCGTTGTCAGCAAAAATGCCAATCACCGCATCATCAGGCAAGGGCAGGCGAACTCTGCCGGCCTCGGCGATAGCCGTGCTTTTCAGAACCAGGCGATGCAATCCTGAAGCCAGATTCCCGGGGCCGTGGGGAAATTCAGTGGGGGGTTTCGTTGCCAGTGTCTGCTGGTGGGTAGTGAATGCGCAACACGGGCTATTTTTATGCACATCACAGCCAGCGGAAATATTCGCTTCCGAGTTGGTCCCGTCAAGGTGGTTGATGATGGCTCCAATGCTCAGTAATCCAGCCATGGTGTCGGGTTCAATGACCGGCGCATGGGGAAAGATTTCCTGCAGGGTCGAAAAGATTTCGACGCGTTTGATGGAGTCGATACCCAGATCAGCATCAAGTAGCATGGTGTTGTCGAGCATGTCTTCCGGATAGCCCGTTTTACTGGCGAATACCCGGCGAATTTGTGCTTCAGTTTCGATTGCAGCCAGTGATTGAATGTTTTCCGTGACACTGATCTGGCTGGCAGCGGAATTTACCGGCGCAGACTGAGAGAGATAATCGGAAATATCCTGGAGGGTCTGTACGGAACCGGCGGTTTCAGCGTCAAGGCCGGGCAACTCCGGGAATCGATCCTGCAGTGCCGAGAGAATCTCGACTCGCTTGATGGAGTCAATTCCCAAATCTTCATCCAGACGCATCTGTGCTTGTAAAGCGGTCGGTGGATAACCCGTTTTGTCTGCAACCACATCGAGGATCCCCTCGAGCAGATGCTCGCCTGCTGTGATTTGCTCCGGCAGTGGTGCTGTACGGGTGTCCTCAGGCTGACTGACAAGGCGCCCGGCAATATCGCCCAGTGATTCCAGACTTCCCGCTTCATCGGCAGATAAAACACTCAATGCTGGAAAATGCTCGCCCAGTGCCGAAAAGATTTCAACGCGTTTAATTGAGTCAATGCCCAAATCCGCATCCAGCGACATCTCCAAGGCCAGAACATCCCTTGGATAGCCCGTTTTATCGGCAACAATATCGAAGAGGGTGGTGGTTGCTACCGATGTCGTGACGATAGCAGCGTCAGTTACAGGGGCAACTTGCGGTGTTGCGTCTTGTACCACTTGTTGTGCCACTTGCTGTCCCACTTCTGGGACAGGCACCGGTAAAGGTTCCACGGCGACAGCAGCCTGGGGCGCTTCGATAACAGGCGCTTGAACTACTGAGTTACCCGAGGCTGATAGCTGTTGGCGAATTAATAACTCAATCGATCGTTGCGCCGATTGCTGGCTGTCGAGGTACTGACGATGTAAATCAGAGGTTTCCTGTTGCATTTTTTGCAGTGCAAGGAGGGTTGTGTGTATCAAATCCATGTGAGTACCGGTCGTCGCCAGATGAGTGTCATCGACTGTGGACAGCTTGGGTGGTGCCTCGGCCAAAGCAGGAACAGGAGCAGGAGTAGGAATAGGAACTAGGGCTGGGGCTGGCGGCGTGCGGGCTGGCTGGGGTGACATTGGATGCCGGATTACCGGAAGCGGCTTGGCCTGGAAATTATTGGCGCCGCAAACCTGAACAGTAAAACCTGCGGATTCCTGTTCCTCGGGGGGGGCTGGATCCCAGCGTTTCAAGTTAATTTCATGGCCACTGGCAGCCAGTTGCGCTAATGCCCTGGCCAGTCCAGTTAGATCGGGTTCCTTGTTGGTGCCGGTATCCAGTGCAATCACCTGATGGGGTTTATCGTTGAGGATTGTCCCAATGAGTGAGTGCAGGACTTTACCGGGGCCGACTTCAATAAAATCTTGAACACCTGCCGCATACATATTTTCGATCATTTCAACAAACCGTACAGGCGCGCAGATTTGCGTTGCCAGGAGTGTCTTAATGTCATCTGCCTTGCTGGGGTGACATTCAGTGCTGACATTTGAATAGACGGTTTGCAACGTTTGCCGGAATTCGGTTTCGTCAAGACTGCGACTGAATTTTTCCAAGGCACTACGCATCAGCGGGCTATGAAATGCTCCAGCGACAGCCAGGGGAACGGCCGTGAGGTCCCGGGCAGTAAAAATTTCCAGTGCGTGTTGTAGCGCCTGGTTATCACCGGACACAACAACTTGTCCGGGGCTGTTGTGATTGGCTACGGCAATCGACAATGACTCGCTATCGATTATGGCTTCGACATCATTAAGACTCGCGCTTACAGCCAGCATACCACCAGGGGATAACTCGCAAGCCTCTTCCATACATTGGCCACGGCGTCTTGCCAGACGCAACAACGCCTCAGGACTGATGGTGCCCGCGGCACACAAGGCGGTGAGTTCACCAAAACTGTGACCGGCAAAAGCCTGGGGTTGCACATCAAATTCTTTTAAAACATCCATCGCACCCAGGCAGGCCGCTGCCAATGCAGGTTGTGCAATTGAGGTTGCACGCAGGGCCTTTTGCTGGGCTTTACGGTCTGCTGCATCAAACACAGGCACGGGATAGACATAATCACTGAGGCGGTTGTCGTCTTGCACATCGAGTCCGGCGAGGACATCGTTGGCCTGTTCCCAATGCGCCAGCATGCAGGGAAACAGGCAACTGAGATCCTTGAGCATATCGACTCGCTGCGAACCCTGGCCGGGGAAAACCACCCCCAGGGTTCCTGATGGCTGACCTTCGCCGTACCAGGCGTTTGTCATTTCTGCACCAGTTCCGGCGGCAATTAGCCAGTTGTCAAGATCATCAAAATACGTTGCAGCGGACGGTTGCGCTGCCTGCAACAGAAAAACCAGACGGCAGTTCGCAGTTGCTGAAAACTGTTCCCGTGACGCTTTGGCCAGTCGCCTGAGCCGCGCCCAGTCGTTTTTGTCAGGGGCGAATACGGCGTCGCGGAAATCCTTCAATTGCCTTTGCACACCATCTTTAGCGGGCGCACTGAATGCCACAATCTGCACATCGCCCACCCAATCACAGGCCTGTTTAAACGTTTGGGCCTCTTCCAGGACACAGTGAAAGTTACTTCCACCAAAGCCAAATGCGCTTACCCCAGCCCGGCGTGGATGGTCTGTATCGCCAACCCAGGGTCGGGTACTTGTATTCAGATAGATGGGACTATGCCCGGGTAAGATGGATTCCACAGGACGATTCACTTTGATCGTCGGTGGCAATACTTTGTGCTGCAATGCCAGCGCGCTTTTGATGATGCCGGCGACGCCCGCAGCAGCTTTGGTATGGCCAATCATGGATTTCACCGAGCCAAGAGCACACCAACTGCCATGCCTGTGTGCGCTATCGGCAGCCTCGGTATAAACGGCACTCAGGGCATCAGCTTCGACCTGGTCACCGACCCGGGTTCCAGTGCCATGGGCCTCAACCAGTTCAATACTTCCAGGGCTCACCTGCGCCTGTCGATACGCGGCCCTTAAGGCGCGTGCCTGACCATTGGAACTGGGGGCATAGATTGCGTTGCCCGCACCATCACTCGATGCACCGATACCTTTGATGACGGCATGTATCCTGTCACCATCACGTTGAGCATCTTTGAGTCGTTTTAAAACCAGCACGCCAATGCCTTCACCGAGCATGGTGCCGTCAGCATCATCACTGAATGGGCGAATATTGCCACTGACGGATAATGCCGGTGTTTTGCTGAAGCACATGTACATGAAAATGTCATTGAAGGTATCAACACCGCCGCTGATGGCCATGTCGCAACGCCCAAGAGATAACTCCATGACGGCCATGTGAATCGCGCTGATCGAACTTGCACATGCGGCGTCTACCACACAATTGGCACCGCCCAAATCAAACTTGTTGGCAATTCGCCCAGCGGTCACATTCCCAAGCAGCCCTGGGAATGATTGCTCCTGCCAGGGCACATAACCGGCGGCAATACGATCAATTATTTCTTCAGTCGTCTGCGTTGGTATTCCTGCTTCAAGCATGGCTTTGCGCCAGCGGGGGTGACCCAGACGAGCCCCTAAAGGAATGACCAGTTCCAGAGCCCCCGTCACACCCAACATGACACTGGTTCGTGTGCGGTCGAAATTGCGTCCGGCCTTAGACTCTTTGCGTGGCGCATAACCAGCATCCACCAGCGCCCGTTCGGTGACCATCATGGCCAGCAACTGCGAACTGTCGGTTGCCTCTATTGCATTCGGCGTGATGCCGTAGTTTAAAGGGTTAAATGAGACAGGCTCGAGAAACCCGCCCCGTCTGGCGTAGGTCATATCCGCTTTTGCAGGATCCGGATCGTAGTAATCTTCCGGGTTCCAGTGACTCTCGGGAAGATCTGTGATGGCATCCCGGGCGGTTTTTATATTTCCCCAATAAGCCTGCAGATCGGGCGCCTTGGGAAACATGCAGCTGATTCCGACAATGGCGACTGGCTCGCCTGGAGCGAGCACGGGTAAATTAGTTGCTTTGTTCATGAGGTCTGACAAAGTTGGGTGATACGCCCCAGAGGTTTTGGTGTCAGACAGTCAGCAGAGGGTAAAAGTTGGATGCCGATTTGGCGCAAATACTGAAACCGATGCAAAACAGCTGCGTGATAGAGGATATTCATGGCGATTTCGGCGGCATGCCGATTTTCACACTCCGCCATGAAACTGCCCGCTGTCCATGCGTTGAAAGCACCCATAGCCGGACCGCACCAGATTTGGTAGTCCATGCGTCGTTCTACAGTGCCGCTGTTAGCCCAGCGTGAGGTCAATGCCAGGTACCAGCGGAACACCAGTGCCATCATGTGCTTGGGATCTGTTTCCGCCCGTTGTACCTGGCGTGGTTCACGCTCGAGAAAGAAACTCCGGGTCTTTTCCCAGACCTGCTGGAAACTCGCACAAAAATAATCTTTTTCTATGCGCTGTCTGTCTGCGGCAGGAATGGCGGCGAATGAGGCATAAGATTTATAGAGTTCATAAAGGCGCCCGGCACGCATGGCGAATAATGTTCCACGCTTAAGTACCTGAAGTTTGACGCCCATTTCAAACATGTCCGCCGCTGGGGCCATCGCGATATCCGCCTGATGTGCCTGTGCCAGCATCTGTTTGACAGTGACACTGGTCGCCGCTTCGGTACTGCCCTGATTGACGCTGCCGGTAACGACAAATGCGGCCCCCATGGCAAACGCGGCGGCGGCGGCCTGGGGGGTGCCGATGCCACCGGCGGCCCCGACACGCAGGCGCATGGACTCGGGGTAGTGCTGCTGATAGTGCGCACATAAATTCAGCATTTGCGGCAACAGTGTCAATGCTGGCCGGTTATCTGTATGGCCCGCAGAATCTGCTTCTGCAATCAAGTCCTGAGCCATGGGAATTTCCCGCGCCAAGGTCGCTGTATGCGTATCTATTTGGCCAGATTCCAGTAGTTTTTTGACGATTTTCTCTGGTGCCGGACTAAACCAGCGTTGCGCAACTTCAACCCTGGAAGCTTTGGCGATAATCTGATTTGGGGCCACCACTTGGCCGTTTGCATTGCGATAGAGCCCATGCAAGCGGTAGCGCACGACGGCTGGTGATAAATCAAGATAGGCAGAGGCCTCGATCAGACGAATATTTCGTTCCAGATAAAGATCTACAATCGCCGCTTCATAACCAGGTTCTGAAGGGCTGTGAATTAAGTTCATGGCAAATGTGGGTAAATCTTTTTCAGCCTGCAGAACCTGTATGGCTTTTTCTATATCAGCCAAGGACTGGCCGGCTGCGCCGTAGGAGCCCAGCATTCCAGCCCGGGCCATGGCCAGAACCAGCGTCGTGTCTGCAATTCCATGCGCCATGGCACCCGCCATGTAGGGGTAACGTAATTTGTAACAGGCCAGGAATGATGGGTCACCTAATTGTGAAAGATCCATGCCAGGTAAAAATCCGCCTAGCTTAAATGGCTCGCCGTCACTGGTGCGTGGCCTGTTATCGGCATCACTAAAGCTGAAATCACCCCCATTGAGCCATACCCACAAGGGTTTAGCCAGATCCATAAGTGCCCGTCGTTGCGCACCGCGATCCGTGATCAGCAAGGCCGTTCGCGCGGCCCGTAGGGACTCTACAGTAGAGGGCAAGGGAGCCTCGTAATAACTGTCATGACAATCCGTATTCCTGTGAAGTTTTGCGACCCAATTTCATCGTTGTACCCGGTGGTCAGTTTGTTTTGCCAAGCCCCGGCCAAGATTATCCAGTAATTATATGGAGTTAAGGCTTCAAACTGAATGCCTGAGCGGGATTAAAACAGTCTTAGAAAAAAATATCTCCCCGTAGTTCTATACAGGACAGCCCTGCGTGTCGGAGGTTGGATAGAGTTAATTTCTTGCTTCGCAAGTGTAGCAACTACAACAAAACTTAAGGAGAATGTTTAAAAGCTGAAATAATATCATTACTAACAATAAGTTACCTTATTAATTTAATGTTCTTTCAGATTGATTTTGAATCCTGCTGAGGCACGATAACGACCTCTCTATACGTTTACGCGTTAATACCTTTCGTATACAGCTTTTGTAAATATTTTTATTTAGGGCGCATTGTCTCAAGAATAAATCCGGCGAGTACTTTTTTATCTGCCACACTGATGCGGGTAAAATTGATGCCGAAGACAATCTCATCTCTGCTTCGCGGGGTTATGTAGCTTAATTTTGTTTCGGCAGCAACGGTCTGCAGTTGTCCGTTGACCGGTAAATCAAAGCGCAAAAGCAGCTTTGGCCCACAACCTGGATGAATCAAAGTGCCGCGTGGATGTATCGCTCTGGCGACTGTTGGCGTACAACGTATCTGCATCCCCTCAGCGGACAAGGTGCGTACTCGACCGCTCAGAACTTTACCTGCTACCGCAATGATGACATCCCCACCATAGTTGATTCGAGGATAACTGCGCCGCTCTTCGAAAAACCCGAGCATGGGTAATTTCTTCAAGTCAGTTTCGGCATAATTATTACTGTCTGTGGTCATTGTCAGACTTCTATGGCCAGGGGGGCTGCTACAATGGTCTGGCAATTTATACCAGCCCATGCGCAGGCTATCGACAGCCTGAGCGGCAGACTTGATGCTCAGCCAGTTAAAATCAGGTATTTAGATGCGGAATCTTAAAATCAACGGCCCAGGGTTTTGACAGCGCCTGCATCAAAGCGGTGCCTGCGGCAAACGGCTGCGGCTTAACCAGTGATCAAGGAAGCGGTTGGTCTGGGCATGAATCGCCGTGTCGTGGGCACGCCAGCCTTGCTCAATTTGCGCCGCTTGCTGGGCACCCGGCCAATCGCAACAATGTGGAACTTCCTGAATCCAGCGTTCGTATATATCCCGGGTCACTTCAGGATGGAATTGCAATCCATAGGCATGGTTTGAACACCGAAAGGCCTGCACCGGGAAATGCTCTCCCTGGGCGAGAATTTCCGTATCATCGGGCAAACTAATGCCTTCTTTGTGCCAATGAAAGGCATGAAATTGCGTACCAAAAATGGCAGCTCCAGAGTCTGTAGCGGTCACCGGGTAATACCCCACTTCAGTTAGGCCCTGTCGATGCGCACTGATCTGGCCGCCTATGACTCGTGCCAGCATTTGTGCGCCCAGACAGATGCCTAAAAAGGGGCGTTGGCTTTGCAAAAACTGCTCAAGCCAACGGTATTCAACACCAAGCCAAGGTTCAATCTGATCATCATTGGCACTCATGGCGCCACCAAACAATACTGCACCGGCCAAACTTTCAGAAGTGGCCGGCAGTGCATCTCCTTCACGAGGGCAATACCAGTCAAGGCGATAGCCGCGGGCCGCAAGCAGTCGTGCAATACGATTATCACGGGATTCGGGGTGATGGATAATTAAAGCAATCTGTTGTGGCATGGAATATGGCTCTCGATAACTCAGGTCAAATATTGTTGCAGATAACAACTGATGTGTTGTTCAAGCCAGTAACCGTACCCATGGTTCTTGCGGGCGGCGATAAAACCGACATGGCCCCCATAGCGTTCTATCTCCAGCGTTACCGAAGGCGGCATATCTGCCGGGACTGGCCGACACAGGCTTGCCCACAGGGTTTGCAAATGGGAATTTTTCAACCACCAGGGCGGTGAATAAGAATTTGGGTCCAAGGTCTTGTCCGGATATAGCCCTGCAACCGCATGGTGGTCAGGTTGGCACATCCTCGAATCCGTAACCAGGGACTGTCAGTGTTACGGAAATTTGCGGCTGTGACGGCGTTAATTCAACAAACAACGACTGTGTGGCCTTTGCCAGGGGCACGACGACCAGCATGGCACAACCATGGTCTGCATTTTTCGTGCTGCTGACAATGCGACCGACACTTTCGCCTTGTTTGGTAAGCAGTTG
>CAZAWX010000009.1:30964-40427 GCA_964488985.1 uncultured Ectothiorhodospiraceae bacterium
TTGCATTCACATCACAGGTCAACTGGCGATTAAGGAATGCAACGGCATCGCGGCCACTGACAGCAACGACTGCGTACTGATCCAATCGATATGAACAGATCGGTGCGGTTAAATTTTGTGCCTGGCCATTCATCACGTTGATTCTAACTCAGGACAGGTGTAATTCGCTCCTGAAATCAACCGTGCTGGTCGTTATCTCCCGAGGATGTGCTTTACGGATGCTGCTTTACGGATTAATCCGGTGTACCCGTTTGGCTGTGGCTGTTGCGGATGAGTTCGATCGCCAGAACCAACTGCTGATCCCGGGGGACAGAGCGTCCCAGCAACCAATCGAGCAATTGCAAATCCTGGGCCTCAAGCAATTGTTCCACGGCATGTAACGCGGCATCATCACAACAGGCCAGATCTCCATTGAAAAATGGCTCCAGAAAGCCGTCGAGTTCCTTCAGGCCACGCCGACTGCGCCAGCGTAACCTGCCGACTCGGGGATTGACATCTGACATGGAAAAACGGCTTCGAGGCGTGCCTCAGATTTGCCGTTCCAGTAACTGCTTTTTGATCTCAACGATAGCTTTAGCCGGATTCAGTCCCTTTGGACACACCCGGGTGCAGTTGAGAATGGTATCGCAGCGAAACAGACGATACGGGTCGTCAAGATCGTCCAGTCTTTCTCCGGTGGCTTCATCCCGGCTGTCCACCAGCCAGCGTTGGGCCTGCAGCAGCAGTGCCGGGCCCAGGTAGCGTTCGCCATTCCACCAGTAACTCGGGCAGGATGTCGAACAGCAGGCACACAGAATACACTCGTAGAGACCATCAAGCTTTTTGCGATCTTCCGGCGACTGCAAACGCTCCTTGTCAGGTGGTGTCGGCGACTGTGTTTTCATCCAAGGTTTTATGGACGCATATTGGGCGTAAAAATGGGTCATGTCAGGGACAAGATCCTTGACCACAGGCATATGCGGTAACGGATAGATCGACACATCGCCAGGGGCCAAATCACTCATGTTCTGGGTACAGGCCAGGGTGTTGGTGCCATTGATATTCATGGCGCAGGACCCACAGATACCCTCACGGCATGAGCGCCTCAGCGTCAACGTGGAATCAATTTCATCCTTAATTTTGAGCAGGGCGTGAAGCAGCATCGGCCCACAATCATCCATGTCCACTTCATAGGTATCGACCCGCGGTTTATCACTGGTATCAGGATCCCAGCGATAAATGTGGAACTTGCGGACATTGGTGCAGCCTTCCGGGGCCGCCCAGGTCTTGCCTTTGACGACACGGGAATTCATCGGCAGTGAAAATTTCAACATGGTTTTCTCGTGCCTCTCAGTAAACGCGTTCTTTAGGTTTGATGTAGTCAATCTCATCGGTGAGGGTATAGGTGTGGACTGGCCGATAAGTGAATTTCGGCGCCGCATTGTGCTGCTGCCAGGACAGGGTATGCTTCATCCAGTCAGTATCATCACGTTTGCTGAAATCCTCCCGGGCATGGGCCCCACGGCTTTCCTTGCGTTCGGCCGCCCCGGATATCAATGCTGAGGCACACACCAGCAGGTTCTCCAATTCCAGGCATTCAGCCAAGTCGGAGTTCCAAACCATGCCGCGATCCTTGATCGATATATCCTCAAAGCTCTTCACGCACTCGTTTATCAGTTGCTCACCTTCGCGCATGGTGTCTTCGGTTCTAAATACCGCTGCATGGCGTTGCATGGTACGTTGCATGCGCAGTCTTAACTGCGACGTGGTAATAGAGCCGCTGGAATTACGGATGCGGTCAAAGTGGGCCAGGGCAGGTGCCAGAATGTTCTCCGGCAATGGTTTATGGGGTGTATTCGGCTGCAACAACTCGCCGCAGCGTATCGCTGCCGCGCGGCCAAACACCACAATGTCCAGGAGCGAGTTACAACCCAGTCGATTGGCACCGTGAACTGACACACAGGCAGCCTCACCAATGGCCATTAAGCCTGGAGTCACCGCATCAGGATCATCGGCAGTGGGGCACAGAACCTCAGCTTTATAATTCGTGGGGATGCCGCCCATACAATAATGGGCGGTCGGCAGTACAGGTATAGGCTCGCGGGTAACATCCACATCGGCGAAGATTTTGGATGTCTCCGCAATACCCGGCAGTCGCTCATTGATGACTTCTGCGCCGAGATGTTCAAGATGCAGATGAATATGATCTTTTTCCGGACCAACACCACGGCCTTCATTGATCTCGATCGTCATCGCCCGGCTGACGACGTCTCTTGAGGCAAGGTCTTTGGCGTTGGGCGCATAGCGCTCCATGAAACGCTCACCTTCGGAGTTGGTCAGATAACCACCCTCACCCCGTACGCCCTCGGTAATCAGCATGCCGGCACCATAAACACCGGTAGGGTGGAATTGCATGAACTCCATATCCTGCAATGGCAATCCAGCCCGGGCAATCATGCCATGGCCGTCGCCGGTACAGATGTGTGCTGAAGTACAGGAGAAATAAGTCCGGCCATAACCGCCGGTGGCAATCACCACCATATGGGCTTGAAACCGGTGCAAGGTGCCGTTATTCAGGTCCCAGGCCAATAAGCCACGGCAGACACCTTCTTCATCCATGATCAAATCCAGAGCAAAATATTCAACAAAGAATTCTGCTTGGTGCTTCAATGCCTGTTGATAGAGGGTGTGGAGCATTGCATGGCCGGTACGATCTGCCGCCGCACAGGCTCGAGGCACTGGAGTTTCGCCAAAATTGCTCATATGGCCGCCGAACGGACGCTGGTAAATATGTCCATCCTCGGTACGCGAGAAAGGCAGTCCGGCATGCTCGAGTTCGTAAACGGCCTGGGGTGCTTCCCGGCACATATATTCAATGGCATCCTGATCACCCAACCAGTCAGACCCTTTGACAGTGTCATACATATGCCATTGCCAGGTATCGTCACCAAGGTTACCCAGGGAGGCCGCAATGCCGCCTTGAGCGGCCACGGTATGGCTGCGCGTTGGGAAAACTTTGCTGATACAGGCCGTGCGCAAACCTTGCTCAGCCATACCGAACGTCGCCCTCAGCCCGGCACCGCCGGCGCCCAAAACCACCACATCATAGCGGTGTTCAATTACTTCATACGCTTGGCTCATTTTTCTTTTCAGCCTCCAAATGCCAGGCCCAGGAGAGCAAATACGCCTGTGAACCCAAAAAATACGGCTGCGAAACCAGCCAAGATGCGGGAGCTGAGTTGTAGCCAGCGCGCCTGTACATAATCTTCGAATATGGCCTGTAATCCCAGATTAGCGTGGTAGAGCGCTGTAATAAGGAAAATGCTCATCACTACCCCATGATGCGGCGATTGCAGCCAGGCCAGAACCTGGCCGCGATCCTGGCCAGCGAGGCCAATCATTGAAACCACAAACCACAACACCAACGGCACCAGGGCAATGGCGGTTAAACGCTGCATCCACCAATGGTTAAAACCGTCTTTGGCTGAACCCAGGCCGCGGGCAACTGCTAAAGGTGTTCGAAATCTCATGCGCCACCTCCCGAAAACGGGAAACCGCCACCAAGAATCCAGGCCAATACGGTCAGGATAGCGACCACGGCGACCACAATCTTGCTACTGGAGTTAATTTGCTCAACCTCCAGCATTGCGCCGGTATCCCAAATCAGATGCCGGATTCCGGTCACCGTGTGGTAGATAAGGGAAAAGGTCCAGCCGAACAGCACGAACTGGCCGATAAAGCTGTTCAGGAATTGGCTCATAGAGGCAAAAGCCCCGGCAGAATGTACAGCGCTCGAAATCCAGGCAACCAGCAAAATACTGCCGACCGACAAGGCAACTCCTGTTATGCGGTGCAAACCTGACAACAGCATAGGAAGTTCGAGCTTGTATATCTGCAAATGAGGGGACAGGGGTCGCTCATTCATAGGCATGGAAATATCTCTGAAAGGTGTTCATGAAAGTTACGAAAATAGCCGGTAAAGATTACGCCGCACAAGCAGACGTCACAAGTATCCGTCTAGAAATCACTGCAACGACCATTGCGCTCCCAATCACCATACCGGGTAGGCTCCGGACCTTTTGGTCCATCGACTTCCCTGGTGTCGGGGTTGGTGTGCTGTTGAAGTTGCGCTTCGGTGCCAGCGTCTGGAAGGGGTGATGTACGGTTTTTTTCGTTGTTAGTCATCGTCGTAGACAAAATCCTCTTGCATTCAACCTATAAGATTGAATTCGGGGCGTATTGTGGCACTGCAACACTAGCCAGGCAAGAATGATGGGCATTTGCCTTGCGCCAGATCAATATGGAGAACGGTAAAACGCGTCAGCCGTATAGTGTCCATGTCGCACAACAACAGGGGTTAATTACTGACGTTGAATACTGTTTTTTGACCTCGCAACTGCTAGCCTTATGACCTCCTCGCAAATCACCACCCATGACGAGCCTGAATGTCCGCAACAACTGTCAAACTGAATCTGTGCAGTTCCGCGATGTTGGGCTGGTTTTATCTGCTCATACATGCCGGTGCACTGATTTGTCTGCATTTCACTGCACTCGACACATGGGCCCGGTTGATTATGGCCTTTGGGACTGTGCTCAGTGCCTGGGCACTGATTAATGAACACGCCTGGCGTCGCTCGCCCTCAGCATTCGTGGCACTGCAGATGGACGAAAATGGCCGATGTCAACTCTGGCAGCGCAATGGAGTGTGCCGCAAAGATTGGCAACTGACAGGGGGGGCAAATTTCCACCTGGCGCTGTGCTTGAATCTACGCGGCCCCAAAGCTGAGATCCGCCACCTGATTCTCGCCCGGGATGCCCTGACGGACGAAGCGTTGCGCAGTGTGCGTATGCGTTTCGAACATGCCCTGATACATGGCAATCCGGTGCGGGTATGACAATTGCCAGGCTGTTTAAATCAGCAGGCCCGCTGACAAGGATCCTGCCTGGATATCAGTTTCGCCATCAACAGCAGGCAATGGCCAAGGCCGTAGAGGCCAGTCTCAGCAACAACGTCCCTCTGATTTGTGAGGCGGGTACGGGTACAGGTAAAACCATGGCATACCTGTTGCCTGCCTTGGCCAGTGGCCAACGCCTGATAATTTCCACCGGCACCAGGAATCTTCAGGAACAACTTTTTTACAAGGACTTGCCTACGGCAATTGCGGTTCTGGGACAGTCGACGGACA
The DNA here is from genome assembly GCA_964488985.1 of uncultured Ectothiorhodospiraceae bacterium. GTDB lineage: Bacteria > Pseudomonadota > Gammaproteobacteria > HK1 > HK1 > CAZAWX01. Next base: position 36,130 of record CAZAWX010000009.1, read on the forward strand.
GCGCATTACTTAAAGGCCGCAGCAATTACCTGTGCTTGCACAGGCTGGAACAATATGCGAATGAAGGCCGCTTTGATGATACTCGGATACCTGCCGATCTGGCCCGAATCAGAACCTGGGCAACGCGGACCGGGAGCGGCGACATTGCCGAATTGGGGCAAATACCGGAAACTGCCATTGCCTGGCGTTATGCAACGTCAAATCGCGATAACTGTCTGGGCGGTAGTTGTGATCGTTATGACGACTGCCACTTGATGGCCGCACGGCAACGGGCGATGGATTCACAGGTCGTTGTCGTCAACCATCACCTGTTGTTAGGCCATCTGGCACTGGATGCTGCCGGTCACGGAGAACTGCTGCCCGCTGCGGATGTGGTCATTATCGATGAGGCCCATCAGTTGCCGGGAATCGCCAACGACTTTTTTGGCCTGCACCTGGGCAGCGCACAGATCCTTGAATTGTGCCGGGATGTAGATGTCGTGCGGCGCACAGAAGCCCGGGAATTTACCGAACTCAGTGAGGAGGCAGGCGCGACGACACGCCTTGTAAACGACTTCAGAGTTTCATTTGGCGAGCCATCAGCGCGTCTAAGCTGGTCGGATGCGCAGCGCACAGAAGACTGTCAGACGGCGGCAAGCGGTCTGTGCGCACAACTCGAGCGATTGACGCAGGCATTGGCAGCAACAGCGTCACATAGCCGGGCGCTGAGTGCCTGCGCCGAGCGCGCCCGGGAACAACTGGACAAACTCGAGGATCTACAGCAAGTTGATGCCACGGATCATCTTTCCTGGCTGGACATTACCCGTAAAGGCTTCACCTGGCACCTGAGTCCCCTGCAAATCGGCGAGCCTCTGGGCGGTGCTTTACACAGGAATTTTCGCAATATGATACTGACATCGGCAACACTGGCGATTGCCGACAGGCTTGAGCATTTCGCCCACTCGGTGGGGATCGATGATGCCGACATGGAAGTCTTCGACAGCCCCTTTGATTTTATGCGGCAAAGCCTGTTGTATCTGCCCCGGGAACTGCCTGACCCGGGCACTCAGCAGTTCCATCCACACATCTTCGCACGCATGCTTCCGGTGCTGGAAGCCAGTCAGGGCAGGGCCTTTGTTCTGTTCACCAGCCACACGGCTCTGCAACGGGGTAAAACTTTTTTTCAACAACATCTGTCGTTCCCGTTGTTTGCCCAGGGGGATGCGCCACGGGGTGAATTACTGGAAAAATTTCGCGGCAGCGGCAACGGTGTGCTGCTCGCCACCTATAGTTTCTGGCAAGGGGTCGATGTGCGCGGCGAAGCGTTATCCTGCGTGATTATTGACAAGCTGCCCTTTGCACCTCCGGATGATCCGCTTCTCAAAGCCCGCCACCAGCAGTTGCGTGCGGCGGGTGAAAATCCTTTCATGGTGCAGCAATTACCCCATGCCGCTATTTTGCTTAAACAAGGGGTAGGACGGTTAATTCGTGATATTGCCGACCGGGGTGTCGTTATGATCTGTGATCCACGGCTAGCGACCAAACCCTATGGACGGGTTTTGCTGCAAAGTTTGCCGCCAATGCCTGTAACCTACACAATATCCCAGGTGGAATCATTTTTTTGCCAACAAAGCGTACTTGCGTGAAGCTTCTTGCCTTGGATACATCTTCACAGGCCTGTTCCTGTGCGCTGCTAGTCCCTGACGATAAATGCATCGCGCGCCATACCGTGGCGCCAAGGGGGCATACCAAGCTGATTCTGGGAATGATCGAATCACTTCTAGCCGAGGCACAGCTACATTTGACACAACTGGACGGTATCGTTCTGGGTCATGGGCCGGGGTCATTTACCGGCTTACGCATTGGCGTGTCAGTGGCCCAGGGACTCGCGCTGGGAGCAGATTTGCCGATTACACCGATTTCAAGTCTACGCGCCTTGGCTCAGGGTGGACTTAGGTGTTATCAGGCACATCAGGTCGTGGCTGCATTCGATGCAAGATTGGGAGAGGTCTATGCGGGAGCCTATCGCAGTGACGGGCAGGGCTTGATGCACTGTTGCCGGGAAGATTGCCTGATCAAGCCGGAACGTTTTGATTTCACAGCTCCAGGTGACTGGACAGGGATGGGTAGTGCATGGTCGGTCTATGCGGTACAACTGCAGGAAGGACTTGGATTGAAGATTGACCGACTGATCACGGACGTCTCCCCCTGTGCGGTTGATGTCGTTCGCCTGGGCGAGTACGAATTCGGCAACGGACTGAAACTTCCCGCCGAAACAGCACTGCCCAATTACCTGCGACATCAGGTGGCCAGCCCAAAGTCAGTTCAGCAACGCCCCGTCGATTATTAATGCACTACATTTTATATCAACCATAACTTATTGATATATAATAATTTAATGACACCATGCTCTATTAAGATGAACGCTGATAACGTTGCGCACGACGCTGACTGGCGAATTCGAGGCAATGATGTTTAAACCTCTCGAAGCATGTATTGGCTTGCGCTATGTGCGCTCGCGGCGCCGTAATGGCTTTATCTCCTTCATCAGCTTTTCCTCGTTGTTGGGGATTGCACTGGGGGTAGCAACACTGATCGTCGTGTTATCGGTCATGAACGGTTTCGAAAAGGTGGTGCGGGAAAAAATTCTCAGCATGACGGCGCACGCTACAATTTCTGGTTTTGACGGAACTTTGGGGACCCACTGGAAGGAATTGCAAAGCCGCGCAGCCGCCAGTTCATACGTCCTAGGGGTCGCACCCTATATTCAAAAAGAAGCCATGCTGACCCAGGGAGCCCGGGTCCGTGGAGCCATAGTGCGTGGCTTGTTGCCTGGCGATGAGGCTCGGGTTTCACAAATCGGACGATTTATGCGCAGTGGCACACTGGAGGCGCTGAAGGCCGGGGATTTCGGCATCGTTCTGGGGGTAGAACTCGCCCGGGCACTGGCCGTGCAGGTCGGAGACAAGGTGACTGTCATTGTTCCCAAGGCAATGGTGACTCCCGCCGGTATCGTGCCGCGCCTGAAACGATTCACTGTTGTTGGAATTTTTCGCGCTGATCATGCCCAGTTTGACTCGGGCCTGGCGCTGATCAATCTCAAAGATGCGGCCCGCTTATTTCGGTTCGGGGATCGCATCGCCGGGCTCAGGATTAAACTCACCGATCCATTGCGGGCACCCGCCTTGAGCCGCAAACTGGCGAAGTCTTTAGGCGGCAGTTACTGGGTGGTGGATTGGACACAATTAAATGCCAACTGGTTTCGCGCCTTGCAACTGGAAAAAACCATGATGTTTCTGATCCTGACGCTCATCGTTGCAGTGGCCGCGTTCAATATTGTCTCCACCCTGGTCATGGTCGTGACAGACAAACAGGCCGATATCGCGATATTGCGGACTCTTGGTGCAACTCCTGGCTCAATTCTTGGTATTTTTATTGTTCAAGGATCCTTTATCGGCATCTTCGGCACTCTTCTTGGCGTCATTGGCGGAGTTGCACTGGCACTCAATGTCGAAACCCTGGTCCCGCGCCTGGAATCGTTACTTGGGCGCAAAATTCTACCTGCCGACGTTTACTACATAACTGAGGTACCTTCACATTTACGGTTTGAGGATGTGACCAGCATTGCCGGGCTCGCTTTTGTGCTGACTGTTCTCGCTACGTTATATCCCGCATGGCGTGCCTCACGCACGCAACCGGCACAGGCGCTTCGTTATGAATAAGGGACGTATTGTCCTCGAATGTCGTTCTCTGGAGCGAAATTTTGGCGAAGGTAATCTAAAAGTTGAGGTGCTGCGAGGGTTGGATTTACAGCTCAGGCAAGGTCAAAGCCTGTCGATTATTGGCAGTTCAGGCTCTGGCAAAAGTACGTTATTACACTTGCTGGGTGGCCTTGATACCCCCGATAAAGGATCGGTGCACATCCTGGGTGAATCCATTTCTAAACTGAGTGAGGCCGCGCGAGGCCGGCTGCGCAACAAAGGACTTGGCTTTGTCTATCAGTTTCATCATTTACTGGCCGAGTTTACAGCCCAGGAAAATGTTGCGATGCCACTGCTTATTCGAGGTGAAAAAGTAGCTGCTGCGAAAGAACAAGCGGCTGAAACACTCGCCAAAGTTGGGTTACAACAACGCCTGCAGCATAAGCCTTCTGAACTATCCGGTGGAGAACGCCAGCGTGCCGCAATTGCCCGGGCACTGGTGACGCGCCCGGCCTGTATTCTGGCTGATGAACCCACCGGCAATCTGGATCATAAAAACGCAGCACAGGTGTGCGACTTACTGCTGGAGCTAAAGGCCAATCTTGGCACAGCGCTGGT
>CAZAWX010000010.1:0-2033 GCA_964488985.1 uncultured Ectothiorhodospiraceae bacterium
CCAGCGGTTTTGTGTCATACCGATTATCGCACCGGAAATTACCTGGTAGAGGAGGGCGAACTCAGCGGGATCCTGGATTGGGAGTTTGCCAGTTTCAGCGACCCTGATGAGGACCTCGGCTGGTTTTGTGCCCGTTGCTGGCGTTTTGGTGTGCCGTCCCGCGAGGCGGGCGGAGTTGGCCAGCGGCAGGCATTTTACCGGGGTTACAGTGCCGAGTCCGGGCGTATGGTGGACGCGGCTAAAATTCCCTATTGGGAAATCATGGCCACTGTTCGATGGGCGATCATTGCTTTACAGCAAGGCCAACGTTGCTTCACTGACCGGGATCAGGCGCTGGAGCTGGCTTTGACCGGACATTTGGTGGCGGAACTTGAATTCGATATCCTTAACCAGATCAAGAGCCAGGAGATCTCATGCTGACGCCACCCGATGGTGCTTTCTTGCTCGAATTGGCCAGGGACGAGGAATGTCGATTGCGCGATCCAGCGTTTGCGGGAAATCGCCGTTACCGCAAACTTCTGATCAATCGGGCCCGTGACATTGCGGCACGCGAAGCACAGCTGGGCGCCGCTTTGCAACGCCAGGAACTGACGGCGTTGGAAACTCTCTATGGGCAACGTGCGATGCAGTGTGATGATCCTCGGCAGCGTGTGCAGCAACTAAATGCAAAATTAGTCACTGATTTAAGGGCGCGCCAACTACCGTCTGCGCTTGAATCTGCTTTGCTCGCGCTTCTTCAAACGCAAGTGCGAGGTAGACTCACCATCAGTAACCCTAAATATCTGCAAACAGCCGAAGAAAATGTCTGACGAGCCGAAGCCGGATCCACCTGAAAATACCCCTCAGACAAGTGCGCAACCAAGCCGCAATCGGCCGCTTGCCAAAATTCGCCTGGATGATAAATACACCCGCAGGCAAGGGCGGGTCTTTATGTCCGGAATTCAAGCGCTGGTACGTCTGCCGCTGACGATTCGCTGGCGCGACGCTGAGGCGGGTCATGATACTGCCGGTTACATCACGGGCTATCGCGGTTCGCCGCTGGGGGCTTACGATCTGCAACTGAAGCTGGCCGGGAAATTTCTGAGCGAACAGCAGGTGGTATTTAATCCAGGTGTCAATGAAGATCTGGCTGCCACTGCCTGTTGGGGAACACAGCAGGCACAACTCAACGGCGAAGGCCGCCAGCAAGGCGTGTTCGCAATCTGGTACGGCAAAGGCCCAGGCGTGGATCGGTCAGGCGATGCCCTGCGCCATGGAAATCTGGCCGGCAGTTCGTCCCTGGGTGGCGTGTTGTGCCTGCTCGGTGATGATCATACCTGCGAGTCCTCCACCACCAGCCATCACAGTGAATATGCGATGGTCGATGCCATGATCCCGACCCTGAATCCGGCCGGGGTGCAGGATATTCTCGATTATGGCCTCATGGGGATCGCCCTGTCCCGATACAGCGGTGCCTGGGTGGCGCTGAAATGTGTCCATGACACGGTCGAGGCATCGGCCTCAGTGGACGTTACACCCGATCGCCAGACGGTGGCGTATCCGCAACAGGATCAGCGGCCGGCCGGGGGGCTGAATATCCGTTGGCCCGATACTCCTCAGGAGCAGGAACAACGCCTGCACGAACATAAACTGGAGGCGGCCAAGGCCTTTTGCCGGGCCAATCGGCTCGATCGCATCATGCTCGATGCGCCCGGGGCGAAGCTGGGAATCATGACGACGGGTAAATCCTATCTTGATGTTTGTCAGGCGCTGGAGGATTTGGGCGTCAACGCGGATTCGGCGCAGCGCCTGGGACTGCGTCTGTACAAAGTGGCGATGCCGTTTCCTCTTGAACCCCAGGGGGCGGCAGCTTTTGCCTCCGGGCTTGAACAAATCATCGTCGTTGAAGAAAAGCGAGCCTTGCTGGAAACGCAACTCAAGGATCAGCTTTATGGTGATCGGAGCGCGCCTGGGATCATCGGTAAACGCGATGAAGCCAATGCCATGTTGTTTCCTTCCGCCGGACGTCTGGATTCAAATCATATAGCGGTGAC
>CAZAWX010000010.1:2133-30979 GCA_964488985.1 uncultured Ectothiorhodospiraceae bacterium
GGCGAGGCGCCGTTTAGCCAGCGCAACCACATGTTTCAAAATGTGGGAGATGGCACGTATTTTCATTCCGGCTTGTTGGCGATCCGTGCGGCGGTGGCCTCCAGGGTCAATATCACCTTCAAAATTCTCTACAACGATGCGGTCGCCATGACCGGTGGTCAGGCCATGGACGGGCCGTTGGATGTGCCGCGTATCAGCCGCCAGGTCCAGGCCGAGGGCGTCAAGCGGGTGGTAGTGGTCAGTGATGAACCGAAGCGCTACGCCGACCGTCAAGGCCTTGCCAGCGGAGTCGGTGTTTTTCCGCGCGAATCTCTCGATACGGTGCAGCGGCAGTTGCGCGAACTCAGTGGCACCACCGTGCTGATTTATGATCAAACCTGCGCCGCGGAGAAACGCCGCCGCAGAAAGCGCGGCCAGTATCCGGATCCGCCCCGGCGGGTGTTCATCAATTCGGCCGTCTGCGAAGGTTGTGGCGATTGTGGCGTGGCCTCGAATTGCCTGGCAGTGGTACCGTTAGAAACGCAGCTGGGGCGTAAACGGGCCATTGATCAATCCGCCTGTAACAAAGATTATTCTTGTGTAAATGGGTTTTGCCCGAGCTTCGTCACGGTACATGGTGGTCGTCTGCGGCGAGGCCAGGGGATTGCCGGCCGCGATCAGAGTGCGGTACCGATTGCTGAGCCGCAACTGCCAGCGTTGCACCGGCCTTATGGCATTGTTATCACCGGCATTGGTGGTACCGGTGTTATTACCATCGGCGCGCTTATCGGTATGGCGGCTCACATAGATGGCCGGGGTTGTTCTATCCTCGATCAGATGGGGTTGGCACAAAAGGGTGGCGCTGTGGTGAGTCACCTTAAAATTGCCATCAGCCCAGCAGAAATCAATGCGACCCGAATTGCCGCTGGTGGTGCGGACCTGGTGCTTGGTGGGGATTTGTTGGTCACCGGCAGCCCACCGACATTGGCGACGATGGCAGCAGATCGTACCAGGGTCGTTGCCAATGCCCAGGCCAACATGACCGGTGATTTTACCCGCAACCCAGATTTGGAGTTTCCAGGAGCCAGTATCGAGAAACGGATCCGCAATGCTGTCGGTACCCAGCACACCGACTTCATTAACGCCACGCGTTTGGCCACGGCACTGCTCGGTGATGCCATTGCGGCAAATTTGTTTTTACTCGGCTATATTTTTCAAAGGGGCTTGTTGCCGGTTTCCTCCCAGGCGTTGATTGCGGCCATCGAGCTTAATGGTGTGGCAGTAGAGATGAACCTGCAGGCCTTTGCCTGGGGCCGCCGGGCGGCATTGGATTCCAAGGCCGTTGCAGATCTGGCCTTTGCTCAGTCGAACCCGGAGGAGCCGATTGACACAAGCCTTGAGGGACTGATTCGGTATCGTGAACGCTATCTTCAGGAGTATCAGGATGTCGCCTATGCCCGGGGCTACCGTGAAGTGGTGGACCGAGTCCGGGCGGCGGAGAAACGCTATTGTCCGGGACATGATGAATTCAGTCGCAGTGTGGCTGAAAATTACTTTAAACTGCTGGCCTATAAAGACGAATACGAAGTCGCCAGACTGTATACCCAGGCAGATTACCAGCGTGCTTTAAATCAGCAGTTCGAAGGGGATTATCACCTCGAATTCCACTTGGCGCCGCCACTGTGGTCCACTTTGAACCGGACCAGTGGACGGCCAGGGAAACGGCGGTTTGGCCCTTGGATGCTCAAGGTGTTTGCCTTTTTGGCACCGTACAAGACGTTGCGTGGAACTTGGCGGGATCCGTTCGGTTATTCTCGGGAACGGCGTATGGAACGTCAACTCATTCGGGATTATGAGGACCTCGTGGAGCAGATATTGAAGTCACTGAATGAACAAAACCACGCGCTTGCTGTTGCACTGGCCAGTGTCCCGGAACAGATAAGAGGTTTCGGACCGGTCAAAGCGCAAGCAGTGGCCAAAGCCAAACAGCATGAGAAGCGCCTGTTGGCGCAATACACACAATTGCCGACGCGTTCCATCGCCGCCTGAGCCGAGACTCTGGACGCCGCCGATTACAATACTGCGCGAATTCGCCGCCGCAGAATATTGCTGTGTATCGGCGCATTGATCATAACCCTTTTCACGGCAAGCCTGGTCAGCGCCTGGTTTATTGAATTGCTGAACATGAAACTGATGCCGGACAATGCGGGCAGGCACCAGCAGATCGTGATTTTTTTCCTGCTGCTGTATGTTGCGTTGATAGCCCTGCCTTTCGTCCCCGGCATTGAAATGGGGTTTGCGTTGTTGATTTTGGCCGGGCCGGGTAGTGTCGTGCTGGTTTATGGATGTACGGTACTGGGATTGTCGTTGAGTTTCCTGGTGGGGTATTTACTCCCAACCGGGTGGCTGAAAATCTTTTCGGATTATCTGTTTTTGACTCCGCTTAGTCATCTGATTGAACGCATGGAACCTCTCGATACGCGCCAGCGTCTCAGTTTATTGCTCGACCATATGCCGACCAAGGCGCTGCCATTATTGTTGCGCCATCGGTATGTGGCCGTGGCGCTGGCGTTGAATGTTCCAGGAAATGCCTTGCTTGGCGGTGGCGGCGGGATCTCATTGCTGGCGGGGTGGAGTCGATTGTATGCGCCATCGGCCTACCTGCTAATGGTATCGCTGGCGGTTGCACCGCTGCCGATTGCAGTGTGGCTGTACGGCAAAGAGATACTGTTGCCATGATCAACAATTCGAGTGTAACTGATTGCAGGCGCGAGGCTGGAACTGACGATGGTGCCAGCCCTGCTGACCTCATTACAGCCATCGATGCACTGTTGCCACAGACACAGTGTACCCGCTGTGGCTATCCCGATTGCCGCAGCTATGCACAGGCTATTGCAGAAACTTCAGCACCGCTCAATCGTTGTCCGCCCGGGGGGCAATACACGATTGGGCGCCTGGCCGCTTTGCTTGACGGTGCAATACTGGAATTGGATCCAGAGTGTGGTTGTGAGGCCCCGCGCCAGGTCGCACAAATCGATGAACAATGGTGTATCGGTTGTACGTTATGTATACAGGCTTGCCCGGTTGATGCAATCGTTGGTGCCGCAAAGCGGATGCACACGATTGTTGATGAATGGTGTAATGGTTGTGAGCTATGTCTACCCCCCTGCCCGGTGGACTGTATTGAACTAACAACGCCGCACAGCGGGCCGCGGGAAGCACAAGGCTGGTTGCTGGAAAAATCAGCATTGATGCGCGATCGTTATCAGCAACACCAACACCGAAAAATGATCCTCGACAGGAAACCACAGCCAGTGGCAATTCCGGATCTACACCAGCGCCGGAATCGAATTGCCGAGGCTGTGGCCCGTGAGCATCAGCGCCGGGGCCAGAACCCGGGTGCCGGAGAAGGAAACAGCGGATGAACAGGCAACGCCGCAGAGAAATATTTATGCGTCTTCGCCAGGCGAATCCGGCACCGACAACAGAGCTTGCATATGCCAGTGCGTTCCAACTGCTGATCGCGGTGGTTCTCTCTGCCCAGGCGACAGATGTCAGTGTCAACAAGGCCACCCAGGGCTTGTTTGCCGCCGCCGGGAATGCCCGGCAGATGTATGACTTGGGTGAGAGCGCCATTCGTCATTACATTCGCACCATTGGACTGTTTAATACCAAAGCCCGCAATGTTCATGCGACCTGCGGGATTTTGCTGCAAATCCACCAAGGGCAGGTTCCAGAGGATCGTGACGCACTTGAAGCCCTGCCCGGTGTGGGGCGAAAGACAGCGAATGTGATCCTGAATACCGCTTTTGGCCATCCCACCATCGCCGTGGATACCCATATTTTCAGAGTTTCAAACCGCACCGGGATCGCCCCAGGTAAAACGGTTCTGGAAGTCGAGAAGCGTTTGTTGCGCAATGTTGAAAGTGAGTTTAAAAAAGATGCACACCATTGGTTGATACTGCATGGGCGTTATTGTTGTACCGCGCGAAAACCGGCTTGCAGCGGTTGTTTGATCGCTGATCTTTGCGACTACAACAATAAGAGTGGCCCGCCATAGTCACCCACGGGGTCACCCACGGGGCCACTCGCAGGCTGAACGGCAACTGACACCGTCAGTCGGAACCAGTATATTAGCTTCAGGGATCGATTCGGGCGGGGAGAAACAAGTGTTGGCCCATCATTTCAAACGTCATTGGCTAAGAATTGCCGTCAGTTCGCTGATTGTGGTTTTTTTCCTTTTGCATGTCGCCAAACGCGTGGAATGGGATTTTCTGCATCGGCTGGAAAATATTGCCTATGACGCGCGACTGGTCTTTACCATGCCCAAGACCAAGGATCCGCGCATCGTAATTGTCGATATTGACGAAAAAAGCCTTGCCGCTGAGGGCCGTTGGCCCTGGAGCCGGGACAAGCTGGCAACCATGCTCGATCAGTTGTTTGACCATTATAAAGTTTCACTGACCGCCTTCGACGTGGTTTTCGCCGAAGCTGAGGAAACCTCCGGTCTTAAGGTTTTACAGCAATTGGAACAGGAGCAGTTTAGTCAGGATCCAGCGATTAAAGAACGCATGGCGGAACTTGAGGCTGGGCTGGATCACGATCGCGCCTTCGCTCAAAGCATGACGAATCGACGCGTGGTGATGGGGTATTTCTTTACCAATACTGATGAATCAGGTGCTACAGCTAAAGTGGGGCATTTACCCCCGCCTACATTTACTGCGCAAGCTTTTGCCGGGCGCAAAATTGAAATACCAACTGCAGACGGTTACGGGGCGAATCTGGATATTTTGCAACAACAGGCCTATGCCTCGGGGCATTTTATTTCCGAACCTGACTCGGACGGAGTGGTGCGCCGTGTACCTATGCTCTACAAGTACAAAAAAAACTATTACCCCACATTAGCGCTGGTCATCGCGAAAGCCATAATGAAGGTGGATAAAATCGGCCTGGGGTTCCCTGAGCAGTCCAAAGCCGGCAGTCGTTACTCACAGCTTGAGTGGCTGGAGTTGGGGCAGGTCAAAATTCCTGTCGATAAACATGCCCGGACGTTGGTGCCGTTTCGAGGTCCGGCGGGCAGCTTTCCCTATATCTCAGCTACGGATGTTATCCATGGCAAGGCTGATCCGGCGGTGTTAAAAGGCCGGATTGTGCTGCTCGGTACGACCGCCAAAGGTCTGTTGGATTTACGAGCCACTCCCGTTGCGCCGGACTTTCCCGGGGTGGAGGTCCATGCGAACCTGATATCCGGTATGTTGGGTGTGCCGGGGCAAACCGGAAAGAGCAGTAGTATCAAGGAAAATCCTGCGTACACGTTGGGCGCGGAATTTGTTTTGCTGCTGGTATCCGGATTGATTATGGCCATTGTGCTACCGGCGATGAGTCCCCTGCTGGCAACGGGCAGTACCTTCATTTTACTGGCCGGTATTGCTACCACCAATCTTGCGGTTTGGTATTGGGGGAACATGGTGTTCCCGATGGCAACAGGGATCATGACGATTCTGGTACTTTTCCTGTTCAACATGTCTTACGGGTATCTGATTGAGGAACGCGGTAAACGACAGTTAGCCAACCAGTTTGGCCAGTATATTCCCCCAGAGCTTGTGGATGAGTTGAACGAAAACCCCGAAGCCATGACACGCAGTAGCGTCAACAAAGAATTGACCGTGCTGTTTTCAGATGTTCGCGGTTTTACCACGATTTCTGAAGGGTTGCCTCCAGACGAACTGTCACAACTCATGAATGAGTATTTGACTCCAATGACCCGGATTATCTTCGAGCAGCGTGGCACCATCGATAAATATATGGGGGATGCCATCATGGCATTTTGGGGTGCGCCCCTTGATGATCAGGACCATGCCCGCAATGCATTAAAGTCAGCATTCATCATGTTGCGCGAACTTCATGAGTTGCAAAAGCAGTTCGTGGCCAAGGGCTGGCCGGCTATTCGTATTGGTGTTGGCATCAATTCTGGCAACATGAATGTCGGAAATATGGGATCGGAGTTCAGGCGGGCGTATACCGTAATGGGCGATGCGGTGAATCTGGGATCACGGCTTGAGGGTTTGACCAAGACCTATGTGGTTGAACTCATCGTCAGTGAAAGTACCGCCAAGGCGGTGCCTGAATACGCCTACCGGGAACTGGATCGGGTACGCGTCAAGGGCAAGGACAAGCCGGTCACCATCTATGAGCCTATTGGACTAAAGGCGGAAATTAGTGAAGAGGAGAAATCTGAGTTACAACTCTATCGCCAGGCGCTGAAAGTGTATCGAAGCCAGAATTGGGATATGGCGGAAATTCAGTTACTGAATCTGCACAAGGCAAATCCACAACGAGCGCTGTACAAGCTATATGTTGACAGGGTCGCAATATTCCGCGAACACCCACCCCAGGCGGATTGGGACGGTGTCTTTACGCACGTGACAAAATAGTACGCAAGTTTGCGGGCAAGATTCTAAGTAGACAAAAAAGCCCGGGTACAACCGGGCTTTTCAGTTTTACGCCGTGCATTCGCAAGGTATGTCAGGACAAAAAGAACTCCATTTTCACCCCGGCAAGTTCCACAACATCGTTTTCCTGCAGTTGCCTTGCCTGCGCACCGATAGATTCGCCATTTACCACCGGGTGGGTTCCTTCCACATGGGTGATGAAATACCCATGTGGGCGTCGCGTGATGACGGCGACCTGGATGCCTGGCCGGCCTAGCGTGATTAGCGCTTTTTGCAATACCAGCTCTTTACCGACACCAGGCCCGCTAAGAACCTGGATCTTGCCAAGTGGCATGGCGCCATTCGCAGCGGCCGGTGCTGCTGCCGGTGCTGCTGCCGCTGCCGGTGCAGCTCCTGCCCCTCCAGCAGCAGGTGGGGGCGCAGCAGGTGCCGGCGCTTGTTCCTGCGCCTTGGCTGCCGCAGCGGCATGACTTGCCATCCCCGGGCGGATGATCATAGTTTTTTCAAACTCATCATCCTCGTCGGTTGCCTCATCATTGACATACTTCAACTCATGTTTGCCGATGGTGATCACGTCACTGTTTTTCAGCGCGTGTTTCTTCACCAGCTTACCGTTGACGTAGGTCCCGTTGGTGCTGTCCAAATCTTCCAGAAAGGAGTCATTCAGGATGGTGATAATCGCCGCGTGTTGCCCGCTAACGGCGAGGTTATCAACCTGAATGTCATTGTCCGCCTTGCGGCCGAGAATGATCCGTTCCTTGTCCAGGGGAAATTCCCCGAGAACCGAGTTGTTCAGGCTAAGTATTAGCTTCGCAGACATCTTCCGCATTTTCCCCTAAAGGTGAATCAAAACCAGTCAAACACTTTCGAGTACCAGCTTCTGTTCCCGGTATCTAATGGTGCATTCAAACGCGCCAAAATTACCGATATATTATCTTTCCCGCCATAATCATTTGCGAGTTGGATGAGGCATTTTGCCGCAGTTTCCAAATTCTCTCCATATGTTTTGAGAGTACTGTGTATCTCTTCATCCTCAACCAAATCGCTCAGGCCATCCGAACACATCATGAAAATGTCGCCCGGGACAACCATTTCCTCCTGCACATCCGGTGACACGTTGAGTTCAATCCCCATAGCCCGTGTGACCAGATTCCTGTTCTGAGACTTCCGTGCCTCCTCCGGAGTATAGAAGCCTTTGTCCACCAGTTCCTGCAATAACGAGTGATCGGAAGTCACTTGCTCAAGAGTATCACCGCGCAGCCTGTAGAGTCTTGAATCGCCGATATGGGCGACGGTAACTCGATCATCGTAGAAAGCAATGGTTACCAGAGTTGTGCCCATGCCATGGCATTGTGGCTGACTTTGGGCGGTCTGATAAATGGTCTGATTCGCTTTCTCGATCGCGCGTTTTACCTGTATTGATTCTTTGCTGAATCCCGATTCTTCGTCTTCCTCCTGTTCATCCAAGTTTTGCAGACTTGTGCGTAAATCCTCAAGTATTTCGTTGACGGCGATGGCACTGGCAACTTCGCCGGCATTGTATCCCCCCATCCCGTCCGCCAGCACCGCAATGCCGAGTTCCGAATCACTGCCTATGGAATCTTCGTTGTGTGAGCGCTTTCTGCCGACATCCGAGATTCCATAGATTTCCAAATTTTCCTCTAAGCTCATGTATTGCGGCTACGTTCATGCACCTAAGCTATTCAGGCTGGTACGCAGGTCCTCCACCATTTGTGCACCGCGGGAGTATCGATCATTGGCGGATTTTTGTAACGCCTTGTCGATTATAGGCCCGAGTCGTGCGGGCAAGTCAGGGCGCAGCTCCAACAGACTTTGATGTGGTTCATTGGCAATTTTAAACATGAGTGCAGCCATTGAGTCGCCGGTGAACGGCAGTTTCCCGGTTAGTAATTGATACAACATGACGCCCAGTGAAAATAAATCCGAGCGCCCATCCACCTTTTTCCCGGACAATTGTTCGGGCGACATATAGGATGGGGTTCCAAGCACCATTCCGGTTTTAGTTTTACTCGAGTCGGTGATCCGAGCAATGCCGAAATCCGTCAATTTTACCTTTTTTGTGTCCGGTTCATACATTATGTTAGCTGGTTTAATATCCCTATGCACCACGTTCTCCGAATGTGCGTAATCCAGAGCATCCGCTGATTTGATGACAATATCCAGAACCGTGCGGATATCCAACAGATTATCGGCTTTGGTATTCGGTGCCAAATCCTTGCCTTTGAGGAATTCCATGGCAATGTAGGCCAGATCATGCTCCTCACCGGCGTCAAAAATTGTCACGATATTTGGATGATTGAGGCGTCCGGCAGTTTCGGCTTCGCGGAAAAATCGTTCCTTGACCTCATCGACCTCATCGGCCTCGAATTCCTGGGACAGGGCCATGGTTTTAATGGCCACCACACGGTTAATCTTCGGATCCCGGCCCAGGTAGACAATTCCCATGGCGCCCTTGCCAAGCTCCTTTTCCACCTCATAGCGGCCCAGCATCGGCTTTGAAATCCCACCACCGTCCAGCAACATCGTACTCTGGGGCGATCCGCCACCACCTGCGCCACCCAGCAGTACCGTTTCCTCAAGGTTTTTACTGCGGTTCATACGGGTTTCTATATCACGGAACTTGGGGTTATGTTCGCCGATGAACTGGTACACGAACACTGCTTTGTTAAACTGGCGTTTACGCTCGAAATCAAGGGCAAGATTGTAAACCAGGTCGAGCAGTGCATCGTCTACTGGCTTCACTTTACGGAAACAGGCAAACGCGGTATCAAGGTCGCCCTTGCCTTGATAGGCAAGCCCGAGCATGCGGTTGGACTCGGCTGACTCAAAATCGGACCGTTCTTTGCCACGTTCGGTCACCAGGAAGCGTTTGGTGGTCAGGACGATATGCCCGATGATTAATAAAGCTGTAGGCGTAATGAGTTGCAGCCACAAGGCGCTGGCAACCATCAGGCCGTAGCTTGTCGCCAGCATGGCGATAGCTAAAACCGCGGAAATCAGCGCCGAAGGTCCGGCTTTGAGGCGCGGCAATAGCACGATTAAATACAGTGCGATCAGCAAAAATGCAGCCAACTGCGCCCAGCGTGCCCAGGCGGGGGCCACAAAAAAGTCCTCCTGGAGGATGCTGGAGATGGTGTGGGCCATGGAAATCACGGGTGTCATGGCCGGGTCGATGGGGGTTTTTTGTTGTGTCCCAAGTCCGATTGCGGTAGCACCAATGAGGACAATTTTATTTTTGAACTTGCTGGCTGGAACTTTACCCTCTCTGACATCGTAGAACGAGTCGACTGAAAAAGCGCGATGTCCGTCCATATCCTTGTAATAGAAGGTGTTCATCTCCAGAAACGGATCGGTTTTTATGGTCAGGCGGCCCAATTGCACCGATTCCCCCAGGCGCACAGAGATGTCCTTGGGTGTCAGATTCAGGCTTCTTGCGGCGACCTGAAGCGCGAAAGAGGGAACAAAATCATTGTAATAACTCAGCACCAGTGGTTCGAGGCGGTTCACACCATCGACATCCAGCACCGTATTCAGGTGGCCAATCGCGAGGGTGTTTTGACCGATTTTTGCAATCGGGGGTGTATCCAGAGTAATGGCCTGGAAGGGTAATAAGCCATTTGTCAGAGCATCGACATCGTCGCGCACGTTCTTGCCATCGGCAGGAATAAAGTTGCGACTGATGTAATCCGGGAGTTTTTCATCAGCATTGCCGATAGCGTCACCCAGCACAAAGGTCATGGGCAATACGACATTGCCCGCATTTACGATGCTTGCTGCAAGGTTGGCATCGGTATCAAGTTCTGTCCGGGCCTGGGCGATAATCTCACCTAAGTCATTGATATTATAGCCAGATTCTTTATATATTCCATCGATCAGATCAATGTATGCCAAACCGGCGTCTGCCTGCGGTTCGGAGTAGATGATGGTGTTGGCAATCACCTTGGCCCCGCCTTTACGCAAGGTGTCAATCATCTCGGCATGGATATTACGCGGCCATGGCCAGCGTCCGATATTCGCAATGCTCTCATCATCAATTGCGACGATGGCAATTTTATCGCTGGGTTCCCGGGTTGAGCCACTGACCCCCATGTCATAGGCACTACGTTCCAGGCTCTGCAGAACGCCATTACCACTCA
Organism: uncultured Ectothiorhodospiraceae bacterium; assembly: GCA_964488985.1. Taxonomy (GTDB): domain Bacteria; phylum Pseudomonadota; class Gammaproteobacteria; order HK1; family HK1; genus CAZAWX01. The sequence continues at coordinate 12,722 of CAZAWX010000010.1, forward strand.
ACGCCAGGAAGGCGAAGATTAGACACACGACCAGCCCCACCAACCAGTCGGCCGACAAGATCCCTTTCTTCACATTGATCTCACTTCTTGTAATAGGCTAAATATAGGCTATACCATACTGAAATTACAAGGATTTATCAGATAACAGATCGCAATATCTGGCGCTATATGACACAGTAGTGATGGTGCCGTCGCTAAAATAGCCAAGCACCGTGTGGTATTCCTTGACGAGTATTGGCCGGGAAGCCAGCAGTAATCTGGTCAATCGACTCAGGAACAGTGTGATTCGAGCAAGGTTTGCAATTGCGTGATAAGTTTTTCTCGCACGGCACCACTGACATAGGTCTTATTACCATTTTTATCCTTTTTATACAACAGGTTAGACCGATTTAGCTGGGTTAGATTATGACGAATATCAGCACATTTCTTAGCCACATCAGCAGCTACCTGGTGCTCATGGTCACGTTTTTGCTGGCGTTCAAGTCGATCCATTTTGAAAGCGTTCAGCAATTTTTGTTGTTTATCCCTGCGCCTGACGGCATCGGCTTCGGCATCGACACCAGGGACGGTCGGGGCGGTTATTTTCTGAGCCGGTTGCAGTGTATTCGGGGGTGAATCACCGAAGTGGGTGCGGCCATTTGCATCGACCCATTTATAAATTTGTCCGGCAACAGCCGGATTGATGACGACTACAGTGAGATTTAGGCAGAGGACAAGCAGACAGGCACGGTTCAGATACCACAACATAGGTTCACTGTAACATTTGTATCGGCACAACCGTTCTTGACTTGTTAACATTTAAAAATCATCGACGGGATCCACCGGATCTGGCAATGGAACCAAGGAAAGCAGATGGGTTTGGAAACAAAACTAAGCAGCGGAAAATCAGTCCATGAGGATTCAAACGGGACGTTGTCAGACGAGGAGGTGGTCACTTATTTGTCACAACATGCTGATTTTCTGGCCCGTCACCCGCAGTTACTGGCAGCGATGGTGGTTCCCCACGAATGTGGCTCGGCGGCTTCATTAATCGAGCATCAGGTCCACGTATTGAAGCAGCAGGCTGCACAGTTACGCGGCAAATTTAAGGATTTAATGGCAAATGCGCACCAGAATGAGGAACTTTCCCAGCGTATCCATCGCCTGGTGTTGTCTTTGGTACAGGCGCGAGAGTTGGATGAATGCCTCACTGGGCTATACCAGGGTATGGCTGAAAATTTTGGTGCGGACCTGATTTGCCTGCGGATTTTTGCCCAGCCACGAGACACCCATAATCAAGGACTGGGAGAGTTTGCCGACCAGGATTCGAGCGAATTATTTCAGAGCGTGTTTGCCCAGGGCAACCCGGTTTGTGGCCAGGCGAGCAGTGCGCAACTCGAGTTTCTATTTCGGGACCAGGCCTCGTCAGCCAAATCGACGGCCCTGGTGCCCGTTAAGATAGGCTATGAACATGACGATAAAGATCAGTTGTGTTCGCGTGCGTTGCTGGCGATAGGCAGTAAAAATGCGGCACGATTCCAACCGGGGATGGGGACTGTGTATTTACGCCAAATGGCCGAACTGCTGGGTCAGATTTTGCATCGCCATGTCAGTTAATGTCGGATTCTGAGTCACTTAACAATTGGACCGATGCCTTTCTGCGTCGTGGTCAGCGCGAGCGTCGGCTGTCAAAACATACCTTGAGCAGCTACCGACGTGACCTGGGACGTTTCATCGAAACCCTGGAGCAAAGCGAAATAGGTGATTGGACACAGGTGCGCTCTGCACAGGTTCGCACGCATCTGGCCAGGCGCCATCGGCAAGGTGCTGGCGGTCGATCGTTGCAACGGGAATTGTCGGCAATTCGTGGATTCTTCAAGTTCCTCAATGATGAACAGGTCACAAGTGATAATCCTGCACTCGGCATTTCGGCGCCACGGGCACCGCATAAACTGCCAAAAACAGTTGATGCCGATGCCTTGGCGATGCTGATGGATGCAGGTTCTGATGATCCGCTGGAACTGCGCGACACGGCGATACTCGAACTACTCTACTCCTGCGGGTTGCGCCTGGCGGAGTTGGTGGGTTTGGATCTTCAGCGGCTGGATTTACACGATGCTGTGGTCGAGGTTACGGGCAAGGGCAGCAAGACTCGCCGGGTCCCTGTTGGGCGTAAAGCCTGTGATGCGCTTAACGCCTGGTTGGCGGTACGCTCGCAATTAGCCAATAGCGGTGTCATGGCGGTCTTTGTCAGCAGCAAGGGGACGCGGTTGTGTCGGCGCTCTGTACAGCTTCGGGTTGCCCGCAGGGCTCGCAACAAAGGTCTTGGCATGGGTTTGCATCCACATATGCTGCGCCATTCGTTTGCCTCTCATATGCTCGAATCGAGCAGTGATTTGCGTGCGGTTCAGGAACTTTTAGGGCATGCCGATATCAGTACAACACAAATTTACACGCACCTGGATTTTCAACACCTTGCCAAAGTTTATGACCAGGCCCATCCCCGCGCCCATCGCAGAAGGCGAGATTCCTGATCTATCATGCCCACGGCGCTTGAAATTTCATCCCACTGCCCATATTGATGCAGTAACTGCGACGCTGAGCCAGGTTGGCGGCAGCGTCATGTTCCCGGCTGCCCCTTGATGAATAATCCAGGTTAAAATCCGCGGTCCTTATTTTCTCTCATTCTCAGGGCTGATCAGTGTGAATCAATTTAAAGGTACCACCATTGTCACGGTGCGACGCGGTGCTCATGTGGCCATCGGCGGAGATGGCCAGGTGACGTTAGGTGACTCCATTCTCAAGGGCAATGCACGTAAGGTACGACGCCTGTATCACGAGCGGGTGATTGCCGGCTTTGCCGGCGGCACGGCGGATGCGTTTACGTTGTTCGAACGTTTCGAAGGCAAGCTGGAAAAACACCAGGGCCACCTTACCCGCAGTGCTGTGGAACTGGCCAAGGACTGGCGTACAGATCGGATGTTACGGCGCCTTGAGGCGTTACTGCTGGTCGCCGATGCCGGTACTACGTTAGTCATTTCAGGCAACGGCGATGTCGTGGAGCCGGAGTACCCAGTCATGGCCATCGGTTCAGGTGGCGGCTTTGCACTGGCAGCTGGTCGGGCGTTGGTGGAAAACACCGAGCTTGAGGCCAGAGAAATCGTGACCCGGGCTTTGGCCATTGCCGCGGATATCTGTATTTATACCAACCATAATGTGTCGGTCGAAGAACTCGACAGCACGTCATCCTGAGCAGGCAGGACGCCTGCGGAGAAAACGCTTTCATGACCCAGATGACCCCCAGAGAAATCGTCCACGAGTTGGATAAATTCATTATTGGCCAGGATGATGCCAAGCGTGCCGTGGCGATTGCCTTGCGTAATCGCTGGCGCCGTGCACAACTGGACGAAGATTTACGCGTTGAGGTGACGCCGAAAAATATCCTCATGATTGGCCCTACCGGGGTCGGTAAAACTGAAATCGCCAGGCGCCTGGCGAAATTGGCGAAGGCGCCGTTTATCAAGGTCGAGGCGACCAAATTCACCGAAGTGGGCTATGTGGGTCGTGATGTGGAATCCATTATCCGGGATCTGGTCGATATTGCGATCAGCTTGCGCCGGGCCCGGGCGATGGAACATGTTCAGACACGTGCCGAGGAGGCCGCAGAAGAGCGCATACTTGATGTGTTGCTTCGCCCCGCCCGCAGCGGCGATGACTGGCAGGAACAGGATACGGAATCGTCGACCCGGCAAAAATTCCGTAAAAAACTGCGTGAGGGCGATCTTGATGATCGCGAGATTGAACTTGAGCTTAGCCAACCGGCGGTGGGTGTGGAAATCATGGCCCCTCCCGGTATGGAAGAAATGACCAGTCAGTTACAGAACGTGTTTCAAAATCTGGCGGGTAACCGCACTCACCAGCGAAAATTATTAATTCGTGATGCCTTCAAACAGTTGACTGAACAAGAGGCGGCAAAACTGATTAATGATGAAGATATGAAAGCCGCCGCGGTAGAAGATGTACAAGAAAATGGTATCGTCTTTATTGATGAAATCGACAAGGTCGCAAGGCGTTCAGAGTTCAGTGGTACGGATGTTTCCAGGGAAGGTGTGCAGCGGGATTTGTTGCCATTGGTGGAGGGTTGTACTGTGACCACCAAATACGGAGTGGTGCATACGGATCATATTTTGTTTATCGCCTCTGGCGCATTTCATCTGGCAAAGCCATCTGATCTGGTGCCTGAACTACAAGGCAGATTACCAATCCGAGTTGAGTTATCGGCCTTGGGAACCGACGATTTTGTGCGCATTCTCACCGAACCGGATGCCTCATTAACGGATCAATACAAAGCGCTTATCGCCACCGAGAAGGTGAAGTTGAGTTTTGCCGAGGATGGAATTTTACGCATCGCCCAGATTGCCTGGCAGGTCAATGAACGAACAGAGAATATTGGCGCCAGACGATTGCATACTGTGTTGGAGCGGTTATTGGAGACCATCTCCTTTGAAGCGCCGGATCTGCATGGCGAAGAAGTTTTGGTCGATGGTGCCTATGTGGATGATCATCTGGCCGAGTTGGTGAAGGATGAAGACCTGACACGGTATATACTCTGACAATGAGCCCATATCAACAATGCGTGGAGCAATGGCTACTGTATCCCGACGGGTTAACAGGGTCGGTATCGTCTAAATTAAATCCAACAGCGACGGTGTCATGAACGAACAGACTCCCCAACCTCTGGAGATTAACTACACACGGTCAACGCGACAATTACGTGTGGCTTACGATTCGGGGGAGAGCTTTGAGTACGGCGCGGAATATCTCCGGGTATACTCACCGTCGGCGGAAGTTCGTGGCCATGGTCAAGGTCAGGAAGTGCTGCAGACCGGCAAGGAGGACGTCGCTATTCAGGCCATCGAACCGGTGGGTCATTACGCGGTTCGATTGCGTTTTGATGACGGTCATGCCAGCGGCTTGTACTCGTTTGACGAACTTTACCGTCTGGGCCGGGATCAGGAAGCGCTATGGGACGACTATCTGCAGCGCCTCGAGGCAGCTGGAATACAACATAAAACAACCCGTTAAAAACAAACATAGCCACAATAATCATGACTGAATCAAAAACAACTCATTTTGGTTACCAGCAAGTTCCTGAGGACGAAAAACAGCGCAGGGTGGGGGCTGTTTTTGATTCGGTTGCTGATCGCTATGATCTGATGAACGATTTGATGGCATTGGGGATGCACCGGTTGTGGAAACGTTTTACCCGCAGCATCAGCGGGGTCAGAGCCGGGCAGCGGGTACTGGATCTCGCCGGCGGTACCGGTGATCTGACGCGCTTGTTCAAAGAACGCACCGGCGAACAAGGCCAGGTTATCCTCGCCGATATCAACCGCCAGATGCTGGATCAGGGACGTAGTAAGCTGATTGATCAAGGCTTGACTCAGGGCTTGAGTTACACTCAGGTGAATGCGGAAGCATTACCTTTTGCAGATCGTGGTTTTGATGTGGTGGTCATTGGTTTTGGTTTGCGCAATGTAACCCATAAAGATCGTGCGTTATGTGAAATGTACCGCGTACTTAAGCCCGGTGGACGGGTACTGATTTTGGAATTTTCAAAACTGCGCCAGCCCGCTTTGCAACCTCTTTATGATTTGTACTCGTTCAAAGTTTTGCCGTGGCTGGGTAAGAAAGTAACCCATGACGCCGCCAGTTATCGTTATCTGGCAGAATCAATTCGTAAACATCCAGATCAGGAAACGCTGGCCGGGATGATGCGCGATGCTGGTTTTGAATCCTGTGAATGGTTCAATCTGGCCTTGGGAGTTGTCGCTGTTCACCGGGGATTTCGGCTGTGAGAAAAGCGTGTGTTGCCGATGTAAAGATCGGTAAGTCGCTGTGACACATCCGCTGTCCGGTATCGCAGAGGATATCGTTAATCGCAGCTTGCGGTTGGATCCGGAATACAAGCGCATACTTTCCCCTCTGGCAGGTAAGTGCATACAGTTCAAGGCGGAATCTGGAATAGGACTGACAATCATGGTCGCTTTTTACGGCGACGGGGTGGTTTTTGTGCCACCGGGAAACAGTAATGCAGATGTTGAACTGGCGGGGAGTATATCGGCCTTGCTCGGCCTTTTGCCAGGTTCGCCGTTTGCCGGTAGTGGTGAAGAGATCACGATTCGGGGAGACAGCTCGGTACTAATGGAACTTAAACGTGCGTTGGTGCGTTTGCGGGTCGATTGGCGTGAGCCATTGGCAGAATTGTTCGGCGATACCCTGGGTCATTCTCTGGCGCAGGGGTTGGAACAATTCACTCGGATTGTCATGAGTAAAGCGACGAGCTTATGGCTCGACACCAAGGATTACATTGGTGAGGAAAGTGAGTTGCTGGAAAGTCGTAGTGGGGTACGTGAGTTTTGTACCGGTGTGGATCGGTTGCGTGACGATACGGCGCGACTGGAAAAGCGCCTGCAACGCCTGTTGACACGTTCTGGGATTGGAGACAGTTCTTGAAGGCACTGCGAGATGCTGTGCGGCTAATCAATATCTGCCGGGTTCTGGTGAGTCATGGCCTGGATGAGTTTGTTTTCGCAATTCCACAATTACGTACTGTGGCGTTTATCTATGCACTGCTACCCTGGAACTGGAGACGATCTGAGCGCGCCCCAAGGGCTTTGCGGGTACGTCATGCCCTGGAAGAACTCGGGCCTATCTTCGTTAAATTTGGCCAGGCATTGTCAACACGCCGGGATTTATTGCCTGGTGATATCGCCGACGAACTCGCAGGCCTACAGGACCGGGTCCCGCCATTTCCGGGTGAGCAAGCGCGACTGATTGTCGAGACGGTTTTAGGCCAGCCAGTGACAGAACTGTTTGCAGAGTTTGAGGAACACCCTCTGGCCTCCGCCAGTATCGCTCAGGTCCATAAAGCCCAATTGATTGATGGACGAAATGTGGTGGTTAAAGTCGTGCGTCCCGGAATTGAGATATTGATTCGTCAGGATGTGGACTTGCTGCAGACAATTGCCAGACTCGCAGAGCACTACTGGAAAGACGGGCGACGACTGCATCTGCGTGAAGTTGTTGACGAATATGAAAACATCATATTCGATGAGTTGGATATGATGCGTGAGGCCGCCTCTGCATCTCAGGTGGGTCGCAATTTCAAAGATTCACCACTGCTGTATGTCCCTGAAATCATCTGGAGCTATACCCGGCGCGATATCCTGGTAATGGAACGTGTTTCCGGAATACCGGTCAGTGATATTGACCAATTGCATCGGGCGGGAGTAAACGTCCGGGCTTTGGCTGAACGTGGTGTGGAAATCTTTTTTACCCAGGTGGTACAACACAATTTCTTTCATGCGGACATGCATCCTGGCAATATTTTTGTATCCCCGGAAAACCCTGATACGCCACAGTACATCGCTATAGACTTTGGCATTATGGGAAGTTTGACTCCGAAAGACCGACGCTATCTGGCAGAAAACTTTATTGCATTTTTCAACCGGGATTATCATCGTGTTGCACAGTTGCATGTCCAATCTGGCTGGATCCCAATTGATACTCGCATCAATGATTTTGAGGCGGCAATCAGAAGTGTGTGCGAACCCATTTTTGAACGCCCGTTAAAAGATATTTCCTTTGGTCATTTGCTCTTGAGACTGTTTCAAACCGCACGTCGATTTGATATGGAAGTGCAGCCGCAATTGGTTTTGCTGCAAAAGACATTGCTCAACATAGAAGGACTGGGGCGTCAGTTGTATCCAGATTTGGATTTGTGGGTAACGGCAAAGCCATTCCTGGAAGACTGGATGAAAGAGCAGCTTGGAGCTAAGGCGCTGTTACGTGAATTAAAAAAACAGGCGCCATACCTTGGCGAAACGTTACCCCGTTTGCCGGCCTTATTGCACGAAGTGTTGACTCAGGCCAGAGAAGGGCGCATGGAAATGAACATGCGATCTGAGGATTTGGCTCGGATTCGTACTGAAATCAAGCGCGCAAATCTGCGCAGCATGGGAGTCCTTGTCGGTTCTGCGCTGCTCATGACCGCCGGGATCATCTTCGGGCTTGATGGTTTCCAACCAACGATGCTGGCTGGAGCGCCATTGCTCAGTTGGCTTGCTGGCGGTGCCGGGGTAATTTTGCTATTGCTTGCCTGGCCCGATTGGGAGGACTGACGCGGCCAGTGCAGTGGAGTCTGTAGTGAGTGGTTTTGTTATGGCCAAACGCTGACTGTGGCGGATCTGAATTATTTTAGACAGACTGACCAGGACGATGCCCTGGGCTTTAAGTTGCGGCAAGCGGGCTTCCAGCACATTCAGTGTTTGCGGATTCGGATGGCCGATTGCGACTGCCGTGCCGTTCAATCTGGCTTTGGCCAAGAGTAGATCAAACTGTTGATTGATCACTGATTCATCCAGTTCATTGTCCAAAAACACATCCCGTGACGTATTCGCAAGCCCATAGACCTTCGCTTCGGTTGCTGCCTTGGTTAATGCGGTCGTGCGACTGTCGAGAAAAAACAGTTTTTTCTCCTGTTTAAGCGTTTGCATCAACCAGGCCATTGGCTGTACCTGCTCAGTCAGCAGACTGCCCATGTGATTGCTCAGACCACGTGCCTGGGGCAAAGCATGTAATGCAGCCCGGACTCGCCGTTGAATTTCGTGGCGATCCATTGCCGTGCGTAAAGCCCCGGGGCCGAGTGACTTATTGGTATGAGCCTGCATGGGCAAATGCACCAGTACGTCCTTGCCAAGACTGTTTGCCAGGCGAGCAAAGGCGGTGCTGTAGGGCGTGAATGGGAGGATGGCGAAACTTATCTGCCCAGGAAGCTCGAGGGTCCGCAAACCCTCAGCATGCAGATTGCCAAGATCATCGATAACGATTGCGATATGCACGTCCCCGTTACGAGCCTGAGCCGCCGCTATTGTCAGTAGCAGCAACGTTGCCAATGAATACCGATAAAACGTCTGTATCATTTATCAGGATTTAATGTCACGGGTAATGCTTATGGCTTTGAGCAGATTGAGAGCTTCATAGAGGACGTAATCACGGCTTGCCAAGGATGCTTTTTGCTTGGGTTTGCCGTCGGCCGTTTTGCCTTTATCGGTTTCCACAGTCTTATCTTTTTTGTTGGCAGATTTTTTCTCATCAGTTCCCTGCAGGTGCTTGCGTAAATCTTTTTCCTTGATTCTGCTGCCAGAACTCGGTTGTGTCTTGGCCAAACGCAAACGATCCACCTTAATGTCCGGTTCGATTCCTTTGGCCTGAATGGAACGCCCCGAAGGGGTGTAGTAGCGGGCTGTTGTCAGTTTCAGCGCTGAGCCGTTTTCCATCGGCAATATCGTCTGTACAGATCCTTTGCCAAAAGATTTTTCGCCCATGATGATGGCGCGTTTGTGATCCTGCAAAGCACCGGCAACAATCTCTGAGGCCGATGCCGATCCGCCATTTATGAGGACAATCAGTGGTGCGCCATTGAGCAAATCTGTGGGTTTGGCGTTGAATTTTAATTTTGAGTTGTCCAGTCGGCCATCCGTATATACGATAATGCCATCCTTGAGAAAAGTGTCAGATACCGATACCGCGCCGCTAAGAACACCACCAGGATTATTGCGCAAATCCAGTACCATGCCTTGCAAGGTTTTCTCGGATTTCAGTTTGGATATCACCTCACGCAGATTCTCACCCGTGTGGGTCTGAAACTGGGTAATCCGCACATAACCGAACCCGTCCTCAAGCATACGGCTGCGTACGCTTTGCACGGTGATGATATCGCGGGTGATGACAATTTTAAGTGGCCGGTCAACACCTTTGCGCACGACCGTCAGGGTGATATCAGAGCCGGGTTTACCGCGCATGAGTTTGACCGCCTGGGCCAGAGTCATGCCTTTTACTGGTGTGTCGTCGAGGCGAATTACGAGATCACCTGCCTCAATCCCTGCTCTTGATGCTGGCGTGTTGTCGATTGGCGAAATGACCTTGACGAAACCGTCTTCCATGCCGACTTCAATTCCCAATCCGCCAAATTCACCGGTCGTGCCCTGCCGAAGTTGCTTGTAGTCTTCAGGCTCAAGATAGGCTGAATGGGGGTCAAGGCCGGAAAGCATGCCGTGAATGGCACTGTTGAGCAGCGTCTTGTCATCAACTTTCTCAACATAGTCACTTTTAATTTTGGCAAATATGTCTGTGAAAGTACGCAACTCTTCCAGGGGCAGGGGTGTGGTGTTGTTTTTTTGTGCCAACACGCCCTGGCCTATCGCCAGCAGTGTACCTAGAACCATACCCGCCAAAAGTAGTGGCGCGCTTTTCAGCAATCCTTTCATTTCTATCTCCAGGCCCGCAGGGCCATCGGGTTAACCATGTTGATGTTAATACTACAGATCTTGTCGGCAGCAAATCGAATAACCAAGACTTGCAACTGTGTCGGTTGTGCAACCTTGAAGCCAATCATCCTAGAAAGTGGCCACAAGCGCAAAATCATATGCAGGGAGACATCATTGTTAGCACATCACAAGCAGTCGCTGCATCGTATGTCGCCGTAGGTTCACTGGCGGAATCTTGGTGAATGTATGGACACGCCAGGTTATTTTGCTGCTGATTTGAATCGCACGCGGGAATTTGACCATTTTACGGGATTCAATGGTCGTCCTGACTTGCGTATCTCAAAATACAGTCCTGGCCTGGATTGACCGCCACTGTCACCGACACTGGCGATGGAATCACCGCTGTTTACCCATTCTCCCGGTTCCCGCAGCAGACTTCGGTTAAAACCGTACAGACTCATGTAGTCACCTCCGTGGTCGATAATGATGAGTTGTCCAAGCCCGCGTAGCCAATCGGCAAAGACCACTCTGCCATGGGCGATAGCACGAACAATGGTTCCAGCCGGGGCGCGCAGTATGACACTTTGAGCTGCCAGCCCCGAGTCTTTTGTCCGTCGCGTGATTTTACCCTTCACCGGCCAGGGTAACTTTCCCCGCAGACTGCGAAAGGAACTTGGGGGCTCCAATTCTGCAGGGATGTCATCAATGGCCTGTTTTAATTCCTCCAGCAATGTGCTCAGGCGTTGTTTATTTTGTTGTAATGTAAGCAGGCGCTGACGTTGGTCTGTAAGTTCGTCGTCCGTTTTTGCGAGGGCCGCAGCCCGTTGTCGGCGTTCATTTGCGAGGGCCAGGGTTTGCTCGCGCTGGGCAAGTGCGAGCGCTGCCAGAGCGCGGTTTTGATCTTCAATGCTTGCCAGGGTTTGGTTCAGACGCTGGTAGGTGATGTTGAGTTCGCCGATTCGTTGTTGACGGGCGCGGTTGATGTAGTCGTGATAACGCAGTAGGCGGGGCAGATCGCCCGGTTGCTGGCCACTGAGAACCAGCTTCAGACGGCCCTGTCGACCGAGTGCATAGGCAACGCGAATCTGCCGGGAAATCAACTGGATGAGTACACGGCGTTGTTGTCTCAAGCGGCTTGCGGTGTTTTGCAGCGTTGTCAAACTGCTCTGCAACTGTTTGCGCACGCGCTTGATACGACGCCCCTCAGCAACCAGACGGGCCGCCTGGCGCTCACTGTCTTCCAGAGCCCGGGCTATTTTATTGCGTGTCCGGCCTTTTGCCCTGAGATGGTTCTGGATCGCTCCGATACGCGATTTGATGCGATTAAGATCAGTTTGGGTCTTGTTGCGTTGTAAGTCGGCTTTGAGTGTCTGGGCTGAAACAGTTCCAGCCAGGAGAGAAATCATAACCAGTATTGCGCACCTGCAATAAAAATTCCGTTGCCTGTGCCCGGGTTTCAAGATAACCTTTCGGGCTGATTTTTTTCTCATCGATGTGCCCGAATCATTCAGACGATCCCTAGTTGTTCAGGATTTGGATGCCGGAGCTGCCCTGGCAGACGAACGGTATTCCGATTCCTGCGAAAGCGTATGAATTCTCCTGGCCACTGGACAGAAGTGTAACCATGACACCACGCCTTGCCGAATTTTTTCAAAACCATCCCGGCCTTGTGCTGGCCCTGTTCGGGGTCACCGGAGCTTTAATCTGGAGTATCCTCGCCGGGCGCAGCCGCGGAGTGCAACGAATTACACCCTCTGATATGACCCGACTTATTAACAGCAACGATGCGGTGGTACTGGACGTCCGCGCGGATGCAGAGTATCGCAAAGGACATATCGTCAACGCCATTAACATCCCCCAAGGCCAGCTACAAACTGAATTGAAGAGCCTGGATAAATACAAAGAACGCCCCATTATAACGGTGTGTCGTAACGGCCAGGAATCCGCCAAGGCCGGCGTGCTGCTTAAAAATCAGGGTTTTGATCAGGTTCATACCCTCAATGGGGGATTGTTGACCTGGGAAACTGCAAATTTACCTCTGTCCAGGTAATGTCCAGGTTAAGTTACAAATAACCGACACTCGACCTGGGCCCCGACGGTTCTTGATTTCGAGATTTCATTTAAGTATCAACAGCTCAGGAAATTTTCCATGACAGATCAGGATAACAGCACAGAAAACGAGGCCTCAGCACAGGCTGAAGGTGAATTCAGCATCAGGAAGATTTATACCAAAGATGTTTCTTTCGAAACGCCCAATAGCCCCGAGGTGTTCAGCCTCAAATGGACGCCGGATGCGGATGTTAATTTACGCACTGAGGTAAAACAGCTTGCTGCCGGAGAATTTGAAGTGACCCTGGCCATAACGGCAACAATGTCGATTGGGGAAAAGACCGCCTTTTTGGTCGAGGTACAACAAGCTGGATTGTTTGCCATCTCTGGTATGACCAGCGAAGAGCTGGCTCCGGTTCTCGGCGCCTATTGCCCCGGGATGCTGTTTCCTTATGCCAGGGAAATGGTTTCAGATCTGGTGATTCGTGGTGGATTCCCGCCCTTCATTCTTTCGCCGGTCAATTTTGATGCACTCTACGAGAGTAATCGTGCCGAGCAGGAAGCGGCTCAGGCCGCCGGTGGTGGTAATGGCGCGGCTATTGATGCCGGGCATGCAGACTAAGCTGAATGTATTACGATGGCCGGGGTGATGGCCGGGGCCCACAGCACTGCTGTACTGGGCGCCGGTTCCTGGGGTACTGCGTTGGCGTTGGTGCTGGCCCGAAATGGCCATCAGGTGCGGCTCTGGGGTCGCGATAGCGATCAGCTTGATCGCATGGCCGCGCAGCGTTGCAACGAACGCTATCTGCCGGGGTATGAATTTCCAGACTGTCTGCATCCCTGCATTGATATGGCGCAAGCCGTTAACGGCGCCAGTCTGGTATTGCTGGCAGTGCCGAGCCATGGATTTGCGGCGTGTCTGCAGCAACTGGCACAGGTGTTGCCTGTCATCCCTGATCTGCTCTGGGCGACCAAGGGTTTCGAGCCTGACAGTGCCCGTTTGCTGGATGATCTGGTGGTCTCGACGTTTGGTCCTGGAATTCGCCGGGCGGTGTTGTCCGGTCCCAGCTTTGCCCGGGAAGTTGCGGCTGGATTACCCACCGCAGTGACGCTGGCTGCAAGTCATCCAGACTATGGGCGGGATCTTGCAGAAACGTTTCATGATCGCGCATTTAGAATTTACACCAGTGATGATTTGGTGGGTGTGCAGGTCGGCGGCGCTGTGAAAAATGTCCTCGCCATTGCTGCCGGGATTGCCGATGGGCTGGCTTTCGGTGCTAACACCCGCGCAGCCCTGATCACCCGCGGCCTGGCAGAACTGAGCAGGCTCGGTGCGGCCCTGGGCGGACGGCAAAGTACCTTTATGGGCTTGGCCGGGCTTGGCGATTTGCTTTTGACCTGTACCGATGATCAATCCCGCAATCGTCGTTTTGGCCTGGCGCTGGCAAACAACGAGACTCCGACCGCAGCCATGGCGAGGTTGGGCCAGGCCGTGGAGGGGTATCGTAATACCCGGGAAGTGATGATGCTGGCGACACGCCATCGACTCGAAATGCCCATATGTGGTCAGGTCGAACAGGTTTTATATCATCAGCTTGATCCCCGTGAGGCGGTTCAGTCCTTGTTGGCGCGGGCGCTGACCCGCGAGGATGGTTGACGACCAGGCCAATGGGCACTTCGAACCACAGTCCTGGCCAGGCTCAGATCAGTGTTGACGATCTGTTGGTTCAGGTACGTCACTTACTTGCAGAGTCCAATCCAACCCTGGCATCGCGCGTACAGGTGGAATTACACAGTCGCCTGGATCAGGACTTGGGGCTTGACAGCTTGTCCAGGGTGGAACTGATTGCACGCCTGGAACAGCGCTACGCCGTGCATCTGGACGAATCTTCATTGGTCGAACTGCAAACGCCCGAGGATTTGCTCCGGGCTCTGGGTGTGGCGCCACAAGCGCATGAGGCGCAGTCGCGATCCCAAACGCCGGTTGATGTAACCGGACGCGCCGCAGATGTCGAGCCTGTCCCCGCAGGTACGAGCAGTTTAATTCAGGCACTGGCCTGGCATGCTGAACACACCCCTGAACGCATTCATGTGCATCTTTGCGCTGAGGATGGGCAAGTGACCACCTTGAGTTATGCTCAGTTGTATCAACAATCGAGACAAGTGGCTGCAGGTTTGGCACGCAATGGTGTTGAACCCGGTGATGCAGTGGCGATTATGCTGCCTACGGGACTTGAGTATTTATCCAGCTTTTTAGGCATCCAGATTGCCGGTGGGATCCCGGTGCCGATTTATCCACCGGCACGGGCGAAACAAATCGAAGATCATTTTCGCCGTCATGGGCGGATTCTGGATAATGCTGAGGTCCGATATCTGATCACCTTTGAACAAGTCAAGCAGGTATCACGGCTGTTGATGGCGCAAACGGACAGTGTCAAAAAACTTCTGACCCACACTGATCTAATGTCGAGTGGTGCCGGCAGACCTGTTCCGGAAGTCACCCTCGATGCGGATAGCATCGCCTTTATCCAATACACCTCGGGTAGTACCGGTGATCCCAAGGGAGTCGTTCTGACCCAGGCCAATCTTCTTGACAGTATTCGTTGCATGGCGCAAGCACTGGACGTGACGCCGCGGGATGTTTTCGTCAGTTGGCTACCGTTGTATCACGACATGGGACTGATTGGTGCCTGGCTGGGGTCGTTAGTGTGTGGTTTTCCACTGGTGCTGATGTCGCCCTTGAGTTTTTTACATCGGCCCTTGCAATGGTTGCAGGTGATTGAGAAATTTTCAGGTACCTTGTCCGGCGGGCCAAATTTTGCCTACGAGCTATGTCTGCGGCGTATCGATGCCGGGGAGACAAAGAACTTGGATTTGTCCTCCTGGCGGATCGCCTTCAACGGTGCGGAACCTGTCAGCCATACAACCTTGCAGCGGTTCAGCGAGCGTTTTTCTGAATGTGGTTTTCCGGCTCAGGCGATGACGCCGGTTTATGGCCTTGCTGAGGCGACACTGGGTGTTGCCTTTACTCCCGTGGGCCGAGGCCCGCGGCTGGATCGGATCGACCGTGATGAATTGTTTCGCAGTGCCCGGGCTGTGCCGGCGAACGCCAAGGCAGCGCAGCTTGAGTGTGTCTCCTGTGGGGTGCCAATTCCGGAATTTGAAGTGCGGATCGTGGATGCCCGGGGCCATGAGTTACCAGACAGAGCCGAGGGGGAACTGGAGTTTAAAGGGCCCTCGGTGACCCAGGGCTATTATCGCAATGCAACGGCGACTACCGCACTTGTGCGAGGCGATTGGCGGCGTTCCGGTGATCGCGGCTATCTGGCTGCCGGGGAATTGTACCTGACCGGCCGCGACAAGGACGTAGTGATCCGTGCCGGGCGTAATCTTTACCCCTATGCGTTGGAGCAGGCGATTGCAGATATTGCCGGTGTACGCCGCGGTTGTGTTGCGGTGTTCGGTGCCATGCATCCTGATGACGGCACTGAGCGTTTGGTCGTTGTAGCGGAATGCCGTGATATTGAACCGCAACAAGCTGCAGGTATTCGCGAACAGATCGAGGCATTGGCCATGACGCATTTGGGCCTGGCTGCCGATGAAGTGATCCTGGCGCCACCCCAGACCATACTGAAAACCTCAAGCGGTAAAATTCGCCGCTCGGCATTGGCCCAGCGCTATACCCAGAGGCAACTCATCCAGGCGCAACGCCCGGTCTGGCAGCAATTGCTGCGACTGGTTGCAGGATCAGCAGCGCAACGCCTGCAGAATATAACGAAACGTGGCGCTGAATGGGCCTATCTGGCGTGGGTTGCCGTGCTGGTGCCGGTGATGGCGCTCTTGGTCTGGCCTGTGCTGGTGTTGCTGCCAAAGGCAAAGCAACGCCATGGCCTGGCCCGGCACAGTGCCCGGGCGATGTTGTGGTTGGCGGGGGTGCGGTTGCGTTGTCGTGGCCAGGAACATTTACCAGGCACAGGGCCGTGGATACTGGTCAGCAATCATCAAAGTTATCTGGACGGATTTGTCCTCAGTGCCGCTCTGCCTGCGGATATTCGTTTCGTTACCAAGGCGGAGTTTGAAAACTCATTTATTGCCAGAACGTTCCTTGGCGCCATAGGTTGCCTGTATGTGGACAGGTTTGATGCGCAGCGCAGCCTTGCCGGTAGCGAACATATTATGGCCACACTACGTGAAGGACATATTGTCGGTTTTTTTGCTGAAGGAACCTTTCATCGTATGCCCGGGCTGCTGCCCTTCCAGTCCGGGGCCTTCGAAGCTGCCGTGCAGACTGGAGCAACACTGGTGCCGGTGGTGATACACGGCAGCCGCAATGTATTGCGCGGGGATGAATGGTTCGCCCGACCAGGATGTATCGATGTACAGATACTTGAACCCGAAGCCGTATCCATTGCACACGGCGAACACTGGCGGGCCGCTAACGCGCTACGCTTAAGCGTTCGTACACGCATGCTGGCAGAGTGCGGCGAGCCCGATCTGGCTGATCGCAATGCCCTGGCGGCATTGGCCGAGTACCGTGGCCATGATTCAGTTAAATGATACGTATAATGGTTCCCTGTCCACTACGGGTACTTTTATCTTCCCAACGACGAAAAGGGTTATGTCATGCAAGATGAACACGCAGTGATGCCTGTTGTCAGTCGCCGTGAGAGTCGTTCACCATTACTCAATGATGTCGCTGAATGGCTTGCCGATGCGGCATTGGGGGATGCCTCGGTCGGCGATATCATGCACGGTTGCAGTGAACGCCTGTTGGCTGCAGGGTTGCCGTTGTGGCGAAGTTATCTGGGCTATCGAACCTTGCATCCATTGTTCGCTTCAATATCCTTGACCTGGAAGCGTGGCGAGGATCTGAACACCATTGCGCATCTTCATGAAAATGTATTTGCCACAGAAGACTGGCAGCGCAGCCCCTTGAATTATGTCGCTCAACGCAGACTGCCTTTTTTGCGCAGGCGTCTGCAAGGCGATGAAGCCTTGTTGGATTTCGATATTCTCAAAGATTTGCGCGATCAAGGCGCCAGCGATTATTTATTGTTCAGAGTGCCGTTTCTGGCACAGCACAGCACCCAGGATCATCCGGAAATGAACGGTGTGCTCGGATCCTGGACAACGGATCGCCCGGGAGGGTTTACTGATCAGAATATCCACGATTTGAAACGCATTCAGCGGCGCCTGGCGGTGGCGTGCAAAGTGCAGATAAAAAATCAGGTCGCGAAAAATGTACTGAATACTTATCTTGGTATGGATGCGGGTCACAAGGTTCTGAATGGACAGATCCGCCGGGGAGATGGAGAGCAGGTGCATGCGGTGTTGTGGTACAGCGATATGCGCAATTCCACTCCCCTGGCCGATGCGTTGTCGCGGGAGGAATTTCTCGCTCTGCTCAATACCTATTTCGAATGTACTGCCGGAGCAGTCATGGCGCATCAGGGCGAAGTGTTACGATTTATCGGTGATGCGGTGCTGGCGATTTTCCCCATCCGCGGCGCTGCTCATCCCGCCGAGCAGGCCTGTGCCAATGCTCTGGCCGCCATGCACAGTGCCCGGGAAAATCAACTCAACGTAAACCGCCAGCGCGAAGCCGAGGGCAAAACCGCGATTGATTACGGTCTGGCACTGCATCTGGGCGATGTGGTCTATGGCAATATCGGAGTACCTGAACGCCTGGAATTTTCCGTGGTCGGTCCAGCCGCGAACGAGGCCGCGCGATTGGAAAGCCTGACCAAAGAGTTAAAGCAACAGGTCCTGATCAGCGAAGATTTCGTCACTGCTTTCCCAGGTTCCTACACGTCACTTGGCAAGCATAAAATGCGCGGTGTGGGCGCGAGTATGGAGGTGTTTACCCCCGACTGAAGTAACTCATAAGCGGTGTCGGGGA
>CAZAWX010000010.1:31079-36043 GCA_964488985.1 uncultured Ectothiorhodospiraceae bacterium
GCGAGTATGGAGGTGTTTACCCCCGACTGAAGTAACTCATAAGCGGTGTCGGGGATGGACTCTGAAGAAGCTGGCGCGCCCGGAGGGACTCGAACCCCCGACACCCTGGTTCGAAGCCAGGTACTCTATCCAGCTGAGCTACGGGCGCCTGTCCTGAGATTTTGTGGGTTCAGATCTTGTATTACATCGTCTAAAAAGTCCATCTACGTTGGACAACAATCAACTGTGTAGGTTAAAGAAGCACAGAAACCGCCTGACAAGGCATTAACAGAGGCTGATCGATTTGATATTCGAAATTGTCGTACCCGTCGTGGCGCTGATTTTGTGCGGCTACGGGCTTGCGCAAACCCGTCTGATGCCCCAGGCGGGGGTGGATGGGATCAGTAACTTTGTTATTTACGTAGCGGTGCCCGGGTTGCTCTTCCGGGCCGGGGCGCGTTTGTTCGACGGTGGAGCCATTGATCTTGATATCTGGTGGGCCTATTTCGGTGGTTGTGCAGTGGTGTTTACAGTCACACAGTTGCTGACCGGGCGCTGGTTCAGGATTGGCCTCGGTGAACGTGCCCTGGCAGGGATGGGGGCGTCCTATGGCAATACGGTAATGTTGGGGATCCCCCTGGCGCTCAGTTTGTATGGTGAACGCGGGGTGTTGTTAACGTCGACGATTATCGCCATCAACGGCATGCTTTATTACTCCCTGGTCACAGCCTGTATTGAACTGGGGCGGGGTAAGGATGCGCATCCTGTTGTTATTGTTCGTCAGACCGTTCGGGCGCTGTTGACCAACCCGGTATTGGTGCCGATGTTGCTGGGACTGGCCTGGGGCGCCGCGCGATGGCCATTGCCCCGGGTTGCGGAATTGTTCCTGGACCATCTCGGTGCGGCAGTGGGGCCGACCGCTTTGTTTGCCCTGGGCGGCTCTATGGTGCAGTTTCGCATCGCCGGGGACTTGCATCAGGTCAGTATAATTGTGCTGATGAAAATGCTGCTCCATCCCCTGGTGGTCTGGTTGCTGGGTGTGTATGTCTTTGAGTTGGCGCCGGTGACCCTGGGAGTGGCCACACTCATTGCGGCGTTACCCACCGGGGTAAACACCTTCATGCTGGCCCGCCAGCATGAGGTTGCGGTGGCCCGTTGTGGCAGTGCGGTGTTGATATCAACGGCCGTGGGTATTGTCACTTTACCGTTGGTATTGGCGCTTTTGACCTGACACGGAAAGCAATGGCAGGTCGAATGCAGCCACATACATTGTGGTAATCACTTGCGGTTGAATGATCCTGGACTAAAGAATCCCGGGGAGATGGAGGTTTTTTTCCAAGGCACAATCCCGGGCGATGTCGTAGCCGGCGTCAGCGTGACGCATGACCCCGGTGGCTGGGTCATTCCACAGGACTCTGGCGATGCGCCGGTCGGCGGCTTCGCTGCCATCACAGACGATCACCAGTCCTGCATGTTGTGAATAACCCATACCGACGCCACCTCCATGGTGCAGGGAAACCCAGGTTGCGCCACCCGCAGTGCTAAGCAGGGCATTGAGCAGGGGCCAGTCAGAAACGGCATCAGAACCGTCAGCCATGGACTCGGTTTCCCGGTTTGGACTGGCAACGGATCCTGAATCCAGGTGATCACGACCGATGACCACCGGCGCGCTCAATTCACCCGTTCGCACCATTTCATTAAAAGCAAGGCCAAGACGATCACGTTGACCGAGACCGACCCAGCAGATCCGTGCCGGCAGGCCCTGAAAACTGATGCGCTCACGGGCCATATCCAACCAGTGGTGCAGGTGCGGGTCGTCGGGGATCAGTTCTTTGACTTTAGCATCGGTACGGTAAA
Source organism: uncultured Ectothiorhodospiraceae bacterium (assembly GCA_964488985.1). Classification (GTDB taxonomy): domain Bacteria; phylum Pseudomonadota; class Gammaproteobacteria; order HK1; family HK1; genus CAZAWX01. The sequence goes on from CAZAWX010000010.1 coordinate 32,916, forward strand.
TATCCTCAGGATCCCCGGACAGGGCCGCCCAGCGAAACGGACCAATGCCACGACAGAACAGCGGCCGGATGTAGGCCGGCACAAAGCCTGGAAAATCAAAGGCATCGCTGACCCCTGTATCGAAAGCTTCCTGGCGGATATTGTTGCCGTAGTCGACGGTCGGGATCCCTTGATGATAAAAGTCGAGCATGGCGCGAACATGCACCGCCATGGACTGCCGGGCGGCTTTAGCCACTTCATCCGGGTGCGTTTCCGAGGCCTCGCGCCATTGCGCCACACTCCAGCCGATAGGCAGATAGCCGTTTACCGGATCATGGGCAGACGTTTGATCCGTGACCGCATCGGGTTTGATGCCCCGGCGCAGCAGTTCTGGAAGCACCTCGGCGGCATTACCGAGCAGGCCGATGGACAGGGCTTTGCCTTGTGCGCAGGCGTTGTTGATTTTTTCCAGGGCCCGATCGAGATCCGTTTCCTTGGCATCGATATAACGGGTACGCAGGCGAAAATCGATGCGGGTCTCATCACACTCAACCGCCAGCATGGAGTAACCTGCCATGGTCGCCGCCAAAGGTTGTGCGCCACCCATGCCCCCTAACCCCGCTGTCAGGATCCACTTGCCCCTGGCTTGTCCATTGAAGTGTTGGCGGGCCATTTCGACAAAGGTCTCATAGGTCCCCTGGACGATGCCCTGAGTGCCGATGTAAATCCACGAACCGGCAGTCATCTGGCCGTACATCATCAGGCCTTTTTTATCCAACTCGTTGAAATGTTCCCAGGTCGCCCATTTCGGCACCAGGTTGGAGTTGGCGATCAGCACCCGCGGCGCATCCGTATGGGTCTTGAAGACTCCGACCGGTTTGCCGGATTGCACCAGCAGGGTTTCATCGTCTTCCAGTTCGCGCAGTGAGGCACAGATTTGATCAAAGCATTGCCAGTTTCGTGCTGCCCGGCCGATACCGCCGTAGACCACCAGTTCCTCCGGGCGTTCCGCCACCTCCGGATCCAGATTGTTTTGCAACATGCGAAAGGGGGCTTCGGTAAGCCAGCTTTTACAACTTAATTCCGTCCCTCGAGGTGAGCGTACCACGCGAACATTTCTGGAATTTTGATCAGAGTTCATTTAAGGGCCTCCGGGTGTAAACGATGGCGGTTGGCGTCACGCACATCGCCGGCGTGATAACGGGCGGCCAGGTCGTACCGGCTGCCGGGATAAATAAACGTTGCGAGAGTGACGACAGTGGAATTTTTCCAGGTTCGCCGCTGCATGCGCAAACACGGTTCACAGGCTTCGATAGCCAGCATTTTGCACATCGATGTATCTGGCATTATGGCCTGCACGACATGTTCCATTTCATCCGGTTGGAACAATCCGATCAGGTATTCACTGGGAGTGCTGCGGCTAAAGTCCACCGCCATAAAGTCCGGAACCAGTGCTGAATTTACGTAGCGATCTTCAATTTGGATCGGGATCCCGTCCTGGGAATGCACAAGTAGCACATGAAATACCAATGTGCCGCGGCTCAGTTCCATACGTGCGCACAGATCCTTACCGGCTTTTACTGCGCGCAATTTGTGGATGGTGGCCGTATGCGTTTTCCCCAGAGCACGGATCTCATCGGCGATATTGCGAAGTTCAATCAGACTGGCTACGCCGGGCGGTTCGCTGACAAACGTCCCCAGACCGTGGACGCGTTCCAGATAACCATCCCGGGTCAGTTCGCGCAAGGCCCGATGAATGGTCATACGGCTGACCCCCAGATCTGCAACCAGGGTATGTTCCGAGGGGATTTTGCGCCCCGGTGACCAGCGGCCGGATTTTATTTCGGCGCGAATGGAATCTTGGATTTGCTGATACAACGGTACCGATGTGTTGCGCGGCAAAACGAATGTGGCGCCGCTGTCAGAATTCATTTACGTGCTCTCGGTTGCCCGCCGTAGAGCACCTCAGTGCAGGGATTATGGCCAATGCTGTAACTCAGTGCCGCCGGGTCGGTGAGATCCCAAAGCACCAGATCCGCACGTTTGCCGATTTGCAACGTGCCGATTTGCGTTGCCATTCCCAGCGCCCTTGCTGCTTCCCGGGTAATACCTGCGAGGGCCTCAGCCGGGGTCATGCGGAACAATGTACAGGCCATGTTCAGCATTAACAGCAGTGATAAAACCGGCGAACTGCCTGGATTGCTGTCACTGGCGATGGCGATGGGGATGCCATGTTTATGCAACAGTTCAAGGGGCGGCAGTTGAGTTTCGCGGAGAAAGTAAAAGGCCCCGGGAAGCAAAACGGCGACCGTGCCGTGCTTTGCCATGGCGCGAACACCGGCTTCATCAAGATATTCCAGATGATCGGCAGACAACCCATGATGTTGCGCCACCAGTTCGGCACCGCCCAGCAGGCTTAGCTGTTCGGCATGCAGTTTTACGGCCAGCCCGTGTTCCCGGGCGACGTTAAAAACCCGATCCATCTGTGCCACGGAAAATGCAATACCTTCGCAAAAGCCATCAACAGCGTCACACAATTGAGCAGCAGCCGGGAGCATCTGTTCGCACACTGTGTCGATATATGCATCGGCATTTCCGGCAAATTCAGGGGGCAAAGCATGGGCGCCAAGAAAGGTTCGCTGCACAGTCACGGCCTCGTTTTCAGCGAGACGTTGTGCAACACGCAGCATTTTCAACTCAGCTTCGCATTCCAGTCCATAGCCGGACTTGATTTCAATTGTGGTCACGCCTTCAGCGAGAAAGTATTTCAGCCGGGCTGTGGAATCTTTCAGTAGTTGTTCTTCACTGGCAGCGCGAGTGGCGCTGACGGTGGCGTTGATGCCGCCCCCGGCGCGGGAAATTTCCTCGTAGCTGGCGCCCTGCAGGCGCAACTCGAATTCACGACTGCGCTCACCGGCGTAGACCAGGTGGGTATGACAGTCAATCAATCCCGGTGTCACCAACCGGCCCTGACAGTCCAGAATCTCGGCGCAGTCTTCCCTGGCCCGGGGATCCAGATCTTGCATCGGTCCCAGCCACACAATGTGTTCTCCGCTAATGGCGATTGCACCCGATTCAATCAGGCCATAGTCATCACTGCCGGTTTGCATGGTGGCGATGCGGGCATTGACCCAGAGTCGATCCCAGGG
>CAZAWX010000010.1:36143-40038 GCA_964488985.1 uncultured Ectothiorhodospiraceae bacterium
GCGGATTGATCACCGGTTTGAGATTGTTCTTGTATATACATGAGTATTCAATGGTAGACTGCACACCGGTTTCCTGCAAGTCAGTATCAATGAATATAGCGTCCAACCGTCCAGCACCGGATGCCCAGTGGCTGCAGTGTGAACAGGCGTTGTTGCCCCAGGGTTGGACGCGGAGTGTGTTCATCCACATTGATGGCCACGGCGATATCCAGGAGGTCTTGTGTGGCGATCAGGTGCCGCCTGCAGACGTGGCCGTGCGACAGCTCACCGGTTGTGTCATTGCCGGTATACCCAATCTGCATTCCCATGCCCATCAACGGGCCATGGCCGGGCTTGCCGAGCAGGCCGGAGACCAGGGCGACAGTTTCTGGACCTGGCGCGAAGTCATGTATCGATACGTTTCACGCCTGCAGCCACAGCAGTTGCAGGCGGTTGCAGCCCAGGCCTATGTGGAAATGCTTGAATCCGGATATACCGCTGTTGGCGAATTCCAGTATCTGCATCACGATACCCAGGGACAGCCCTATGCACAGCGTGCCGAGATGAGTTTACGGGTGCTCGCAGCGGCACGTGAGGTGGGGATTGGCGTGACGTTGTTACCGGTGCTGTACCGCTACGGTGGCTTCGGTGCCCAGACCCCGACGCAGGGTCAGCGCCGTTTCATCAATGACGGCGATGGCTTTGTGCAAATCCACCAACAGATTGAGACTGCCCTGGACAGTACCGGCAATGAAGCTCTTGGCATTGCCCCACATTCGTTGCGGGCGGTCAGTGCAGCATTGCTCAAGGAGGTATTACAGGCACTGTGTGAGCGGCCAGCGCAACCGGTGCACATGCATATTGCTGAGCAGCAGGGTGAGGTCGATGCCGCTCTCGCCTGGTCGGGTTGCCGACCGGTCGCCTGGTTGTTGGACAACGTTGATGTAGGACCCCGCTGGTGTCTGGTACATGCCACCCATATTGATGTCCGGGAATGCCAGGCGTTGGCCCGCTCCCGGGCGGTTGCTGGTCTATGTCCAGCGACAGAAGCTAATCTGGGCGATGGCGTTTTCCCCATGCGTGCTTATCTGGATGCCGGTGGGCACTTTGGTATTGGCTCCGACAGCCATATTTCCATTTCGCCGGTAGAAGAACTGCGCTGGCTGGAGTATGGGCAACGCCTTGCCGGGCACTGCCGCAATGCATTGGTTGGTGCCGGGCAAAGTTCTGCCCGACGCCTGTACCAGGGCGCAGTAGCCGGTGGCGCCCAGGCCTCAGGGCGCCGGTTAGGCCAGATTGCCCCCGGCTACCGGGCAGATTTATTGGAACTCGATGGGAATCACCCATTACTGTATGGACGTACTGAGGACAGTCTGCTCGACAGTTGGATCTTTTCCGGTAACAGCAGTCCCTTGCGTAGCGTGTTTGTCGGTGGTGTGCAGGTGGTAAGGGAAGGACGCCATAGCAAGGCGCAGGAAGTGGCAGCACAGTATCGTGCGGTGATTGATGAATTGATGGAGTCTGATGATGGCAAATGAACCTTTGGTTATCCATGCCGGTAAGTTGACGCTTGCGCAATTGCGCCGTGTTTACCGCCAACCCTTGCAAGTCACTCTGGAGGACTGCGCCTGGGCACAGATCGAACAATCGCGTAAAACCGTGCTTGAAGTCATTGATTCCGGCGAGGCGGCATACGGTGTGAACACCGGTTTTGGCTTACTTGCCAATACCCGCATCGACACCCAGGACTTGGCGGCATTGCAGCGTAATCTGATTTTGTCCCATGCGGTCGGCGTGGGTGAATTGCTCGACGAAGCAGTGGTGCGGTTAATCCTGGTAATGAAAATCAACTCTCTGGCCCGGGGCTATTCAGGTATTCGCAGCGAGGTGGTGCAACGCTTGCTGGATCTGCTTAACCATCATATTTCGCCCTGTATACCCTCCAAGGGTTCGGTCGGCGCTTCCGGTGATCTGGCGCCGTTGGCGCATCTGGCCCTGGCTTTGCTCGGTGAAGGTCAGGTGCATTCAGGTGAGCAGTGTATTGCCAGCAGCAAAGCGCTGCGTGATGCAGGGTTGGAGCCAGTGACACTGCAGGCTAAGGAAGGTCTGGCGCTCATCAATGGCACTCAGGTTTCCACTGCTCTGGCACTGAAAGGATTATTTGAAGCGGAATGCAATTTAAATGCGGCCTTTGTTGCCGGCGCCATGACGGTTGAGGCGGTCCTGGGCAGCCATGTCCCTTTTGATGCGCGGATCCACAATCTGCGTGGCCAGCCGGGTGAAATTGAAGCGGCGAGAATTTATCGGCAGATCCTCTCGCCAAGTGAAATCCAGCAGTCGCATTTCGATTGTGAAAAAGTCCAGGATCCGTATTCATTACGTTGCCAGCCACAAGTGATGGGTGCATGCCTGGACCAGGCCCGCGCTGCAGCGCGTTGTTTGCAGATTGAAGCCAATGCAGTGACGGATAACCCCCTGGTGTTCCCTGATACGGGTGAGGTATTGTCGGGTGGAAATTTTCATGCCGAACCGATCGCCATGGCGGCCGACAACCTGGCCCTTGCCATCGCCGAAACCGGGGCGCTTTCCGAGCGCCGAATGGCCATGCTGATTGATGCGACCCTGAGTCAGTTGCCTCCGTTTCTGGTCGAAAAACCGGGGTTGAATTCGGGCTTTATGATTACCCACGTGACCGCCGCCGCCCTGGCCAGTGAAAATAAATCCCTGGCGCATCCAGCCTGTGTTGACAGCCTGCCAACTTCGGCCAATCAGGAGGACCATGTGAGTATGGCTGCATTTGCTGCCCGGCGTCTGGGAGAAATGAACCTCAACAGCCGCTATATACTTGCGGTTGAACTGCTCGCCGCAGCACAGGGTATCGATTTACGCAGGCCCTTGCGTTCAAATGACTACATAGAGGCGTATCATAGCGATATACGTTCCGTGGCCAGGCGCATGGTCGAGGATCGCCACTTCCAGCCGGATCTCGAAGCTTTGGCGAATCTAATCAAAGATGCCCGGTTCGGTGACTGGGTCCAACATTATCTTGAGGCAAAAACATGAGTGATTTGATGAATCTTCACCTGGGGCAATCACCGCTGCTGATCAGCATGCCCCACTGCGGGACCTGGCTACCGGATGAAATCCTCCGGCATTTGAACCCACCGGCCCGATCCCTGCCAGATACGGATTGGCATATTCCGCAGTTATATGATTTTGCCGAAGACCTTGATGCGACGATATTGAGCGCCAATTACAGCCGTTATGTCGTGGATTTAAATCGACCGCCGGATAATCTGTCATTGTACCCAGGCCAGGCCGGTACCGGTTTGTGCCCGGAACTGCAGTTCAACGGTATGTCTTTGTATACTGCGGATTATGTGCTTGATGAGGCGGAAGTTGAGCGCCGGGTCAAACATTTTTGGCAGCCCTACCATTCGTTGCTCGAAGCCGAGATCAAGCGTATTCATGCTCAGCATGGCTATGTGTTGTTGTACGATGCCCATTCCATTGCCTCACAAGTGCCACGTCTGTTTGAAGGCCGCTTGGCTGATTTGAATTTCGGTACTGCCAATGGTGAGAGTTGTGCGCCAGACACTGAGAGTGCATTAGTGGCAAGTCTGCAGCAACCAGATTATTCAGTCGCCATCAATCAGCGCTTCGTTGGTGGCTATATCACCCGTCATTATGGACACCCTGAAGCGGGAATACATGCGGTGCAGATGGAACTGTCACAACGCAACTATATGAATGAAACCCCGGACTTTTGTTATCGGGAAGATTTGGCCCAGGTCCTGAAAAAAACCCTGCGTAACGTCCTGGAGACATTTTTGACAGCGGGCGCGAAGCACTGAGCGCAACCGATCCGCCCGGCCTGTGAGATGCTCAGGCCGGTTCGCTCAGTTTTCAGTGCCTA
>CAZAWX010000011.1:0-11558 GCA_964488985.1 uncultured Ectothiorhodospiraceae bacterium
AGACAAACCTAACCAAAATTAATCTTGGCTTCCAGATTGGTCCTTGAATCGGCATTGTTCAATGCTTCTTCGAGGCTGATTCGACCTTCTTTGTAGAGATTAAACAACGCATCATCGAAGGTCTGCATTCCGGCCGTGGCACTGCCCTGCATGGCTTCCTTGATGGAATCAAGTTCCCCCTTGAGGATCAGTTCAGCGATGTGCGGCGTGTTGACCAGAATTTCAATTGCGGCGCAGCGTTTACCACGGATGTCCGGGACCAGCCGCTGGGACACCACGCCCCGCAAATTCAAAGACAAATCCATGAACAGTTGCTTATGAAGATCCTGTGGAAACATGTTGATGACACGTTCCATCGCCTGGTTGGCATTGTTGGCATGCAGGGTTGATACGGCCAGGTGCCCGGTGTTGGCTAACTCCAGGGCCGCCTCCATGGTCTCGCGTTCACGGATTTCACCAATCAATATGGCATCCGGTGCTTCCCGCAGGGAGGCTTTCAATGCCCGGGCATAGGACATGGTATCAACGCCAACCTCACGTTGGTTGATGATGGATTTGATGTTCGGATGGTAAAACTCAATCGGGTCTTCAATCGTCAGAATATGGCCTGCCTGATTCTGATTGCGATGATTGATCATTGCCGCAAGAGTTGTGGATTTACCTGATCCTGTGGCCCCCACCATCAACAGCAGTCCCCGTTTTTGCAAAATCATATCCCCCAGCACTTCCGGCAGGACAAGTTCGGCCATGGTCGGGATCTTGGAAGGAATCAAACGCAGCACCATCGCCGCGCAACCCCTTTGACGAAATACATTGACCCGAAACCGGGCACTGCCATCGGGCATGGAGATAGCAAAATCACACTCGTTGGAATCTTCAAATTCGGCCTTCTGACGGTCATTCATGATGCCATCTGCTGCCGCCTGAGTTAGCTCCGGGGTTAACTCACTCTTACCGACAGATACCGCTTTACCATCAAGCTTGATTTTGACCGGGGATTTCGCGGTCAAAAACAGATCTGAGGCGTTTTTTTCCACGACCAGCTTCAGATAAGGCTGAAGATCCATATTATCTCCTGAGATTGCCGGCTAAAATTGCCGGCGTCATTACTTTTAGTCAAGAACACCCCGCAAGGCTGCCTACATAATCATGCCGCCTTGCTTCTGCTTATCTTCCTCGCTTTCTTCCAGCGACAGATGATCCAGACCATCCATGGAATCTTTGCCTTTTGCCGCCTTGCCTTCCAGTTTGATGCGCAAACGCAGCTCGTTTTGTGCATCTGCATAACGGATGGTGTCGTCATAGGTAATTCGATCTTCCTCATACAGATCGAACAGGGCCTGATCAAAGGTTTTCATGCCGAGTTCATTCGACTTTTTCATGATGCCCTTAATTTCATGCAATTCGCCTTTCAGAATCAAATCCTGGATAAGGGGCGAGTTGAGGAGAATTTCAATGGCTGCGACCCGGCCTTTACCCTCTCGGGTTTTAAGCAACCGCTGGGAGATAATGCCTTTGAGATTGGCGGACAAATCCATCAACAATTGCTGCTTACGCTCCTCTGGAAAGAAGTTAATGATTCGATCCAGCGCCTGGTTGGAATTATTGGCGTGCAGCGTTGCCAGGGCGAGATGGCCTGTTTCTGCAAACTGAATACCGAATTCCATGGTTTCACGGCTGCGGATCTCGCCGAGGAGGATGACGTCCGGGGCCTGGCGTAAGGTATTTTTCAGGGCAATATCCCAATCTTCAGTATCCACCCCGATTTCACGCTGCATAATCACACAGCCCTTATGTGGATGCACATACTCGACCGGATCCTCAAGCGTTATGATATGACCATAGGAATTACGGTTGCGATAGTCGATCATGGAGGCAAGACTGGTAGATTTACCTGAACCGGTCCCCCCCACCATAATGACCAGGCCGTTCTTGGTCATCACCACATCTTTCAATACTTCCGGCAGCCCCATTTTATCGATATTCGGAACCTCCGTTTCGATGGTTCTGGCAACCAGGCCCGCACAACCCTGCTGGACAAACGCATTACAACGAAAACGTCCGACGCCCGGTGGCGCAACGGCAAAGTTACATTCTTTGGTGGCATCAAATTCCTTTAACTGACGATCATTCATGATGCAGTTGGTCAATGCTCTGGCATTTTCCGCTGTCAATGCCTGTTTTGAGACCGGGGTCATCTTGCCATCAATTTTCATGGCGGGTGGGAAACCGTTGGTAATAAACAGATCGGAGCCTTTTTTCTGAATCATCAGCTTTAAAAGGTCCAGCATGAATTTGATCGCTTGTTCTCGTTCCATACCCCACCCCCCGGGTGTTTGCTTCGATGTGCTGCTTTTACTGTATCGAATCCTTGTTCGCCGCCTTGGACTGTGCAATTTGGCGGGTCACAATTCCTTTTTTGACCAGCTCCTGGAGATTCTGATCCAGTGTTTGCATCCCGTATTGCTGCCCGGTCTGAATAGCAGAATACATTTGCGCAATCTTATTTTCACGGATCAGATTTCGAATCGCGGGTGTGCCCATGAGGATTTCATGGGCGGCAACACGCCCCCCTCCATTTTTCTTCATCAGGGTTTGCGAAATCACCGACTTCAGGGATTCCGAGAGCATGGCACGCACCATCTCCTTTTCATCGGCGGGAAACACATCAACGATACGATCGATGGTTTTCGCTGCCGAACTTGTATGCAGCGTGCCAAACACCAGGTGTCCGGTTTCCGCCGCACTCAGCGCCAGGCGAATCGTTTCGAGATCACGCATTTCACCTACCAGAATGACGTCCGGATCCTCACGCAGTGCTGAACGAAGCGCTTCGTTGAAGCCCAGAGTATCGCGGTGAACCTCACGCTGATTGACCAGGCATTTTTTACTCTCATGGACGAATTCAATCGGATCTTCAACCGTCAGAATATGCCCATATTCGCTGTTATTTTTATAGTCCACCATTGCCGCCAGAGTGGTTGATTTGCCCGAACCCGTTGGCCCGGTGACCAGCACCACGCCCCGGGGGATCTCTGAAATTTCCTTGAATATCGGCGGACAACCAAGATCTTCAAGCGACATGATCGTCGACGGAATCGTTCTAAAAACAGCCCCGGAGCCCCGATTCTGATTAAAAGCGTTGACTCTGAAACGCGCCAGACCCGGAACCTCAAAGGAGAAATCCGTTTCCATGAATTCCTCATAATCTTTGCGCTGCTTGTCATTCATGATGTCATAGACCAGATCATGAACTGCTTTGTGATCCAATGCCGGAACATTGATACGGCGAATATCACCGTCGACCCTGATCATCGGTGGCACACCCGCAGAAAGATGCAGGTCTGAAGCACCGTTTTTCACCCCAAAAGCAAGTAATTCTCCAATATCCATCCAGTTCTCCCGAAACGTCGCGTTATCATTATCTTCAGAGGATAATCAGTGTCCAGTCTGGAAAAGTAAAATCCAGTCGTACTGAGTCATAATAAACCATTCTACAGATTCAACACACATGCAGAACATTCAGGAGAGATTAGCCGCCATTCGCGCCCAGATTAGCGCCTGCGAACAGCACTATGGCCGCGAACCAGGCTCAGTGCGTCTGCTCGCTGTCAGCAAAACCAAGCCGGTAGCAGCGGTTCTCGCCGCGTGCCAAGCGGGTCAACAGTGCTTTGGTGAAAATTACCTGCAGGACGCATTAGCGAAAATTCAGGATCCACGCCTTGCCGATCGCGACCTGGAATGGCATTTTATAGGCCCGTTGCAGAGCAACAAAACCCGCTCGGTCGCCACACATTTCCATTGGCTGCATAGCCTCGATCGGCTCAAAATTGCGCAACGGATTAACGACCAGCGACCGCATGGGCTGGCCCCGTTGCAGGTGTGCTTGCAGATAAAACTAGGCGATGAGAGCACCAAATCGGGGCTGGAACCCAGCGAAGCACTGGCATTGGCCAATGCCGTTGCTGAATTACCCCGCTTGCGTTTACGAGGCCTGATGACACTGCCACCTGCTTACGACAGCTTCGAGGATCAATGCAAACCATTCCGGGAATTACGGTTGTTATTTGAGCAATTGCGCCAGGCGGGACATCCCCTTGACACCTTGTCCATGGGGATGACGAACGATATGCAGGCCGCCATCGCTGAAGGCGCGACTTTGTTACGCATTGGGACGGCCATATTTGGCCCCCGCAGTTAAACCCCACTTCAGCCGCAATGCCCACCACAGGCAGTTTTGTTCTATTCCATTAGCGCCTTGATCACCGACACTTTGCGCACCCAGGGTTTAAGCCCCTTAAACGATGCGGGTAGTTTGCGGGTGGCGGCCTGAGCCTGTTCATAGCTGGCAAAGTCACCGTAAATGACGGAGTACCAATGCTTGCCTTGCTTCACCGAAGCGTACACACCAATACGTTGCGCCACCCCGAGCTCGCGGATAAAGTGTTGCGCTGCATTTTCATCGACATAACTGGATAATTGCAGGGTGTAGTGTTCGGGGTTCAGATTTTTCAACCAGTCGATCGCCGCTATCGGGTTCGTGTGATTCACCGCTTCGGGCACCTGTTTTTCGGCCCCAGACCCAATATCTGCCACCGCAGGCTTAACTTCCGTTTGCGGCTGTGAAGACTGCGCTACTGTGTCCTGGTTAGAAGCCGATTGCGGCTGAGATAACGGTACCGATGGTGGCAGCGTCGCTGCCTGGGCTGTGTCAGGTACCTGCAACAGACGTTGCAGATGCGCGCGCCTTGCCCGGGCAGGCGCATAGCCAAATACCTCGGCCTGCTGATACCAATGCAGAGCCTTTGCGGCATTCAGCCTGACTCCGTGTCCATATTCGTAGAAAACAGCAAGATTATACTGTGCTTGCGCGATGCCTTTTTTCGCCGCCCGTTCCATCCAATCGGCAGCAACAGTTTCGTTCTTGGGCACCCCAGTGCCGGTACTGTACAGGGTTCCCAGATTAAATTGCGCGATGCCCAGCCCTTGCTTGGCCGCACGGGTGTACCAACCTACGGCAGTCGCCAGATTTCTGGGGACCCCCCGGCCCTGGGCATACATCACGCCCAGGTTATACTGAGCTTCCGCCAAGCCTTCCTGGGCTGCCTGCGTAAACCAACGCAGTGCCTCACTGTCATCACGCGTCGTCTCGTCGCCTGCGGCATAACGGCTACCCAGCAAAAAAGCGGCCCGCTTGTCGCCCTGTTCCGCCTGTATTAGCAAGGACTGGACATCGTATCGGGACCTGCCGGGAGTTAATGTGTAAGGATCGGCTGCCGCCCACACCCGGACGTCCGGCAATGCCAATGACAGCACCAACAGCAGGCATACCATGGATCCCGGCAAGGCGGCGATGGTGGGCAGTTTCTTAAGAATTACCATGCGGGTGTATTCTAACAGTTTCGGTCGTCAACATGATGAACGATAATGTCCCTTGTGTAGACAACGGTCCTCAATAAGCAAATCACCATATGAACAAGCAATCTATCGCATTTATCGGTGGCGGCAATATGGCAGCCAGTCTGGTTGGTGGCCTGATCAGCGCCGGCCGGGATCCGGCGTCAATACGCGTCGCGGATATCAATTCTGATCGGCTGGATTGGCTGCGAACCGAGTTTTGTGTCGATGTATACACGGACCCCGAAAGTGCCGCCAGGACAGCTCAAACCCTGGTACTGGCCGTCAAACCAAATACCGTCGCCCAGGTATGTGCAGATATAAAAACCATCGCACTGGACCAGGGCGCTCTGATTATTTCCATCGCCGCAGGGATCCGCGAACCGGATATACGTCGCTGGCTGCAACACGATGCGGCTATCGTTCGTTGTATGCCCAACACCCCTGCTCTGCTGGGTGCCGGCGCCAGTGCCCTGTATGCCAACCCCTTCGTATCCGCACCGCAACGTGAACAGGCACAAGCGGTACTGAACGCTTGTGGTATGAGTCTGTGGGTAGCGGAGGAACCTCAACTCGATGCGGTCACCGCCTTGTCCGGAAGCGGCCCAGCCTATTATTTCCTGCTCATGGAATTAATGATTCGCTCCGGCGAACACCTCGGCCTGGAGCCGGATACAGCTCGCAGGCTAGCGTTGCACACGGCGTTGGGGGCAGCAAAAATGGCACTCGAGTCGGATGTAACTCCGGATATTTTACGCCAGCGGGTCACCTCACCCGGCGGCACCACAGAACGGGCACTGGCCAGCTTTATGGACAATGGCCTGGAACGAATGGTGCAAGAGGCCATGACAGCCGCCTGTGAGCGGGCCGCTCAGTTAGGTGATGAATTGGGGAGGGACTGATGCAGGGGCCTTATGTTGGTAATACGCTGACCTTTATCATCGAATCATTAGCCGGTTTGTACATTCTCATCGTGCTGATGCGGTTTCTGCTCCAGTACCTGCGAGCCGATTTCTATAATCCTTTGTCGCAATTTATCGTCAAAGCCACACAACCCATACTGCGGCCGATGCGGCGCTATATCCCCGGTTACACAGGCATCGATCTGTCGGCGCTGTTGCTGATGCTGGCATTACAGATTCTGGAAATCGCGCTGGTTCATCTGATCACCCACCAACCTGTTGGTATCATCGGACTGCTGGTGCTCGCCGCAGCACAGTTACTGATGATGACCAGCTACGTGTTCATGTTTGCCGTCTTCATACTGGTTATCTTGAGTTGGATTCAGCCCCAGGGCTACAATCCACTGGTTGGCTTGATGCAAACCTTCGCGAATCCGCTGATGCGTCCAGCACGACGGTTGATCCCCCCAATGGGTGGTATGGATCTATCGCCCATCGCCGTACTACTGGGCTTGGGGATTATCCAACGTCTGTTTATTGCACCCTTGCTCGGACTCGGTTACAGCCTGCTGTAAGCGGCGCGTTAGTGTTGAAAAGTTAGTGTCGAAAATAAGGGCCCTGAATGAGCACTGACTGGCGAGATGGCGATCTTTACCTGGAGGTACGCGTACAACCACGTGCCAGCCGGGATCAAATCAGCGGCTATGCCGATGGTCGCTATAAAATTCGCATCTGCGCACCACCTGTGGACAATGCCGCCAATGCTTACCTGCTGAAATTTCTGGCGCATGAATTTGGCATCGCCAAATCAAGACTGGAGGTGATTCGTGGTCACAGCAGCCGTAATAAACGTATCATCATCCACCAACCGAACAAACTGCCCGATTGGCTGCAGCGCGAGCACACGACCGCCAATTGAGGTTCAGTCGTCCTTGCGGCCAAGAAATGTACGGCTGAACTTCTGGCCGATAGATTCTTTCAAAGGCTTCATCCGCCGCTTTTCTTCCTCTTCCCTTTTCCGCATTTCCGCTTGCAACTGCTGCTTTATTTGCATCCGGCTGGTATTTGACAAAGAGTTGCCAAGCAATTGATCAAGCTGATTGGGTTTACGCAAAATACTCTTCGCCAGTTCATCGAGAAATTTGTCATCCACCCTGTCCAGCGACAGGGTGTGGCGGGTCACCCCGATCGAGTCAAAGTTACGCAAACTCAAAACCAGCTTGGCACGATCCAAATCGAGCCCAAAGCTGATGGCAACCGGAATCCGTAAATCGACAATGAATACAGACTCACCTTTTTCCCCAGGTCGGACCTTGGCACGCAACTGGTTATCGCGAATATAGTCCCGGAACTTACCCGCTTTGATGCTGTCGTCAATACGCACCTGAACGGCGCCTTTTTTTGAATTGATAAAACGGAAAATAAACGACGTGATTTTCTCCGGATTATCCGTGCTCAGTTGATATTCTTCCTGCCCGAAGCCCTCCACCTGACCAATTTCCTGCAACTCAAGGCTGATATTCACTTCAGGATTAACGACCTGAACATAGTTTTGGAACTCGCTGAAATACTCGTATATCGCCCGGATTTTTGGCAATAACTGTGCTTCCACCTCAGATCTGCGCACAGTCGACGCCTGAGCATCACTATCCTGGCGTGCTTTGGCGGCCTCAGCCTCTTTTTTCAGATCGTCTAATAGTCCCATTTGCGCATACGCTCCACAACGCATAGATATTCGGCAATAAACTAGATATTACTTTAGCATACGCAGCTATCTTGTCGAGAAATTGGGTGAAATTGATTCGAGTACGCTATAAATTGTCCCCTTGGCGGGTGATTTAGTCTGCTCGCCAGGTAATCGGCCTGCTTAATCGGTGCGCAACAGATAAAAATCGAACAGGAACATTATTTTTATGAGTCCGTCCAGTCCACATTCCGCAGGGTTAGTAACACCGGTGACCCTGCACTTTGATGCCCCTTTGACGTTGGATTGTGGCCGTTCCCTGCCAGGTTTTGACCTGATCTACGAAACCTATGGCAAACTGAACGCAGCCCGTAGCAATGCAGTCCTGGTGTGCCATGCCCTGAGTGGCGATCATCACGCTGCTGGTTACCATCATGCCCAGGATCGCAAACCTGGTTGGTGGGACAACTGTATCGGTCCGGGCAAAGCCATTGACACTGACCACTTTTATGTCGTCTCACCAAACAACCTGGGAAGCTGCCGTGGCAGTACTGGACCTTTAAGTATTGATCCGGCCACGGGTAAACCCTATGGCCCGGATTTTCCCATGGTCACGGTACGCGACTGGGTTCGCGCCCAGGCACGATTACAGGAGGCACTTGAAATACCCCACTGGGCCGCAGTCATCGGCGGCAGCCTGGGTGGCATGAATGCCCTGCAGTGGGCAATCGACTATCCGGACAGGGTCCGCCAAAGCGTCATGGTGGCGGTAGCGCCGAAACTTTCGGCCCAGAACATTGCCTTCAACGAAGTCGCCCGCCAGGCAATCCGCACCGATCCTGAATTTCACGATGGCCACTATTACGAACATGGTCAGTTACCGCGTCGTGGCCTGATGCTGGCGCGAATGTTGGGCCATATCACCTATCTGTCAGAAGACAGCATGGGACAGAAATTTGGTCGTGAGTTACGTGATCAAAAATTCACTTACGATTTTGATGTTAACTTCCAGGTCGAAAGCTACCTGCGCCATCAGGGACAAAGTTTTGTGGAACGATTCGATGCCAATTCATATCTGTTGATGACCAAACTCCTTGATTACTTTGATCCGGCGGCTGACTATGGTGATGATCTGATCGCAGCCTGCAGGCGCATTCAGGCCAGGTGCCTGGTGTTGTCATTCAGCACCGATTGGCGTTTCACAACGGCCCGGGCCCGGGAGCTTGTGGATGCGCTGATTAAAGCCGGTGCACAGGTCAGCTTCGCCGACATTCAAGCCCAATTTGGCCATGATTCCTTTCTCATGGCGATCCCGGATTATCAACAACTGTTACGCGCCTTCATGCTGGGAATAGATCGATGACCGCCAGTGAATTCGGCTGGGTCACCGACTGGATCGCACCACAATCAAGAGTGCTGGATCTCGGCTGTGGCGACGGCAGCTTTCTGGCCCATCTGCGCCGCACCAAAAATGTCCACGGTTACGGACTGGAAATCAGTACCGAAAATATCTGTAAGTGCATCGCCGCCTGCGTCAATGTCATCCAGTCTGATTTGGATCAAGGTCTGAGCAGATTCGAGACCAATACCTTCGATACGGTTTTTTTACTCCAGACACTGCAAGCGGTGCGCTATCCCGAGGCACTGTTGAATGAAATGCTACGGGTCGGTCGTGAGGGCATCGTCACTTTTCCGAATTTCGGATATTGGCGCAATCGTTTGCAACTCGGCCTGCAGGGGAAGATGCCGGTAACCACCAGTTTGCCAGCCCCTTGGTACGAAACGGAAAATATACATCTATGTACATTGCGTGACTTCGAAAAGCTGTGCCGTAAAAATTCCATACATATTGTTGCCCGGGTGATCCTCGATGGCGCCAACAAGCCGACACCCAGTGGTCATATATGGCCTGATCTTTTCGGTATGACAGCGATTTACCGTTTACGCAGGTCATAGTCCATAATCAGTGGTGCATGGTCACTGAATTTTTTCTCTGTGTAGATTCTCTCAGCCCGAACGCTATCGCTCAGTCCTTCACTGACGACTTGGTAATCAAGCCGCCAACCGACATTATTCGCTCTGGCATTGCCCCGGTTTGACCACCATGTGTACTGATCCGGTGCCGTATTAATAACCCGGAAGGCATCGACAAAGCCCAGTTCCCCGAACAACATATCGAGCCAGGCACGCTCCTCGGGCAAAAACCCGGAATTTTTCTGATTCGCCCGCCAATTGCGCAGATCTATTTGTTTATGGGCAATATTAAAATCCCCACAGATGATGTAATCACGCTGGCGCTTACGGCACTTTGCCAGATGCTGGGCAAATCGATCCAGGAATTGCATTTTCACACCCTGGCGGGCATCTCCTGAGCTTCCCGATGGCAGATACAACGAGATAATACTCAAGGATCCGAAACACGCCTCCAGATAGCGAGCCTCGCCATCCATATCAGACCAACCCAGGCCTTCGATTAACGTATCGGGTTGCTGTTTTGAAAACAGCGCCACTCCGCTATAGCCGGGGCGCTGTGCGGGCAGATAGTGACAATGAAAACTGCGCGGGTGAAATACTGCATCGGCAATCTGTGTGGACTGTGCCCGAACTTCCTGCAAGCAGACCACATCGGCGCGTTGCCTGACCAGCCAACTGAAAAAGCCCTTACGGGCAGCTGAACGTATGCCATTTACATTGGCGGTTATGATGCGCAAACCTGCCTCCTTGCAACCTCAGCGACACCCATCGAGGGTGTCAGTATCTCCCGGGCGGTATATCATACCCCGACTTAGGCCATTCGGTGCACGAGCATGACCTCGCCCGCCACGACACAACAACAGTTCATTTCTTTCGCAATTGCAACCGGTGTTTTGCGCTTCGGCGAATTCACCTTGAAATCCGGACGACAAAGCCCCTATTTTTTTAATAGCGGCCTATTCAACAGCGGCGCGAGTCTGGCACGCCTGGCGCGTTTCTATGCCCTTACGATTATGGGTTCAGGAATTGACTTCGATGTCCTCTATGGACCCGCATACAAGGGGATCCCGCTGGTCGCCAGTATCGCTGTGGAATTGGCCACTGAGCACCAGATGGATGTGCCCTACTGTTTCAACCGCAAAGAAACCAAAGATCATGGCGAGGGCGGTATGACCATTGGGGCTCCTTTGCGGGGCCGTGTACTGATCGTCGATGACGTCATTTCCGCTGGCACCTCGGTGCGTGAATCCGTCGAAGTCATTCGTGCCGCCGGTGCTCAAGCCATAGCAGTCGCGGTATCACTGGACCGGCAGGAACGTGGACAAGCAGGAATTTCCACCCTACAGGAACTGCACTCCGATTTGGGTCTGGCGGTGCTAAGCATCGCCAGCCTTGATGATTTGGTGGAATTTCTGCAACACCAGCCACAACACACCGACGGGCTGGCCCGTTTGGAAGCTTACCGCAATAGCTATGGGGCTTGATTATTTTCACCACAATCAATAGGTTTCATAATCGACCGAATGACCCTGTAATGTATCATTCACAGCCCATTCATTTGGCCCATTCATTTGGCCCATTCATTTGGCCCATTCATTTGG
>CAZAWX010000011.1:11658-12716 GCA_964488985.1 uncultured Ectothiorhodospiraceae bacterium
GCCCATTCATTTGGAAGTCAGCCTGACGATGATACGCTGGCACGAATTGCTGATAATGTTCGGAGAACAATCTCCCCCGAGGACCTGATAAGGAGGTAGATGATGAAATTGTATATTTCAATTCCTGGTGCAACTGCTTTTGCTTTGATCCTGGCTTTAAGCTTCGTCAGTGTTAACAGTGAAGCCAAAATCGTCTGCTGGAAAGATAAAGAAGGTGTGCGCTCATGCGGTAACGCCGTACCCCCGGAGTATGCCCAGCAAGGTTCGAGACGCATCAGTAAATCAGGTGTGACGATAAACAAAACCACCCGCGCAAAGACTCCAGAAGAACTCAAAGCAGAGCATGACGCCAAACGTGTGGCAGATGCAAAGGCAAAGGAGCAACATCGTATTGCCGCTGAACAGGCCCGTAAAGATCGTGTGCTGTTACAGACATATAATTCCCAGGATGAACTTGAACTGGCTCGGGATGGAAAAATCGCAGTCATTGACTCACGTATCAAACACAATCAGCAGGTAATTAAAAAATTACAGGGTAGCCTTGAAAATCAGCAAAACGAGGCGGCCAATCTGGAACGCAGCGGCAAAAAAGTACCTGAGAAATTACGCAAAAAATTGTCAGACATAAAAAAGAGAATAGGAGACAGATCCAACATCAACCATCGTTACACAAAAGAACAAATCGAAGTACGTAAAACCTTCGCTGCGGACATTGCCCGATATCGTGAACTCAAAGGCATTAAGGACAATTGACCCGAGTCCTTAGAGAACAAGTGATTGACCAAGCACCCGCAGTTCTTTGCGTCTGGATATATATTCAGGAACTATAGTGGCGACTAACTCCCAGAAACGATGGGAATGATTCATTTCCTTTAAATGACATAATTCATGCACCAACACGTAGTCACAAACGGCTTCGGGCAGTAATAACAAGCGCCAGTTCAAGTTAATGGTGCCATTAGGGCCACAACTGCCCCAACGTGTTCGTTGGGCACGGATACTGACTTTCTCGTAACGGACCCCCAGTAACCGCGCCAACGGCTGCATACGTGCAGGCA
>CAZAWX010000011.1:12816-39691 GCA_964488985.1 uncultured Ectothiorhodospiraceae bacterium
ACTTTCTCGTAACGGACCCCCAGTAACCGCGCCAACGGCTGCATACGTGCAGGCAATATTCGCCGCGCCTGACGTCGATACCATGTCTCCAACAGTGCCGGTAGGTGAGCGTGTGCCTGCATGACCTTAAATACCACCCATAGCTGTTGTCCGCAGCGCAATACTTCGCCTGCACCGGTTTGGCCCAAGGGCTCAAACAGACTTTGTTGGGAGATATTTTGTAAGCGTAATTCCAGGCGTTCATCCAACAAAGGCAACAGGCAACCTTCGATCAGTTTAGGTCGATGCCTATGTTTCGCAATGTGGCGCTCAATTTGCTTTTCAATCCAGGCACGATGCTCGCTGATGGCACGTTTTGCCTCCTCCAATGAGTACCGCCAGGGTGCTCTGACTTCCAGATGTCCTTGATCATTAATCAGCACATGCGTGTGGCGGCGTCTGGGAATGCAATGAAGCGTGAAACTGTGGGGCTGATCGCCCAGCATGACCTCGGCTTGCCGAATCCGCGGACTGGCGGCCATTACCGGTTCATTCCTCCTGAAACAGGAAACGCGCCAAGGCTGGCCAGATCCGTTCCATGTCGGCATCGGGAAGATCTTTAAAACCGCTTTGCAGGTATTGCAACAGCCGCCCGCGAGCGTATGCCATCAGCAAATTGGCGGCCGCTGATGCCTGTAGTGGAAGGTGCGCCCTGGGAGTCAGTGTATGACGGTTTAGAACCTGGCGAATTCTCGATTCACACTGATCGAAAAACTGCCCGACCCGCGCCTGCAGACGGGGATTTTCACCAACAATGGCATGACCCAGCAGGACGCGGGTAATACCTGGATTTTTAGCTGCAAATCCAAGCAGCACAGTGAGTAATTGCCGACACGTTGTGGCTGTATCCAGTTGCTGATCCAAAACCCGCTGCTGTAAGCCAAAGACGCTATCCTCGGCAAACTCTATCAAGCCCTCAAACATCCGCGCCTTGCTGGGGAAATGGCGGTACAGTGCCGCTTCTGATACGCCAAGCGCCTTGGCTAATTGCGCTGTTGTAACACGATCCTTTGGCTGTGATTCAAGCTCCCGCGCCAGCACCTCCAATATCTCCTGACGCCTGTTACCGCTTCTCTTGGGCATTAGTTCAACTCGTTATTTAAGGAGATCATGGTTCCGGCGCCACCTTCTGTGAACAATTCCAATAACAGAGAATGTTCAACCCGGCCATCTAAAATGACCGTACTGCCCACCCCGCCACGCACAGCGTCCAGGGCACACTGGACCTTGGGCAACATACCGCCACTGATGGTGCCATCGGCAATGAGTCCGTCCACCTCGTCACTGCCCAGTGCAGAAATCAGGTGTTCGGACTTATCCAGCAAGCCCGGCGTATTGGTCAGCAGAAACAGTTTTTCTGCCTGCAGCGATTCCGCCACCTTACCCGCCACTAAATCCGCATTGATATTATAGGATTGCCCATCATCCCCAACGCCAATAGGTGCGATAACCGGTACAAATCCGTCGGCCAGCATTACGTTGATAACACGGGCTTCGATATGCCGGATACGCCCAACAAAACCATAATCGGTGTGCTGTCCCGCTTTTGTTTCAGTGATCTCCAGTCTATGCGCCTGAATCAGCCCGGCATCCTGTCCGGTCAGCCCTACTGCAGCACAGCTATGGCGATTCAACAGGTTAACGATCTCCTTGTTGACACTGCCGCCCAGGACCATCTCAACCACTTCCATCGTCTCGCGGTCAGTGACTCGCAGGCCATTGACAAAATGGCTGGCCTTGCCAAGGCGCTCGAGTATTTTACCAATCTGCGGCCCCCCCCCATGCACAACGACAGGATTGATGCCCACCAGTTTCATCAGGGCAATATCGCGGGCAAAACAATCTTTCAAATCACACTCATTCATCGCCGCACCACCGTATTTCACGACGACGGTTTTTCCCGCAAAACGCCGTATATAGGGCAAGGCCTCGGCCAAAACGTGGACCGTACGCATTGCGCTTTCCTGACGGGTAGTTTGCTTTTTCACAGTTGGCTTACAGCAGTTTAGAAAGGCAGTTTCAGTTCTGGATTCAAGTTTAAAAGCGCCTCACGAAAGCTGGATTTTATGCGCTCCAGTGCCTCCTCACTATCTCCCTCAAATCGCAACACGATACTGGGTGTCGTATTTGATGCGCGAGCCAATCCCCAACCATCAGGCCAATCAATCCGCAGGCCGTCAATTGTACTTACCTGCGCATCAGCAAAAGGATTATTGCCGACGAGCTGCGCAATTAAAGCCTCATTTTCCCCTTCCGCAACCTCAAGTTTCAACTCAGGAGTGCTGACGCCCCGTGGCAATTTTGCAAAAACGTCGGCTGGCCGCTGTTTAAAGTTCATGAGAATCTCAAGCAGGCGGGCAGCGGTGTACATCGCATCATCAAAACCGTACCAGCGCTCTGAGAAAAAGATATGACCGCTCATTTCCCCGGCCAGTGGCGCACCGGTTTCCCTCAGCTTGTTCTTGATAAAGGAATGGCCAGTTTTGTACATCACCGGCTTGCCGCCCAGTTTGCTGATTACTTTTGCCAGACGTGAAGTGCATTTCACATCGAACACTATTTCAGCCCCCGGATTTCTCGATAGTACGTCTTTCGCATACAACATCATTTGCAGATCCGGCCACAAAATCACGCCATTGGAATCCACCACACCAAGGCGGTCACCATCGCCATCGAAGGCAAAGCCGAGATCCGCATCCTGTTCTTTTACCACACGAATTAAATCGACCAGATTTTCCGGATCACTCGGATCCGGGTGATGATTGGGGAAATTCCCATCCACGTCACAAAACAGTTCGACCACATCATGCCCCAGGGCCCGAATCAGTTTCGGGGCAAACTCTCCGGCGATGCCGTTACCGCAATCAATGACAACCTTAAAGGCATTACCCAGTGCTACCGGGACATCATCACTGATGCGTCGAATATAATCAGTGGAAATTTCCATGCTCTGATGCGTCCCGGAACCTGAACTGAACTGCGCATCAATCACCCTTTGTTTGAGCGCCTGAATCGCCTCTCCAAACAGGGTTTCGCCACCCAGCATGATCTTCAGGCCATTATAGTCAGGCGGGTTATGGCTGCCGGTAATAACAACACCACTGCCTGTTTCCAGGTAATGCGTTGCAAAATATAAAACCGGTGTTGGCACCCGGCCGATTTCAATCACGTCCCGGCCCGATTCGCGTAACCCCGCCATTAACGCTTCGAGCAACTCAGGTGATGACAACCTCCCGTCACAGCCCACGACCAGGGTTTGCTGACCACGATCATAGGCTTCGCTACCTATGGCCAGGCCAATTTTCCGCACCACATCCGCACCAAGATTACGATTCACAACACCACGGATGTCATAGGCACGAAATATTGATTCGTCGATCTCCGGCCCTGCGACAGGCTCGACCTGCTCTGCAGGGGTTAATGGTCCATCATTCTCCACAGGGGATTGTTCCTGTACAGCACCACCTCCTGTTTTCAGCGCCTTCAGTTTGCTACTGAGGGCCGCCTCATTCGCGGCGGTATCGCTGAGTCCATCCGGGCCACGTTTCTTCTTGCGCAGGAACATGAAAGCACCTGCAGCCAGGACAACCAGCACCACAACAAGCAGGTACCAAAGGGTCAGATCGGTCTCGCCTTCACTCGCCTCAGCATTGGCGGATTGAGGCCAATATTGCACCTGCAGTACGGTGCCCTTTATTTTTTTTGTAACCGCCGCACGGCCCTGTCGCGAGCCCCGTTCGCCTTTATAGGCGATAGGCTGCGGCTTCTTACCGCCTCGTTGATTCAGTTCAAGGTAGCCGTCGCTAACCTGCTCAGCAGCGAATGCCCGCTTGAGAATCCCAGGATCCAAGGCAAACAGTGCATGGCCAATAATGCTCCCGGAATTATCCTTCAGTGGGCGCAAAGCCGCGATGTGGTACTGCTTGGTTCGTGCCAGTAAAACTTCCATTGGCGGTATCTTGCCCGTCTGGGCTGCTTTGCGGGCCATGCCAATAGCCGCGTAGGTAATTGGCGGCATGCCCTGATCATCGGTATCTTGCACAGGGTTGCTGAGCAACCGCAGCCCAAGTATGGATTTATGTGCCGTTACAATTGCCGTAATTGCATCTTGCGCAGATTGACTCTGCTCACCACTGAGTAACTGCGCCAATACCGTGTAGTCCAGTCCATCAAGGAGTTTGATCTGCTGGCCGATGGTGCGAGAGAGATCCTGGCCCACCTTTTGCGCCAGAGCGTCGGATTGCTGGAGTTGTGAACGGCGCGCATTTTCCTGACTTGCCGAATAGCCAAAATAGCCACCTACCACCACCATCAGGCCAATGATGCCGATGATGAGCATCCACCGATATGACAACCAGAGTTTGGTCAGTTCACGACGTAGTTTTGCCGGAGCAGGTGTTAAAGCCATGGATATTTCCTAATGATGTTTGGATTCAACTCACGCGCGTCCAGTATGACCGAAGCCTCCCTCACCACGTTCACTGGCCTTGAACTCTTTAACAACTTCAAAGTTTGCGGTTACGATCGGCACTAACACCATTTGTGCAATGCGCTCACCCGGTTCAATGGTAAAGGGTTCACTGGAACGATTCCAGCAAGAAACAAAGACCTGGCCCTGGTAATCCGAATCAATCAAACCCACCAGGTTGCCCAAAACGATACCGTGTTTATGCCCCAACCCCGAGCGCGGTAAAAGCATGGCCGCCAATTGCGGATCTTGCAGATGCATGGCAAACCCCGTGGGGATGAGTTCACAGGCCCCCGGATCCAGAATCAGGCTTTCATCGAGACAGGCACGCAAGTCCAGTCCCGCGGCGCCCTCACTGGCATACTCCGGTAATGGGAATTGCGTCCCCAGACGTGGGTCAAGAATCTTCAATTGAACTGCGCGCATGAAATCGCTCCGTGATCAGATTTATAAGGTCCTGGCCCAACTCACGCTTGCTGGCCAACTTAAAATGTTGTTCCCCACCACACCAATAAACGTTCACGGCGTTGTGCTCACTATCAAAACCCCGGTCCGGTAATCCGACCAGGTTGGCGACAATCATATCGAGTTTTTTTGCCGTCAACTTGCCCCGGGCATTGGCTTCGAGGTCTTGCGTTTCAGCTGCAAAACCGACGGTAAACGGTGCTGGCTTTTGCGCTGCCACCAGCGCCAGTACATCCGGGTTTCGCACCAGTTCCAAGTTCAGGTTTGCTGCATGTTTTTTAATCTTGCTGGAGGCCATCTTCGCTGGCCGATAATCAGCCACCGCAGCAGCAGCAACAAATATTTGCTGTGCGCCAATTCGTGCCATCACCGCTGCGCTCATCTGTTCAGCGCTTTGTACCTCGACTCGGTCGACGCCGGCTGGAACCGCCAAGTTCACCGGGCCACTGACTAATGTCACTGCTGCACCTGCACTGGCGGCTGCGGCGGCAAGTGCATAACCCATTTTTCCGGAACTGTGGTTACTGATATAGCGAACAGGATCCAGTGGCTCACGGGTAGGCCCTGCTGTAATCAGCATGTTGATTCCAGCAAGCGGTCCTGGCGACCCGACCGGCGCTATGAGATCGAGGATTTGCACAGGTTCCAGCATCCGCCCAGGGCCAACGTCACCACAGGCCTGCTCTCCCACCGCAGGACCCAGAATGCCCACGCCACGCTGCTTCAAGAGATCGATATTTGCAGTGGTTGCAGCGGCTCGCCACATCTGTTGGTTCATCGCTGGTGCGAGATTAATTGGCGCACTGCTGGCCAGGCACAGGGTGGTCAACAAATCGTCCGCCAGTCCGTGGGCAAGCCTGGCGATTATATTCGCTGTCGCCGGGGCGATGATGATTCGATCTGCCCAGCGGGCCAACTCTATATGGCCCATACCCGCCTCGGCCTGTTCGTCCAGCAGGCGTGTGTGCACCGGCAGTCCGCTCAAAGCCTGAAAACTCAATGGTGTCACGAACTGCTGGGCGGCAGCGGTCATGACGACCCTGACCCGATCGCCCGCCGTCACCAGTCGTCGGCACAAATCAAGGCTCTTATAGGCCGCAATCCCGCCGCCAACCCCAAGGATAAGATTACGATGTTCTGATAGCGTCATGGCTCACAGTGTAGCAAGTTCTGTTTACAACGCACTGCAACATCAGTTTAGACTTGCCATCAATGTGGGCAACGTATAGTTTTAGCCTCCGTGCAGGCGCGAATCGATACCCGGATTTCGGTATTCATAGGGGTTACTATGGGTTTTCGAACAGCTTTGCCCGACACTAAGAACTTACATAATCATAAGAGGGGTCAGGAATATGATGCTAAAAAAACTTCAAAAACTGCGGATACTGGCAGGACTTGCCGTAGTCGGTGCTACCACGTTGGCCATGCCGGCTCAGGCCGAGGAGTGCTTTCGCGGTACATTGGACAAACAATACTGTGATCGAGATCATGATCTCATCGCCGATCTGCCCATGGATTCCTCCAAATGGGCCAATCCAGACACACTGATCTTCGCTTACACACCGGTTGAGGATCCGGCCGTGTACAAGCAGGTCTGGGACGGTTTCATCAAACACATGGAAAAAGTCACGGGTAAAAAAGTGATATTTTTCCCGGTTCAGTCAAATGCGGCGCAAATCGAAGCCATGCGTTCCGGCCGACTGCACGTCGCAGGCTTTAATACCGGCTCCAATCCCATCGCGGTCAGTTGTGCCGGCCTGGTGCCATTCGCCATGATGGCCAGCAAAGATGGATCCTTTGGCTATGAAATGGAGATCATTGTCCCTGCTGGAAGCCCGATAAAGTCACCTGCGGACATCAAGGGCAAAACCATGACCTTCACCTCGCCAACTTCAAATTCAGGCAACAAAGCGCCTTCGGCACTGATGAAATCCGAATTTGGTCTGATTAAGGACAAGGACTTCAAAACCAACTTCTCCGGCAAACATGACAACTCTGTTTTAGGAATTGCGAATAAAGACTATGAAGTGGCTTCGGTCGCCAACTCAGTCCTGCATCGCATGATCAAGCGCGGAGTAGTCAAGGCAAGTGCCATAAAGACTATTTACAAATCGCAAACCTTTCCGACCACTGGCTACGGCTATGCCTACAACCTGGATCCCACCTTGGCTGCAAAGATCAAGCAGGCTTTTTTCACCTTCAAGTGGCAAGGTTCGGATCTGAAAAAGGAATTTAAAAAAGAAGATATGTTCATCTCCATTCGACATAAAAACGATTGGGATGTGATCAGAAAAATTGATGCGGCGAACGGTATTAAATACGCATGTAAGTAATCCCGTAATCCCGTAATCTCGACATCCACGCCTGCGACATCGCCATCAAGATATGACGGCGATGTCGCAGGACCCGTTTCCGACGTAGATTCCCCGGTCATTGCTATCATGTTGCGTCTGCAAAATCTCACCATGCAGTACAAAACGGGCGATGTGGCGCTCAAGAACATCAACCTTGAGATCCCTGATGGACAGGTGATGGCGCTCATTGGTCCTTCCGGTGCAGGTAAATCAACACTGATACGTTGCGTCAACCGCCTGGTGGAACCAACCTCGGGCCAGGTCTATCTGGGCGAACAGGAGCTGACCCGGCTTGGCTCTGGCCAGTTACGCTCCGTGCGTCGGCGCATAGGGATGATTTTCCAGGAATACGCACTGGTGGAACGCCTCAGCGTGATGGAGAACGTGCTCTCAGGACGCCTGGGCTATGTCGGCTTTTGGCGCAGTTATTTCCGTAAATTTCCGCAAGCTGATATCGACAATGCCTTTCGTCTGCTGACTCGGGTTGAACTGGATCATATGGCGGACAAACGCGCTGATGAATTATCCGGTGGCCAGCGACAGCGCATTGGCATCTGCAGAGCCCTGATCCAGGATCCGGAGTTGTTACTTGTGGATGAACCCACTGCTTCCCTGGATCCGAAAACATCCCGGCAAATCATGCGCCTGATATGTGAGTTGTGCGCCGAACGCCAGCTATCTGCAATCATAAATATCCATGATGTACTGCTTGCACAAATGTTTGCCCAGCGCATCGTAGGCCTGCAACTTGGAGAAATTGTCTACGACGGACCTCCGGATGGGTTGTCGTCCGACGTCTTAACCCAAATTTACGGGGCTGAGGACTGGGAGGCCACCATAGAGAAAGTCGATGAAGATGACGATGCATCAAGCGATGACGTGCAGGATGCGAAAACGGTGATCTCGGCAAGACCAACGCCATGATAAAGCTGATCAGGCCTGGGGTAGATTGATCTATGAGTGCCAAACCTGACACACCCCGAGTCTGGCATCGCCCGCCGTTTATAAGCAATGCCGCATTGCGCTGGGGCCTGTTAGCAGCAATGGTGCTCTATCTGGGCCTGGCCTATGCAACCACCGAGGTTGACTGGGGCAGAGTTGCCGATGGACTGCCCCGGGCAAAGCGATTTTTGCTGGCTTTTTTCCCTCCTGATTTCACTTCACGCTCTCACGATATTCTTGATGGGATCCTGGAGAGCCTGTGGATGACTGTAGTTTCAACCGTCATTGGGATTTTGATTTCAATTCCGGTCGGACTCGGTGCGGCACGTAATCTGGCACCGACCCCGGTGTACCTGTCCTGTCGGGCAATCGTTGCAATATCGCGGACCTTTCCCGAAATTATTGTCGCCCTGTTCGCCGTAAAACTTTTCGGCTTCGGGGCTTTTGCCGGAATTATCGCCCTGTCCATCGGCACCATTGGCTTTTATGGAAAACTGCTGGCCGAAGACATCGAAGACATGGATCCGGTTCAGGCCGAGGCGGTCAAGACCACCGGCGCAAGCTGGTTTCAATGGCTCAACTACGCAGTCCAACCACAGGTCATCCCACGCATGGTCGGATTGGGTATGTACCGCCTGGATATCAATTTTCGTGAATCAGCAGTCCTCGGTATCGTCGGTGCCGGCGGTATTGGCGCAACCCTGCTGACCTCATTTGATCGTTACGAATTTGATTCTGCGGCAGCAATTTTGCTGATCATTATCGGCATTGTCATGGCTGTTGAATACTCTTCGGGGTACGTCCGCAGGTGGGTACAGTAATGCCCGTCAAAGAAACAGCCGCTGTCAAAATCTGGCAACGCCGGGATCGTAAACACCAACTCGCTGTTTGGGCAGTTGAATTTTCCTTTGTCGCAGTGTTTGTATATTGCTGGCAAAAAGTCTCAGAAAATACCGTGTGGATATTCGTCGTTGATGCGCCACGACAGGCCGCAGACATGGCCCAACGCATGCTGCCACCCAAGTGGAGTTATATGGAACAACTCTGGCAGCCCGTCTGGGACACCTTGAACATCGCTACCCTGGGCACTTTGATAGCGATTGTCATGGCCTTCCCCATTGCATTTCTTGCTGCACGAAATACCACCCCATCAAAAATATTTTTGCGCCCGCTCGCCCTGTTTATCATTGTTTCCTCGCGCTCAATCAATTCCCTGCTCTGGGCCCTGATGCTGGTGACCATTATCGGCCCCGGCGTTTTTGCCGGAATTATTGCGATTGGCCTGCGCTCGATTGGATTTTGCGCCAAGTTACTCTATGAGGCCATTGAAGAGATTAACGAAACCCAGGTGGAAGCGATACGAGCCACCGGCGCCAGTGGTTTGCAAATTCTCGCCTATGGCATCGTGCCGCAGATCCTGCCAGCCTTTGCCGGCATCAGTGTTTTTCGCTGGGACATCAATATCCGTGAATCAACTGTCCTCGGGCTGGTCGGTGCCGGTGGCATCGGCATTCAACTCAATGCGTCCATCAATACGGTCACATGGACGCAGGTGACTGTTATTTTACTTGTCATCCTGGCGACAGTGATTGTCAGTGAGTGGGTCTCGGCAAAAGTTCGCCATGCCATTATTTGAGCACAAGTTCTGTCCTGGCAGTGGTACCCATAGCCACTGCCACTGCCACTGCCACTGCCATATTCGTAAGGCGTAAGGCGTAAGGCGTAACCCGTAATCGCGTACTGGTCCTATTGCCTGTTGTTTGTTCAGGGCTACCATGCATTGACTGTGACTTATAAACAATTCCAAGGAGATCTTAAATGTCCATGCATTTTACCCACGAGCGAGAATTCACCTACACACGCCGCTACCGTGGCCCCATCCGCGGTGTCATCTTCGACTGGGCGGGAACGACAATGGATTTTGGCTGTATGGCTCCCGCCGTCGTGTTTCGACAGGTCTTCGAAAAGGCCGGTGTGCCGATCAGCCTCGAAGAAGCGCGGGTACCGATGGGCGCTCATAAAAAGGTCCATATCGGCCTGATCTGCGAGATTCCTGCAGTGCGCCGACGCTGGATTGAGACGCTGGGCAAAGAGCCGACCGCTGATGATGTGGATCGAATGTTCGATGATTTTGTTCCCATGCAGGAAGCCTGCCTGTCCGAGTACTCACAACTGATTCCCGGGACCGTTGAAGTGGTGAATGAATGCCGCAGCAGAGGCTATAAGATAGGCTCTACCTCTGGATATCTGCCAGGAATGCTCGCCATCAACCTGGCCGATGCCAAACAACAGGGGTATGTCCCGGATGCAACCTTTGGCGCTGGTGATGTCCTCCGTGGGCGGCCATTTCCGCACATGGTTCTGAAAAACATATTAGAGCTGGATATTTCTCCAGTTCAAGCCGTAGTCAAGGTGGATGACACACTGACAGGCATTGAGGAGGGGTTGAATGCTGGTTGCTGGGGGATTGGCCTTGCGGTATCCGGTAACGAAGTCGGGGTGCCACTGTCCGAATGGGAGAAATTCTCCGCAGCAGTCAAGCAACAGCACCGGGATCGCATCTATCCCACCATGTACCAGCGTGGCGCTCATTATGTGATCGATACCATCGCGGATCTCATGCCCTGCCTCGATGATATCGAAGCCCGCATGCAACGCGGTGAAACCCCTTAATCAACCAGCGTGGGGTTAACCCGGATGGCCAGGCATCACATTTGTGCTCACCTTTAATCCTTCGGTCTACTATTTGTAGTATGGTTCAATTTCATATTCATGTAGTGAATTCAGACCGTGATAGAACGTGAAAACGAACTTGCCGAGCGCATTCTCCAGCTAATCCCCCTCAACAATCTGGATACCCGCTTGCAGGATCAAGCCCTGCAAGCGGGGGATTTATTCGAATACAAGAAAAAACGGGTTGTTTTCGAAGCCGGTAGCCGTGACGCCTATACCTATTACCTGGTCGAAGGCGATATCGCGCTGGAATCTGCCGACGCCTCCCCTTTGCTCGTCAGCGCTGGCAGCGAACAGGCCCAGCGCGCCCTCGCGCAACTGCAACCGCGGCGTTACACGGCCCGCACGACCTCAAATGCCACCTTGTACCGCATTGAAAGGGCCATATTGGATCAACTCCTCACTGAGGAACAGGTGCTGGTGGAAGAAGCGTCCAGCGTTGAAGTCAATGAACTGGACGATGACGACGAAGGCGACTGGATGGCGCAACTACTCAGTTCAGAGCTATTTACCCGCCTGCCACATGACAATATACAACGCTTTTTTTCAGAACTGGAACCTCTGCCAGCCGAATCTGGCGACGTCATCGTCGAACAGGGCAGCCAGGGTGAGTACCTGTATATCGTGGCTGAAGGCAAGTGCGCCGTAAGCCGTATCGCACCCAGATCCAATCAGGAACTGCAACTGGCGATACTTAAGGAAGGCGATGTTTTTGGTGAAGAATCGCTTATATCCAATTCGCCTTGCAATGCCTCGGTGAAAATGGCCTCTGCCGGTTTTCTGATGCGCCTGGCAAAGCGAAGTTTTGAGGAACTGGTCTCAAAGGCAACCTTGAAACCACTGACCTGGACTGAAGCCTGTGAAGAGGTCGAGGCAGGTGCCAAATGGCTGGATGTGCGTTTCAATGATGAACATGACTTGAATGCCATCGAGCAAAGCTTGAATATCCCGCTCAATATGCTGCGTCTCGAAGCCGGTCATCTGGATCGAACCCTGCGCTACATCGTCTATTGCGATACCGGTGCCCGCAGTTCTACCGGGGCCTTTTTACTGGCACGCCTGGGTTTTGACACCTATTACCTCGCCGGTGGCCTGGATCGCACGCCTCTGGGCCAGGACGTTGGGGTAGCAACGGACATACGTCAGGCAAGGCCGGTACACAAAGACACGCCAAGCGAAGATCTTCCACAAGCGACCCGTGGCGATGAGGAGTCCAGTGAGAGTGACACCTTTGAGTTTGAAATGGTCACTGACGATTCGACTCCTGAAACAGCAGTGGACACATCGCCACAGCCTGAGCCCGAACAAACCCAATCCGTTTCGACTCCAAAGCAATCTTCGCAATCCGATACCCCCGCACCCAGCGATGCCCCTGCCCTGGCGGCACTCGAAAGTCAGTTGGCAAAACTACGCACAGAACGGGATAAAGCGGCAACCTACGCCCGCAAAGGGGCCCAGGCCGTAAAAGAACTTAAAGGCCGTTACGAAGAACTTCGCCAGGCAGCACTTGCAGAACGTAACCGTCGTGAAACCTTGGAAAGAGAGATTTCTGATACCCAGGCTGCAGCACAACGGCAACTTGAGATGGAAAAATCCCGGCTCAATAGTGAGATTGAACTGGTCCGCAAAAAATTCGAGGACTCCGCTCAAACGAACGCCTCACTCGAACAACAACTTCGTGACGGCCGCGAAGCTCTGCAACAGGCACAAAAACAGTTCCAGGAACTGGAAGAATCGAAAATTTCCATTGAGGTTGCAAGTGAAGACGCTCTTGCAGCGTTGCGTGAACAGTTTCAGGACGAACAATCCAGGGCAAATCAAGCCACAGCGGATCTGGAGGCCTTGCGAACTGAGGTGGAAGATCAACTCACCAGCACCCGGGAAACCCTGCGCAGCAAGGAGGCACAGACCTCGCAACTCGAACAAGCGGTCGCCACAGCCGAAAGTCACCTGGCCGAACAGAAGTTACAACTCGAAACTCAACGCGCCGAATTTGATGCAGAACTAAAGTCGGCACAAAGCAACCGTGATGAAATGGAAACCAGGCTTCGCAATGAAAAAACCC
Source organism: uncultured Ectothiorhodospiraceae bacterium (assembly GCA_964488985.1). Lineage (GTDB taxonomy): Bacteria > Pseudomonadota > Gammaproteobacteria > HK1 > HK1 > CAZAWX01. Next base: position 25,883 of record CAZAWX010000011.1, read on the forward strand.
GGCTGGAAGCCGCTGCCGCCGTCCAGGAGCAACGTTCCGCAGGGCTGGACCTGCGGGAAGTGGACATTCAGGACACCATCCGTCATTGGGAAACTGAAGTCGCCCAGCGGGAAGCAACGTTGCACCAGCAAGAACTTGAACTAAGTGAAGCGCGGGCATCATGGCAAACTCAAATTGATGCTGCCATTGCCAGTGAACGCGAACGCCTGGAGATCAAGTTTCAAGAGCAGACTCAGGGCCTTATGGATGCCCAGGCGGCTGAAAGGTTGGCTGAACAGCGTTGTGCCGAACTTCGTATTGAATACGATGCCCTGGCAACAGCATCGAAAGTTGAGTTCGAGTCCCGGCTGGAGGCCGCACAAAGCGGCACAATGCCGCAACTGGATGAATTTAAGGCCGAGTACGAAGCCAAAATAGCGGAGAGCGAAGCGCTGCATGAAGATGAGCACCGCCAGCTTGAGGCTGAGAATCTGCATCTGCGCGATGCGCTTGTCGAAGCTCAGAAACTACTCAAAAATAACCCCACCACGACTGCATCTCCGACGACGCCAGCGGGACCCGATTTAACCATTGAATTTGAATCGGAAGCCCCGACGGCCAGGCCCGCACCACCGCCTGAACCCGTCCCACTCCCGGTTATCGAAATTATCGATACACCGGTAGGATCTGCTGAGACAGCCAAGGAGCGTATTGTCGGAACTGAGCAACTGGCAGAAATTCGTAAAAAGATGCAGGAAAAACTGGACGCGCATAGAAAATAAGCGCTGCAGGTGTAGGTTTTCAACCTGCATCGCAATGACCGCCTCACTGCTATTGGAAAATGCGTTATTACTTCTCCGTGGCAATAACGTAGAGATAGAGGTGGATATGGGTATTTGTGACTGGCCAGAAACAGAGCGCCCGCAAGAAAAACTTATCGCTCAGGGCAGCACAACACTGTCTGATGCAGAACTTTTGGCCGTCATCATCCGTCACGGTTGCAAGGGGCTTAGCGCCGTCGATCTGTGTCGGGATTTACTGGGCCATTTTGGCGGCCTGCGTGAACTGTTGGAGGCTGACCAGGCGAATTTCTGCCGCCGCCCGGGTATAGGCCTGACCCGCTATACGCAAATGAAAGCCTGTCTTGAGTTGGGGCGGCGTTACCAACAGGCGAGCCTCAAACGTGGCGTCGCAATTGGTGGCCCGGAAGATACCCTTAAATTTCTGGAAGCGAAGTTAAAAGGCCATCACCAGGAAGTGTTTGCCTGTCTTTTCCTGGATGTCCGGCACAGAATCATACGGTTTGAGGAACTCTTCTGGGGGACGATTGACGGTGCCAGTGTTTATCCGCGCGAACTTGTGAAACGTGCCATGCACTATAATGCTGCGGCATTGATTGTGGCGCACAACCATCCCTCTGGAATTGCTGAGCCAAGCCGCAGCGATCGCACTCTGACCCGGCGTCTGCAGGATGCGGTTGACCTGGTGGATGTACGGTTACTGGATCATTTCGTCATTGGTGATGGTGAATCAGTGTCATTTGCACAGCGAGGCTGGTTATAAATCAGCCAGATCGAAAACGTGCTTGAACTGCGGGCGTTTCACTGGTATAAAGCGCGGCTCGATAGCCCAATAGAGTGAGTTTGATGTCCAAGGTTTGCCAAATTACCGGAAAGCGCCCGGTGACCGGAAATAATGTGTCCCATGCCCACAATAAAACCCGGCGGCGTTTTCTGCCCAACTTGCATGTGCAACGAATCTGGGTCCCCGCTGAACAGCGCTGGGTGAAGCTACGTATCTCCGCCAAGGGGCTTCGTATCATTAATAAAAAAGGCATTGAAACAGTGCTTGCGGATTTGCGCGGTCAGGGTGTGCGGGTCTGAACATCGTCGTCATCAGGAGTAGGAACAATGCGCGATAAAATTAAAATGGTATCCAGTGAAAACAATGGTCACTTCTACACCACCACCAAGAACAAACGCACCACACCGGACAAACTGGAGATGAAAAAATACGATCCAGTTGCGCGCAAACATGTGATCTACAAAGAAGCCAAGATTAAATAGCCAGAACCGCCAGGTGATTGGCGCAACACCCGAGTAAAAAGCCGCTGTAAGCGGCTTTTTTTTTACCTGTCAAAGCGCAACTTGGCACAATACGAGTCGGAACCAATGATCAGGACGGCCAAGCAGTGAACGTTTCCAATGCTTATAATGTCACTGACATGAACACACAACCCCTGCTCAGCGTCGATCAACTCGATAAGCAATTTGCAACTGTCCACGCTGTCAAGAAGCTGAAATTCAGTATCGACCAGGGTGAGATCGTGGGGTTTCTCGGCTGTAATGGTGCTGGAAAGACCACCACGATGGCGATGCTGGCCGGTGTGCTGGCGCCTGATCGTGGAACGGTGCGCATCGCCGGCCACGATCTTCTCCTGGATCCAATGGCCGCCAAAGCTGTGCTGGGGTACTTGCCGGAAATTCCGCCGCTATATCCGCAATTATCTGTTTTTGAATATCTCCAATTTTGCGCCCGGCTACAGCAGATCCCGAAAACAAAACAGGCACGCAGCATAGACAGGTCAATCGAACGCTGTGATCTGGGTACAGTACGGAGTCGACTGATCGGTAATTTATCCAAGGGCTACAGACAGCGCACGGGTATCGCCCAGGCCATTATCCATGAACCACAACTCGTGATCCTGGATGAACCCACTTCGGGGCTGGATCCGGCACAAACCGCCGCACTGCGTAATTTAATCAAATCTCTAGGCTCTGACCGCAGCATAATTCTCTCAACGCACAATCTTGCCGAGGCCCAAAGTACCTGTAATCGTATTCTGATCATTCATGAGGGCCGATTACGACTGGATACGTCGATCACTGCCGTAGGCCAGGACAGTGTCAGCACCGTGTGTGATTACCAACTGACGTTTCAGCATCCACCGGATGCAGAAATACTGGGTAATTTGGATCCCCATATCAGCATTGTTGAAGCCGAAGGTGTAGAAATCGTTCTGCGCATGAATTGCGACGGAACCGAAAACCCGCCGGTACTCGAAAAGGTTCTCGGCCACATTTCAACTCAGGCCTGGGGGTTAAAAGCCCTGCGTACCCGGGAGACATCCCTGGAACAGTGCTTCATGCGCCTGACCTGCGGCCATGAAGTGGATGATGCGCAATGAGTACCGTGTTGGTCATCGCCAGACGTGAATGGCTTGGCCTGTTTGCAACCCTCTTCGCCTGGTCGTTGCTGGCCTTGGTGCAAATCATCCTTGGGGTATTTTTTTTCCTTAATCAACTCGATGCCTTCATCAATACACAACCCCTGCTGATTGCCATGAACAGTCGATTTGGCATCACCGCATTTGTCGTCGCGCCAATTTACGAATCGGCCAGCATGCTCTTGATGTTTGTCATCCCACTGATCTGCATGAACGCCATTGCCGGGGAGCGGCGCGGCGCCAGCCTGCCCCTGTTGTTTTCCGCACCGGTCAGTATGCGGGCCATTGTGCTCGGTAAGTATCTGGCCTTGTTTGCCTTCATGACGTTAATGTGCATTCTCATCAGCACGCTACCACTAAGCCTGCTGCTGGCCGCCAATCTTGATACTGGCCTGGTGGCTGCCGCCAGCCTGGGTCTGTTGTTGACCGCTGCCAGTTATACCGCCGCCTGTCTTTATATCTCCAGTCTGACGACGCAACCGAGCCTTGCTGCAATCAGCAGTTTTGCTTTGCTGGCAATGCTTAATCTGCTAAGCAGCGCCAACCAATCTGGTATGGGGCCGGTCGCAGAAGTCCTCACTTACCTTTCCCCCAACCAACATGGGGCAGCACTATTACGGGGCGTCGTCAGTAGCCCAGATTTAGCCTATTTTGCTTTGTTTATTGGCGGCTTCTTGATTTTTACCATTCGCCGCCTCGACAGTCTGCGTACCCACGGCTGATCCGGACCCAAGACAACGTAGAGAATGAATATTCAGCATCGAATTGCACTTCACAGGCTCCTTTTCGCCAGCCTGTGCCTGTTCGTGATTATCTTGCTGGCAGTGCTGAGCCAACGCTACCCATTAACATTTGACTGGACACAGGCCAACAGAAATTCACTGCGCGCCGAAAGCAGGGCCATCCTTGACGCCCTGCCTGGGGCAATAAAAATGACCGGCTTCATTACCGGTGACAACACCCTGCGCGGGGCCATGCAGCAACTGGTCGGACGCTATCAACGTCACCGCCATGATGTGCAGTTGGAACTGATTGATCCGCAACAACAACCTGCGCTTGCCGAACAGTTCGAGGTCACTCGCCAGGGCGAACTGGTGATTGACTATCAGGGTCGTCGTCAGCACGTACAGCAACTGTCGGAAGCTGCTGTCAGCACCGCGCTCAGCCATCTGGCAAGGCCTTCCGATCGCTGGATCGCCTACCTTGATGGCTATGGCAAGCGCCTCTTCCAGGGGAAAAAGCGTACAGATTTTCAGCAGTTGAGCATACATCTGGAGTCACTCGGGCTAAAACTGCGACCGCTGATTTTGTCCGGCAAAGCGATACTACCAGGCAATATCAGTCTGTTGGTGATCCCGCATTTGGATAAGACTCTGCCGCCACAAGCGGCGCGCCTGATCAATCTCTATCTTCAGCAAGGTGGCAACCTGCTCTGGTTCGCCGATCCAGGCAGCGAAGGGCGAGCCGGCTCAGTTGCCGATGCGCTCGGCATCCACATCGAAGCTGGATTGCTGATAGACCCTGCCAATCGTATCGCCGGCAAACGGGCGCCTGAATTTATTCAGGTCAAAGGTTTTGCCGAACACCCGATCAGTGCCGGGCTTAATGGCCCGGTGGTGTTTCCAACTGCAGCCAGTCTTAGCTGGCAGGCACCCGCTGGCTGGCACACCCATGGCATCGCTTCCAGCCCTTTGCGTAGCTGGCGCGAAACGGGCGACATCATGTCCACAGTACGTTTTGATGCCGGGCAGGACAGCCCGGGACCTGCGGACATCACCGTGGCAATGCAACGACCCAAGCCACAGAACAAGGGCGAGCAACGCGTCGTGGTCATTGGAGATTCCGATTTTATCTCCAATGCCTATCTTGGCCTGGGCGCAAATCGTACCTTCGCGACGAACATATTTAATTGGCTCAGCGCGGATGATGCGCTGACAGGGCTGTCTGCTATCGGTGCTGCAGATCTTGAATTTAATCCAACCCCGCTGAACAAAGCTGTCATTGCCCTTGGCGCACCGATTGCCCTGCCACTGGTACTGTTTGGTATCGGCATTTTCCATTGGCATCGACGCCGTCGGCGCTAACCGCCCGCAAGTGCCACCCCCCATGCGATCACGAAAATTCCTTAATGCCCTGTTACTGATGGTCGTCGTGGTGTTGCTATGGATAACCTCTGTGACGTCGCATAAAACAAGCACCGATGGGGCCATAGCTGTATTTGACACATCCCAACTAAACCCGGCGACCCTGACCCGCATCGGTCTGCAACGCCCAGGACGGAATGACATCACACTGCACTTTATCGATCAGCAGTGGTGGCTAAAGAAACCCCTGACAGTACGGGCAAACCAAGATCGAGTCGCCACACTGATCAGCATTACCACAGCAACCAGCAAACAGGGGTTTCGCGCTGCGGGTAATTCATTGCGCCAATTCGGTCTTGATCCGGCCACAATGACCTTGTGGCTCAATGACCGGGCCTTGGCAATCGGCAACCGGGAACCCCTGAGTAAGCTGCGTTACGTACGCTTGAACGATCAGGTGCACCTCGTCGACGACCGCTGGTCCGGGACGTTGTTTTCCAGTGTTCTTGAATTTGTCAGCCCACACCTGCTGCCGCAAAACAGTGCGGTGACAATGCTCAAATTTCCGCTGGTACGCTGGGACTATCGCGGTGGGAAATGGTCGCGTCAACCTGCCGCAACGGGACCTGGGCAACAAATCGGGGCAAAACTGGCGGCAGCCTGGTCCCAAGCCAGAGCACTGTTGGTTCAACCCTATTCTCCGGCACTCGCCTGGCAAGGCGAACTGACGGTAGGACTCAAGGGCGTGGACAAAATCATTCGCTTTGAATTTTTGCAAAACACGACGGGGCTTTACCTGGCCCGGCGAGATCTGGGCATTCGCTACCTGTTATCGAACTCGGCAGCAGAAAAGCTGCTCGATGGCACCGGCAGCGGATAATAAATGACCTGAATTAAGCCGGATTGTCCGGTTCCACATTCTGCACCGGATCACGCAGGTAAAATTTTGAGAACACCAGACCCAATTCGAACAGCACCCACATCGGCACCGCCAGCAAGGTCTGGGAAATCGCATCCGGCGGCGTCAACAGCATACCCACAACGAAGGCCGTCACGATTACATAGGGGCGTTTAGCGCTGAGTGCCTGAGGGGTAGTAAAGCCAGCCCAAATCACCAGGATCGTGGCAATTGGCACCTCAAATGCGATACCAAATGCAAAAAATATCTTCAGCACAAAATCCAGATAACGACTGATATCGGTCATGATTTCGATACCTTCCGGAGCTGCGGAGGTAAAAAACCCGAACATCAGCGGGAATACCACATAGTAGGCAAAGGCCATACCAAGATAGAACAGTGCGGAACTGGTAATCAACAAAGGATAGACAAGCTTTCTTTCCTTGTTGTAGAGCCCCGGCGCAATAAAGGCCCACATGTGATAGAGCATATAGGGCATGGCAATGAAAATTGCGCATACCATCGATAATTTGAAGGGCGTTAGAAAGGGTGATGCCACCTCAGTGGCAATCATGCTCGACCCTTCCGGGAGCAACTTTCTAAGTGGCTCGGAAAGCAGCAAGTACAAATTATTGGCGAAGGGAAACAGGCCGATAAATATCACCACAACCACGATCAGGCTTTTGACCAGACGGTCGCGGACCTCAATTAAATGATCAACAAAGGACATTTCGCCGAGGGGTTGTTCTTCATCCTCTGCGCCTTCCTGTGTTTGTGCTGTGTCGTCAGGGCTGGACATGTCGCTGGTCTTCATCTGGGCCTGACGGTGCATCCGCTTCGTTAACAGCGGCGGTTGAATTAGTGCTGGTGTGAGCGTGTTCCGAGCTGGGGCTTAACAATTGCGCATTTTCAGAGGCGAATGGATTGGCTGCGGAATCCACCTCACTGTCTGTCTCAGCAAGGCCCGCCTCAGCGACGTCTAGCGCACCATCAATCTGCGCTTCTAATTCGCTCGACTGGTGGTCGGCCTCCATACTTAAATCTTCAATCTCCTGGCCGGCTTCGTCGAAAATCTTTTTGGTGCCGTTCAGAACCTGGTTGATCTCGCTGATCGACTGACTCGGTGTGTCTATTAATTTGCGCACTTCCTCGGCATTAATTTCCCGCTCAATATCCGCCTGCACATGGGACACATAGCGCCGGGCCCGGCCGACCCAAAGACCAACAGTTCGCGCCAGAGCGGGCAACCGCTCAGGCCCTACGACCAGCAGGGCAATGACACCAATCAGCGCCAGTTCCCAAAAACCAATATCAAACATAGAGATTATTACCTGGTACGAGCAGTCATCTGCACGACTTGGCCAATGCCGGGTAACACCCCGGACACGCGTTCACCACCACCGGTTTTGTCAGGAGGATCAGGCGCTGTCGCGCTCCTTGGCAACCGGTTCTTTTGCCTCGGCCCCGGTTTGTTCCCCACCGCTCGCCTCAGCCTGTTCCAGATGCTGTGGGTCAGATTCTTGCTCTGCTTTCGCGCCATCTTTCATCGCACCCTTGAAACCCTTGACCGCGCCACCAAGGTCAGCGCCAATGTTGCGTAATTTTTTGGTGCCGAATAACAACATCACAATGACCAAAACGATCACGAGTTGCCAAATACTGATTCCCATAATGTTCTCCGTTCAGGTCGTGCCCGTTTCTAAACAATGATCCGACAATATAACCTTTTTGTGCTCTGGCGACAGCACACTGTACAGCCAGACCTTAGTTATTTAATACGAGTGGCTTTTTCAGCATGGCCTGAAATCCCCGTGCGGCGCTCCAACTCCGCCAGTACCTGCTCAGGCTGCAAGCCCTCATGAGCAAGCAAAACCAGGCAATGGAACCACAAATCAGCCATTTCATGTATCAGTTCCTGGTGGTTGTCGCCTTTGGCGGCAATGATTGTTTCTGTTGCCTCCTCACCCACTTTTTTAAGGATCCGGTCCAGCCCGCCTGCATACAGCGATGCCACATAAGACTGTTCAACCTGCGCATGTTTTCGGGCTTCCAAGACGGCAGCCAGATCCCGCAAAATGTCACTCATAACACTACCCTTGCAAAGAGGCCGAATAATACACGCTTTGCCAAGGCTATAGATTGTGATTTTTCCCCGCTATAAGGCCATCCCGCCCCCTTGCCCCCCACAGGCAGGACTCGAGCCACTACAGCCGAGAACTGAAATCGCGTCCGGAAAACCCGGACAATTCCAGGTCAGGATCAGGACTCAGCGCCATAACTTTGACCAGTTCACCAAGCTCTGAAGGCAGTGTGAGCCGTTGCACCTGGGCACTCATTTCTGCCTGATTTCGGGAATCCTGTTCTGCGAGGGTACTGAGGAGATCGAGCAGGCCACCAGCCAGCAGAAAGTGTGCCTGGGTGGTATAACCCAGCAAATACAGTCCCGCAGCCAAACCCGCCTGGGCTACTGAAGTGAAATCAACATGGACAGAGATATCCTCAAGGCCCGGGTACCAGAATGGATCTTCATGCATGTGGTGGCGGTAGTAACAGGCCAGCGTACCGCTACCGCGTTGCGGATGATAAAACTCGCGGCACGGATAACCATAATCGATCAACAACAACACACCGCCGCGTAGGTGTTCCGCCATCGTTCTGACCCAGGCGGCTTGTGCTGGAACATACTCAGAGACATAACCCAAGGGCAATGGATCACATTGTGCAAGCCTTCCGGTAAGTTCCTGGAGTATGCCGGTATCTGTAAACGCCCGTTGCTGCCAGCACAATTCACCTTCCCGGCAGGCAACGCGAAGCTCCTCAGGGCCATTGTCAGTCATGATAAAACGCACTCCAGGCAACGCATCCAGTAGCTCATTCGCAACCACCAGGCCACAAATTCCGTGCTCAGGAAAGTCATCCAGCCATTGCACGCGCTCGGCGAGCACCCCCAATGTCTGGCGTTGCTGCGCCCGGGCGCCAGCGCTGCGTTCCAGAATCAGATACTGATCAGGGCTTGCGCACAGATGATCCAGGGCTCCGATGAGATCCCTGGCCATGACACCGGAACCCGCTCCCACTTCCAGGATCTGATGCGGCTTTGAATCCAACCCGGCAAAAACCTCTGCGGCCTGCCGGGCCAGGCATTGGCTGAATAAACTGGAAATCTCCGGTGCTGTAACAAAATCTCCAACAGCCCCAAAGCGGGTCCGGTTGCTACTGTAATACCCTAGTTCCGGGGTGTATAACGCCTGTTCCACGTAGGCATCGAAACCGATACTGCCCCCGGCAACACGGATCGAATGACGAATGCGCTCCCCGAGTTCCCGACTGATCTCTTTGTCGGCACCATCAGGCTTGGGCAATGTCAATGGCTGGGATGATGTCTCGGACATACGCGATAATAGACATCATCGTCACGCAGAACAAAGTGCCATCGCTCGTGCGTTCATGAATAATGCAGGCTCATAGGTTGGGTCTTTCCCCCTTAAGGTCCAACCTATGAATGCAGGCTAGGAGTACGAGTTAAAAATAGAATCTGCCATACTTGCCACTCAGCGTGCACGTTGGAACATTTACCTGGAACAGTCATGGCCACCACAGCGCAACCTGTTGCTTTGATCACCGGCGCAGCGCGGCGCATTGGCGCTGGTATTGCGCTGCGCTTGCATGGCGCCGGCATGCGCATTGCCATCCACTACCGGGATTCACACAATGAGGCGCTCGCCTTGTGCGATGCAATGAATCGTACAAGGACAAACTCGGCCTGCCTGCTGCAGGCCGAATTGAGCCGCGTGGAAGAAATTCAACACCTGGCCGAGGCGACACTCAGCCGCTTTGGGCAACTGGATGCTTTGGTCAACAACGCCTCGGAGTTTTACCCAACACCCATCGAACAACTTACAGATAGCATCTTCGATGACCTCATCGCCAGCAACCTGAAAGGCCCGGCATTGCTGATCGCTGCCGTGTTGCCTGCGCTGCGCCGGCAACACGGCTGCATCGTCAATATCAGTGACATCCATGCCCGCCAACCGTTGGCGCAACATCCCGTGTATTGCGCCACGAAAGCTGGGCTGGAGGGGCTGACCCGGGCACTGTCGATCGATTTGGCACCCCAGGTTCGGGTCAATGCAATCGCCCCGGGTGCTATTTTGTGGCCGGAGGGAACAACCCAGGGCAGTCCAGGCGAACGTGCTGCGGTGATCGCTGCCAGCGCTTTGCAAAGCATGGGCAATCAGGATGATATTGCTGCTGCGGCTCTGTTTTTAATTCGTGATGCGCCTTATGTCACCGGTCAGATTTTAAATGTCGACGGGGGCCGGCGCTGAATGTCCTCCACCCGAACCGGGAAGTTCCCGCTGCACCGATCCTCGAAATAGTGTCGCAGACACACCTCGATTGACGGGAAAGCAAGCTGTTCCCAGGGGATATCCTGCTCTGAGAACAGTGCAACTTCGAGGCTTTCGCGGCCTGGGGCAAAGTCTGGTGCCGCCATTGTGGCGCGGAACATCACATAGACCTGATTGATGCGAGGAATATCCAGATAGCAATATAATTGCAGTTGTTCCGGGTCCAAATTGAGTTGCGCCTCCTCCAGCGTTTCCCGGACAGCGCCAGCCTGGGTGGTCTCACCGTTTTCCATGAATCCTGCGGGTAATGTCCACAGGCCATAGCGTGGTTCAATGGCGCGCCGACACAGCAATACCTGATCGCGCCAAATCGGCAAACAACCTGTGATTATTTTCGGGTTCTGGTAAAACACCGTGGCGCAATCGCTACACACATGCCGTTCTCTATCATCACCCTCGAGAATTTGGCGCACCAGTAGACCCGCACATTGGCAGCAATATTTCATTTTGATCAGACCGTAAGCAACGGATTGAACTCACTGCGTCTGACGCCCGAGATGTCGAGCTTCAATCGACTCAGCAAACCGGCATAGGATTCACCAAGCACAGGATGCTGCCTGGTAGGAACCAATTCCGCCAGAGGCACAAGCACGTAAGCAGCGGTGATGATGTCACTGCGTGGGATCTCCACCGGTTCACCGTCACAGATTTCATCACCATAGGTCAGCACATCAATGTCCATATTCCGCGGCCCGAAGCGTTTTTCACCACGCACCCGCCCACAACTTTCCTCGATGCCATGGATTTTATCCAGCAACGCACTCAGTTCCAATTCAGTACCGAAGGTGGCCACGAGATTAAAAAATGGATCTCCTTTGAAGCCTACCGCCACAGTTTCGTACACACTTGAAAGCGACACATCCGGAAAAGATCTCACCAATCCTTGCACCGCATGACTCACGTTCAGCTCGCGTTGCTGGTTACTGCCGATGCCTACCAGAACCTGTGGCATTCAGGTTCTCTCGCCACGTTCGATGATGACACCGACCCCCGCCGCGCCGCGAATGGCACCGCGCTTGTTCACTTTCAGACGGAGCCAGTGGACATCAAATTCTTCCATGATGTGCTGCGCAACCCGCTCGGCCAGAGTCTCCACCAATTGGAATTCGCTTTTCGCCACAAAGCCGATCACCGCTTTCGCCACGGCCTTGTAATTTAGTGTATCTTCTACGGCATCGGTGTGTGCCGCCCGGGAACAGTCGCCGGACATTTCAATATCAAACACCACGGGTTGCTTGATTTCCCGCTCCCAGTCGTAGATGCCGATGATGGTCTCAACCGCAAGTTCGTTGATGAAGATAATATCCATACTCATACAGACTCCTTGAAAGTCCATCAATACCCGACGATTACACGACAATTTCACGACGGCACCATGTCACTTTCCGATAATACGCTACCACTGCACAAAGTGGTTTCGTCACCAGCAAGACGGTGATCTATATTTACACACCACAAATTACACACCGCAAACCAGTATATCCGTATATTCTCAGGGTTTGCTGCAATCTCCACGCGGCAGAGCCCATTATGGAGTCCAGAGTTGATGGAACTTGAGTATCTTTTCCCTGCGCTGGGATATCTGGCAGGATCACTGGCCTGCGCCATTATTATCTGTCGTCTCATGGGGCTTGCCGATCCCCGTAGTGGGGGTTCAGGTAACCCCGGGGCGACGAATGTGTTGCGCCTGGGCGGAAAAAAGGCCGCGCTGCTCACCTTGCTAGGGGATGTGTTCAAGGGTGTGCTGCCGGTGCTTGTTGCCCATGCACTGAATCTGTCGACACCGGTCATTGCCTTGACCAGCCTCGGCTGCTTTCTCGGCCACTTGTACCCACTGTATTTTCGCTTCCAGGGAGGAAAGGGCGTTGCCACTGCCTTTGGCGCCATTATTGCGCTGGACTGGCGCGTCGGCCTGGCCTTTGGACTGATCTGGTTAAGCCTGGCAGGCCTGAGTCGCTACGCATCTGTCGCCTCACTGCTTGCCGCTGTCGCTGCGCCAGTTATCGCCTGGTGGCTTGGCAGTCATATCATGAGCATCATCGTTTTGTGCTGCATTGCGCTACTTATCATTTTACGCCACAAAGCCAATATACAGCGCCTCCTGGCAGGGACTGAGGGGAAAATTGGCCAAAAGTCCACCGGCTGAAGGCCCATTTTATGGACTGAGTTCGCTCAAAGGCCAGCGCGCCTGAACTTCCCAAGCCAGCGGGTCCGCAGCACCGTTTTCAAGCCTGCAGCAACCCACGTAGGCCACCATCGCACCGTTGTCGGTGCAAAACTCCCCCCGTGGATAATAAATCCGCAATTGCTGTTGCTCAGCCCAGGCACCGAGTTCCTGGCGCAAACGCTGGTTCGCCGCAACACCACCGGCCAGGACCAGACTCTTCAGCCCCGTTTGCTGCAAGGCACGCCGGCACTTGATAAGCAGTGTATCCACCACCGCCTGCTCGAACGCCAGGGCAATATCAGCCCGGGTCTGATCATCATCAGACGTTTGTGCGTAAAGCGTTGCTACCGCTGTCTTCAGGCCACTGAAGCTGAAATCAAGGCCCGGCCTGTCCGTCATCGGCCGCGGCAATACATAACGCCCGGGTGTGCCGCCTCGCGCCAGTGCTGCCAGATTCGGGCCGCCAGGATACGCCAGCCCAAGTAAACTGGCTGTTTTATCAAAGGCCTCTCCGGCAGCATCATCCAAAGACTCGCCCAGCAATCGATAACAACCAAACCCCTTTACTTCGACTAACAGGGTATGCCCACCGGAAACCAACAGCGCCACATAAGGCGCAGCCGGGGCCTGATCCTCGAGCATCGGCGCCAACAGATGTGCCTCCATGTGATGCACGCCTACTGCGGGGATATCGAGTGCGTAGGCCAATGCCCTGCCAAATCCAGCCCCGACCATCAGTGCGCCGACCAGGCCCGGTCCCCGGGTATAGGCAATGCCATCCAGATCCCGCCTTTGCAATGCGCATTGATCCATCAGTTCTTTGACCAGCGGGGCCAACTTACGGATATGATCCCGGGAGGCCAATTCCGGCACCACACCGCCGTAACGAGCATGGATGGGCACCTGGCTGTGCAGCAGGTGTCCTAATAATCCCCGTTGCGAATCGTAGACCGCAAGGCCGGTCTCATCGCAGGATGTTTCAATTCCGAGTACCTTCATAGATATGTCGCTTTACACGAGTTGATGACTGGCATTAAAATGGTCGA
>CAZAWX010000012.1:0-32708 GCA_964488985.1 uncultured Ectothiorhodospiraceae bacterium
ATGGTCTAATATTTCTGGCACAGAGCAGCATAAAAATTGGCACTTGGTCAAGCAGACCACGGTCGCAAGCATTATAATAAAACTGAACCCTGTAAGCCTACAGACCCGCACTATCTGGGGACCACGCACGGTCATCACAGCTATTTTCTCAACCGTCTATGGAGGCGATATTACAATGACAACGAAAACACCAGCATCGAGACGTAAATTTCTTAAAGTCGGCGCCGCTGCAGCGGTTGGTGGGACGGCTGCAATCGCAGCGCCAGCCATCGTCAAAGCTGCCAAACCGGTTGTATTGAAGGTTCAGGCGGCATGGGGTGGCGGTATCTTCCTCGAATACGCCCAAGATTATGTCCGCCGCGTCAATGAAATGTCCGGTGGTTCACTGAAAATTGATCTGCTTGGCGTCGGCGCTGTGGTAAAAACTGCAGAAATGCAGACGGCTGTCCATAAGGGTGTTTTGGACGGTGCGCACATGGTAACCGCCTACTGGTACTCGAAAAGCCCGGTCGCTTCATTATTTGGTACCGGCCCCTGTTTCGGCTGGACCGCCAACGAGCTGATCGGCTGGATCCAATATGGCGGCGGCAAGAAACTTTACTACGAGCTTATGCATGACAAACTGAGACTGAATCTGGTGGGTTTTTTCTCCGGGCCAATGCCCGCGCAACCCCTGGGTTGGTTTAAACAACACATCACCGAATCATCACAGATGAAAGGACTGAAATACCGCACGGTGGGCCTGGCAGCCAATGTTATGCAGGAAATGGGCATGTCAGTCGTGCAATTGCCCGGCGGTGAAATTCAGCCAGCCATGAAGAGCGGCCTCATTGATGCCGCCGAGTTCAATAATCCGACCTCGGACAAAGACTTCGGTATGCAGGATGTCTCCAAGCATTATCATCTGGCCAGCTTCCACCAATCCCAGGAATGTTTCGAGATTATCTATAACAAGAAGCTTTATGACCGACTGTCAAAACAACACCAGAAAATCCTTGAATACGCCTCGGAAGCAGCCTCCTCTGATATGTCCTGGAAGGCGATGGAACGCTATTCCCAGGATTTGATCCGTTTGAAAAAGGACTTTGGTGTCAACGTCTACCGTACCCCTGACAGCGTCATGGACGATGAACTGAAGGCCTGGGATAAAGTGGTCGCACAATTGAGCAAGGAAGATGCTTTCTTCAAGAAAGTGGTTGCATCACAAAAGGCATGGGCGAAACGCCACGGCGCCTACTCACTGAATAATTCGCCCAATTACCGGGGCGCCTACGAGCATTACTTCGGCAAACTCTGAACCTTAGTTGTCACCAACATTGTTCAAACAGGCGGGGCGGCGCAACAACGTCGCTCCGCCTGATTAACCTTCCCTGGAGACCATCGGCATCAAGACAGGCCATAGCGGCCCGACCCGCTTCGAGCCCGTCAGGCATTTGATAACCGAACGCCTCTCAATTTACCGGCAACAATCAACATGACCCGTCTACTCCACTTTATTGACAATCTCAGCGCCTGGGTGGGAAAAGCATTTGCCTGGTGCATTGTCATCCTGACATTTTCAACCTGCTATGAAGTCTTCGTTCGTTATGTGCTGAATGCACCCACGGTCTGGGCCTTCGACATGAGCGTACAGATGTACGGGGCATTATTCATGATGACGGGGGCTTATGCTCTGTCTCAGGATGCCCATGTGCGTGGGGATGTGATTTACCGGTTATTACCGACCAAGGCACAAGCAAGCATCGATCTTGCACTGTACATCCTGTTTCTCGCCCCGGGGACTTTCGCCCTGGTCTGGTACGGCTACTCATTTGCGGCTGATTCCTGGTTTTACAAAGAAGTCAGTTGGAGCAGTCCGACACGAATTCAGATTTACTTTTTTAAAACTCTGATCCCCGTCGCCGGTGGACTGGTGTTTCTGCAAGGCTTTGCTGAGGCCGTGCGTTGCGTTATATGCATCCGCACCGGCAGCTGGCCGGCGCGCCTGCATGACGTACAGGAAACAGAAACCATGCTGATTCACGAGCAACAGGATTTGCAACATTCAGAACAGGAAAACCAACATGTCTGATCCGGTCGTTGCCATTGTCATGCTGGGCCTGTTCATCTTTATGGTGCTGCTCGGATTTCCTATTGCTTTTACCCTCATCGCCATGGGCCTCGGATTCGGCTATTACGCCTATTACGATCCCTTACGCATGGAGAATTTGTTTGATAACCGGATTTTTGAGCTCTTTGTACAGAACACATTTTCCGTTATGTCTAACGACGTACTTGTTGCGGTGCCACTCTTTCTCTTTATGGGTTATGTGGTGGAACGCGCCAACATTGTCAACCGGTTGTTTTTCAGTATTCAACTCGCTGCACGCTTGTTGCCCGGATCCATGGCTGTGGCAGCGTTGGCAACCTGTGCCGTGTTTGCCACGGCTTCAGGCATCATTGGCGCAGTGGTGACCCTGATGGGTATGCTGGCCTTCCCGGCCATGCTCAAGGCGGGTTATGACGAAAGTTTTGCCGCCGGAGCAATCTGTGCCGGGGGATGCCTGGGTATTTTGATTCCACCTTCCATTATGCTCATTGTCTACGCTGCCATTGCCCAGTTATCCCCATTGCGTTTGTATGCCGCCGCAATGTTCCCCGGCTTGATGCTGGCCGGCATGTACATGATTTACGTCATTGTCCGCGCCTATTTGAACCCAAAGCTGGCACCACAACCAAAAGAAGAGGATGTACCACCTTTCCGCCAGATTGTCTGGCAACTAATGACGTCCTTTGTCCCCTTGGCGGTTCTGATTATGAGTGTCCTCGGGGCTATATTACTGGGTCTGGCCACTCCGGCAGAAGCAGCAGGAGTCGGCGCTTTTGGTGGCCTGTTTTTATCCCTGTGCTATCGCTCACTAAGTTGGGAGCGGCTAAAAGAAGCCGTATACCTGACCGCCAAAACATCCGCCATGGTCTGCTGGCTATTCGTTGGTTCCTGGACCTTCGCCTCGGTGTTTTCCTACCTCGGTGGGCACGACATCATCAGGGACTGGGTGTTATCGATGCAGTTGAGTTCGGTCGGATTCCTGATCCTGGCACAAACCATCATCTTCCTGCTTGGCTGGCCGCTTGAATGGACGGAAATCATTATAATTTTCGTGCCGATCTTCCTGCCCATGCTGGCCACCTTTAATGTGGACCCGCTGTTTTTCGGTATCCTGGTGGCATTAAATCTACAAACATCATTTCTGACACCACCGATGGCGATGGCGGCTTATTACCTCAAGGGAGTGGCGCCACCGCACATCCAGCTCATTGATATCTTTCGCGGCATCATGCCTTATCTGGCCATTGTGATTCTGTCCATGGTTTTAATGTATAACTTTCCAGATATTGCCTTATGGCTCCCGGAATACTTTTTCGGCAAGTAACGTGGCCTACGGAGAATACTAAAACACCATGGATGCGAATTTATTGAGCGCAGTTGATGCTGCCGAAGCCATTCGTCAAGGCGAAATCAGTTCTGAGGAATTGGTTCAGGCGTGCCTGTCACGTATCGATGAACTCGAACCCAGAATTGGTGCCTGGGCGCATCTTGACGCTGAATATGCCCTGGAGCAGGCCCGGAAAGCCGATGAAGAGCATAGCTATGGCCGTATGACCGGGCCGCTGCATGGGATTCCAGTAGGGATTAAAGACATTATCGATACTGAAGATCTGCCCACTGAAAATGGCTGTCAGGCCGATCTGGGCAGAACCCCGGGCCGTAACGCCACTGTGGTTGATATCCTGCGCCAGGCGGGGGCTGTCATTTTAGGGAAAACCGTGACCGCCGAACTTGCGACGCACACCCCTGGTAAAACCACAAACCCACTGGACCCATCCCGCACGCCGGGGGGATCTTCCAGTGGTTCTGCTGCAGCGGTTGCCGCGTCCATGGTGCCGCTCGCGATTGGTACTCAAACCAATGGTTCGGTAATCCGCCCTGCTGCCTTTTGCGGTATCTATGGGTTTAAGCCAACCTTTGGCAGAATCTCACGATATCGAATTCTCACCGTATCACGATATCTGGATACCGTTGGAGTGTTCGGCAGAACACTTGCAGACACCGCCATGATTGCCGATGTGCTCATGCAGTATGACCGTCAGGATGCGGATATGCGCCCACGCGCCAAACCGCAGTTGGCTGGCGTTATGTCCCAGGCGTCCCCCATGACGCCACGCCTGGCATTTATTCGTACTCCAATATGGGACAAGGTCGAAGACTCCAGTAAGGATGCCTTCAGGGAACTGCTCGACTTTATCAATGAGCAACATCCGGGCCATGCACAAATTATTGACCTCGGTGAATCATTTAACCAGGCGTACACACACCATCGCCAGATTATGCATGCCGATCTGGCGGTCAATTTTTCCCGCCGCTACCGCGACCACAAATCAAAACTCAGTTCCCGGCTTTGTGAATCCATAGAGGACGGCCAGACCATTCTGGCAACGCAATACAAAAGCGCCATCGCCCACTGCGAGGAATACAAAGAGATCCTGGACGAGGTTTTCGAAGAGTATGACGCGATTTTGACCCCATCGGCTTTTGGCGAGGCCCCTGCTGATTTGTCTGTCACAGGCGATCCCGCCATGTGTACCATTTGGACACTGTGCGGTCTACCAGCGGTTACCTTACCGCTGATGCAAGGTCCAAACGGCATGCCCATCGGCGCACAGCTGGTGGCCGCCCGGGGTGATGATGCACGTTTGCTGCGTACCGCGCAGTGGCTGGAATCTTTGTTTGGATCTGCAACCGACTCACCGCAGTCTTAATATGCAATACTGTCACACCGTGAACAATGCGAGGTTAGTATGGACAATCTAATTACAGGACTTTTTGCCGTTGTGGTGTTTCTGTCTTTCGTCATTGGCCTGGCGGAGTCCATTAACGCATTGCCTTTCAGTATTATCGTCGGCGTGGTGTGCGTGCTGTTGGTCACTGATTTTGTCCAGTCTGCCAGAAACGGGCTCAAAGACAACGGCGATAAATAGCGCGTAAAATCCACACTGCTAGCCCTTCTCCACACTCCGTTTAAAATCCTGTAGTCCATAAATTCCAGAACGCGACATACGCGGCAACATCGCACAACTGTCCAGCAAAGTGACCGGTAACCCCGGGCGTTTGAACAAATCAAATAAAATGGCCTGTTCCGTCAAATCCCATTGGCTTAAGACTCTGTTTGATCGATAACTGTAACCCGGGCCGAGGCGCCGAGTGAGACGTTGGCCCGAACTGCCTGGCTGCGACTTCAAGTGCCGGGCAAATAACGTGCTGGTTGCTTCAATGGCCAGCCACCCTGCGTTATCTAAAAACAGCACGCCGAGGAGATCATCTTCGGCCATCAATTGCTCAATGCGATCATCAAAGGGTTGTCCCAGCGTCTGCACGAAGGCAATCACCTGGTGGCAGCCAGTTAAATACTTCGGAAATGCCGGACAACGAAAACAATGATCCGTGACAAGTTCCAAAACTCCATTTTCACACTGACGGACATCAAACTTACGGTAGTACACCCTGGGGAGAATCACGTCCTGCGCTAATTTTGCCGCCACATCGGCAGCCCTGCGTATGGCCCTGCGCACTGCATCCGGAGTTTTATAACCCTGCATTCGCAGAAGCCTGTCACTCGGAATGTCAATCGACTCAGGCGTAAACGTATCAAGTGCTGTGGGCATCGTCTGATCCGCGCCTCATTGTGGCTGTACTGAAGCAATTGCCTCAGCACGAATCACGTCGAATCGTGCTTCAAGTTCCTCGGCAATCTCCTTTGCCACCTGCTCTGGTTCCCCCTCTCGTTGCTGCACACTGCCTTTTTGCCACAACTCCAGGTACTCATCGGTGCCGACCAGTTTCTGGCGCATGGCGACTCGATCAATCAGTTCCTGAAAGCGGGAGCTGAGTTGTACCTTGTGGCGTTTTCTACCGACCTTCGCCTCCACCATTGATGGTATGCCCTGCCAGCTGGTAATTGTGTAGTTTGCCATTGCCAAGTCCCTCGTAATGCCTGTAGCTCAAACGCGCACTGTAGCCTTACTCAGATCATTGAGAAAGACATCAGGGCAGACAAATCCCCCTGACTTTTTTATTGGCGACTCAAAGTTGCGTACTAACGCCGCCAGGGACTTAAAGCGCTTTCACACAAGGGTCCTCGTCCTGAGAATGTGCATTCGGCTCAAATCATGACCCTGCAACGTTACAGATTGGAGATTCACCGCATGACAATGGCAATAGAACCCACGGCAGTTCAACAGGATCCTGCGGCTCAAACACGCCAACAGATCATGCAGTTTATGGCAGGTTTCACCGTCGAAACGACACCTGGTGCCGCAGCTAAAATTGCTGATTACGGTAAACATATTGAACTCGGCACGCAGATTTATATTACGTTCCTGCCAGGTTCAAATTTCGATGACACTCTCGCCGTCGCTGCCCGCCTGAGTCGTGAAGGATTTTGCCCAGTCCCGCATATTGCGGCACGCAGTATACCGAGCAGAAAGTATCTTGATGAAATGCTCGGGCGGCTCAGTGGTGATCTCGGGATAGATAAGGTGTTGTGCATTGCCGGTGGTGTTGATACCCCATTGGGGGAATTCAGCGATACGATGCAACTGCTTGATACAGGTCTGTTTGATCACTATGGTTTTCGCAGTATCGGTGTGGCAGGCCATCCCGAAGGCAGTCCGGACATCAGCGACAAAGCCATTGCCGGTGCTTTGAGCTGGAAGAACGCCTTTAATGATCGCAGTGACGCCGCTCTTTATATCGCCACCCAGTTTTGTTTTGAGGCCGCACCCATTATCGCCTGGGATCAGGCGCTGCGGGCTGCCGGGAACCGTCTGCCGATCCACATCGGTATCCCTGGGCCAGCCTCATTGAAAGCCCTGCTCAATCACGCCCGCGCCTGCGGTGTCGGCCCGTCAATGCGCTTCCTGACACGCCAGGCAGGCAATATTGCGAAACTGCTGACCGTCTCCGAACCCGATCGACTGGTCATTGATCTGGCCCGCTATGCTGCCAACGACCCTGACAACGGTATCAGCGGGGTGCATATGTATCCCCTCGGTGGACTCAGCAAATCTACCCGCTGGGCCTATGCGGCCAGCCGCGGCACGTTCACTCTGCATAAAAATGGCCAGGGATTCAGTGTTGAATAAATGCACCCCTATAGGAACCTATAGGCACCCCTCATCAGGGATTGACGACGGGTTTATGTTCATAAATCCAGCTGACAATGCCGTCGCGCACATTGTAGACTTTTGAATAGCCCAGGGACTTGGTCAAATAACGCGCCAGGGCTTGCGAACGATTCCCCGAATGGCACATGACGATGACAGGTTGATCCTTTGCGACCTGGGAGGTGAAGCGGCTGAGGAAATCTTTTTCCATGCGCCCCTGCCGGTCGACGAAGGTCAAGCGTCTGCTGCCTTCAATCACCCCGGTCCGAGCCCATTCAGCCTGACGACGAATATCATACAGCGGTACCTGTTGCTGCATGAGTTCTTGTAACTGTGCGTTATTGATATTTTTATAGCCAACAGACTCGCCCGCCTGGGCAGTAAATGCCACAACGACAGGCAATGTCGCCAACAACACACGCAATATCGCTGCACGCAATTGCACGGGGCTTGTCATCGAATAGACCGCATCACATGCACTCAATCACTGCCAGAGGCATTTGCTGCGTTATCCAGCGCCTGCAACACGCGTGGTGGTGACATGGGAAGTTCTGTCAAACGCACACCGGTTGCGGCGGACACTGCATTGGCAATTGCCGCAAGTGGCGGCACGATGCCTGTTTCCCCAACGCCGCGCACTCCATAGGGATGGCCCGGATTTGGAACTTCAACTATCACCGTATCAATCATGGGCAAATCCGATGCGACGGGTATGCGGTAATCCAAAAATCCCGCGTTTTGCAGATGACCGTCTTCGCCATAGATATATTCTTCATTCAGCGCCCAACCGATGCCCTGCACTGCACCGCCCTGAAACTGGCCCTCAACATAACTCGGGTGGATGGCCTTGCCGGCATCCTGAGCGACGGTGTAGCGCAAGATCTGCACACGGCCGGTTTCCGGATCTACCTCAGCATCGACAATGTGGGTACCAAAACTGACCCCGGCGCCCTGTGCATTAAACTCATGGTGAGCCGCAATCGGTCCTCCGGTGCGGGCTGCTTTGCGCGCCAGCTCGGCCAGCGTCAAGGGTTCAAACTCACCCGCATTGGAACCTGAGGGCCGGGCACAACCATTTTCCCAGGCAACGGCTTCCACAGGAATATCCCAGATTTTTGCGGCGCGTTCACAAAGGATCCCGATCATATTCCGCGCCGCTTCAATAGCCGCCAGTCCGGTGGAAAATGTAACCCGACTGCCTTCTGTCGTGTCATTGAAACCCAACGTGCTGGTATCGCCAACAATGGCGCGTACCTGGTCATATCCAATGCCCAGTTCTTCTGCTGCCATCTGACACATCGAGGCTCTGGAACCTCCGATATCCGGGGTTCCTACGGCTAAAGCCAGGGTACCATCCACATTGAGATTTAAAGAGACACAGGTCTGACCACCAAAATTAAACCAGAATCCATTGGCTACCCCACGGCCCTGGTGTGGGCCCAGGGGCTGTGAGTAATGTGCATGGAATTTTGCTGCCTGCAATGTCTGTTCGAGACCAATACGGCCAAATTTTGGCCCATAGGAGGATTGACTGCCCTCTTTGGCGGCGTTAAGCAGACGAAAATCCAACGGATCCATACCGATTTTCTCAGCCAGTTCCGAGATCACAGATTCCACCGCATACACGGCCATTGGCGCACCCGGGGCACGGTAGGCGGCGCCTTTGGGTCGGTTGGTCACGACGTCATAGGCGACCGCTTCAACATTGTCCAAGTCGTAACAGGCAAAGGCCGACATGGCGCCAAAGTCCGCCGGGGAACCAGGGAACGCACCACCTTGATAGCGTAATTCGCATTGGCCCGCAGTGATCGTGCCATCCTTACGGGCGCCTACCTTGACCCACATGCTGGTGCTTGAAGTGGGTCCTGATGCCTTGAAGACCTCCTCACGGCTCATCACCATTTTCACCGGCCGCCCAGCTTTGCGTGACAGCGCCAACGCCACTGGTTCGATAAAAACCGTTGTTTTGCCACCAAAGCCACCACCGATCTCGGAGGCCGTGACCCGTAGCCGCGAGACATCCATCTCAAGCAACGAGGCGCAGGTATCACGGACGGTAAAATGACCCTGAGTGCAACACCACAAGTCGGCGCTGCCATCGGCGCTGAAACTGGCCAGGCAGGCCTGGGGTTCAATATAGCCCTGGTGGGTTGCGGCGGTTTTGAAATTCCGCTCGACAATAACCTCAGCCGCTTTAAAGCCGCTGTCTGGATCGCCATGGCCAAAGGCTGTGCGTGAAACCACATTCGATGGCGTTGTCGGCACGGGTTCAACGCCCTTGGTAAAAATATCATCGTGCAACACAGGCGCATCATCGGCCATGGCCGCATCAACATCGGTGACATGGGGCAGGATCTCATAATCCACAGTTATCAGCTTCAGCGCCTGGCGGGCAATGCGCAGACTACTGGCTGCGACCGCCGCCACCGCATGCCCTTCGTATAACGCCTTACCCCGGGCCATGATGTTCATCAACACATCTTTCTGACGCGGGTTTTCAGAAAAGTCCTCACAGGTCACCACTGCTTTGACCCCAGCCAGCGCTAGCGCCTTTGAGATATCGATACTGCGAATGACAGCGTGAGCGTGAGGGCTGCGCAAAATCTTCCCATGCAGCATACCCGGTGCACTGATATCGGCACCGAAACATGCCCTTCCTGTGACTTTGTCCACCCCGTCCGGGCGAACCGGGCGGGTACCGATCACGGTAAATGCTTCGCCATTGCCGGCTTTGGTTTTTGCGCTGTCCGTCATTGCTAAGCCCCCCTCATTTCCACGGCGGCATCCAGCACCGCACGAACGATTTTGTCATAACCCGTGCAACGGCAAAGGTTACCGGCCAGCCAATAGCGCACTTCCGACTCGCTCGGATCGGGGTTTCGTTCCAACAGGGCTTTTGCCGCAACCAGAAAACCCGGCGTACAAATTCCACATTGTAAGGCCGCGTGTTCAAGAAATTTGCGCTGCAGGGGATGTAGTTGCGCACCATCCGCCATGTTCTCAATCGTTTCAACGTTGCGGCCATTGACCTCTGCACCGAGCACCAGACAGGAACACACCAGACGACCGTCCAGCATGACACTGCAGGCGCCACAGTCACCCGAGCCACAGCCTTCTTTGGATCCGGTCAAGCCAAGTTGATCGCGAAGCACATCGAGCAAGCTGTCTTGCGCATCACATAAAAATTCCACCGCATCATCGTTTATGGTCGCGGCAACCTGTACTTTACTCATTGCGATTCTCCTGCCCGGTCATAGGCAATTTTTGCTGCACGCCGTGCCAAAACGGCCGACACTTTGGTGCGAAACTCAATCGTCCCACGTTTGTCATCAATCGGTTTGCAGGCAGCTGAAACCGCCGCTGACAGACGCTCCAGGGCGTCCTTGTCAAGACTGCTGCCGACAATTGCTTTGGCTGCATCATCGACCAGTAATACCGTTGCCGCTACCGCCCCCAATGCCACCCGGGCGTCCACACAAACCCCCTGCTCATCCACAGTCAAGCTGATGCCGACACCAACCACGGCGATATCCATTTCAGTGCGCGGGGTAAAACGCAGATAGGCATCAGCGCTACGTGCCGGGCGGGCCGGCAAAAAAATGGATTCAACAATCTCATCCCGGGCCAGGGAAGTCTTGCCCGGTGCAACAGTGACTTCGCTGATTGGAATTTCACGACTGCCTGAAGGAGCACATATTCTAACTGTGGCATCGGCCGCCAGGAGCGCTGGAACACTATCTGCAGCAGGAGAGGCATTACACAAATTTCCCGCTATGGTACAACGCCCCTGAACCTGTGTTGATCCAATCAATTCAGCCGCCTCGACGACCCCGGGCCAACGCTTGCACAAATCCGCATGCTCGCCGAGTTCGGCACAACTGACGGCAGCACCGATACGCAATCCCCCGGACTCATCAGTAATCCGGTGCAGTGCTTCAATACGCTTGATATCGACCAGTAAATCAGGCTCAATCAGTCCTGAACGCAATTGCACCAGCACATCGGTACCGCCGGCCAGAACGCGGGCCAATCCAGATTCCTCAGCCAGCAACCCAACTGCAGATTCCATACTTTCCGGTGCTTCATATCGCATTTTAAAACGTCCGTGATTACAGTAAACAGGATGCGGACTCTAGCAGCATTCCAGGGCCCTGCAAAAGACCTTGAAGCTAAGCACTGCAGCGCTGCGTAAGGAAAGCGTCAACAAGCCTGCGTCAAACGAATTTATTCGTCAGTCAGATTGTTAATTCAAGGAATTACAAAGGCAATTAATTTTATACTTCTAACCAACTACGCTTCATCTTTCGCTATACTCCGCCACTCTTCGTGTGTGGAGTGAATTCCCTGAATCCAAGAGCATTTGATCTCGATATCGCCAGTCAGAATCTACGGCAACAAATCGCCGCATGGTTATTTCTCGGTATCCTGGCGCTGATTGCTGCAGGAGTATTCTCTGTTCTCCTGGTGTTGGCGAGAACACCGATGGTGCAGAATCTATTACCCGATCTGGATCTGTTTCGAATTGCCCTGGTGGTGCATGTCGATTTGTCTGTGCTGGTCTGGTTTATGTCGTTTGCGGCACTATTTTGGACCTGGATTGCAAAAGCTGATGATGTCTTGTGGCATCGGCTGTCTTTTTACCTGGCTGTGGCAGGAACTTTGGGTATCGCCGGAGCACCCTTGGCCGGTGCCCGGGCACCGCTTATGAACAACTACGTACCCGTTCTGCAACATGGCTGGTTCTATATCTCATTGGGCTTGTTCGGTCTTGGTGTTGCAGGTGCCATGCTGCGTGCATTACGCAACTTTCCACCGATTGCCCGCGGTGTAAACGGCAGTGATGCACTGACACTGGGGATTGTCCTCGCCGCAGCCACCAGCGTGATCACTTTGGCCTCGCTTGGACTTTCCTGGAACAATTTACCCGCGGATCTCAGCGGTCAAATCTACTTTGAAATGCTTTTCTGGGGTCCGGGCCATGTACTGCAGTTCGGTCATACCGGCTTGATGCTGGTGTCCTGGTTGTTGTTGCTGCACACCAGTGGCGCCAGCAGTGTGCTGTCACCACGACTGGCGGTCGTGCTGTTACTCATGGTGTCATTGCCCATCATCACAGTCCCGTTTTTACATTTTGCCCACGATATCACCAGCCCCGGTTATCGGCTTGCCTTTACGGAATTAATGAAATACGGCGGCCTGTCGACATTACCACTAGGCGCCGCCATCGCCTGGAGTCTGCTGACCGCCGGGGCGCCTACATCACAACAACGACCGTTGCGGGCCGCATTAATCTGTTCCATGTTGTTGTTTGCGGTTGGCGGCCTGCTGGGATTTTTAATTCAGGGACTGGACATATCGATACCGGCGCATTACCACGGATCGATCGTCGGGGTCACCCTGGCCTTTATGGGTGTCGCCTACCTGCTTGCACCACGACTGGGCTATCGATTACCTGACGAAAAACTCGCGACTTGGCAACCCTGGATTTACGCTGGTGGACAATTTATGCATATCATCGGCCTGGCCTGGACGGGTGGCTATGGGGTCGGGCGTAAAACTGCCGGTGCAGCGCAGGGGCTGAGTGGAATAGGTGAAATCACCGGTATGGCATTAATGGGGCTCGGTGGATTGATTTCAGTGGCGGGCGGTTTTCTATTTCTTGTCATCATGATTCGCGCCATGTGGCCCGGGCGAACAAAAGACACAAAGGCTATCTGAATGTATAGTGAAATTATTCTATTTACTGTCGTCGCAGTTGCCCTTTATTTTGCCTCGGATTGGTTGCTGCGGCAATTTGAACGTGCCAGGGGTAAACCCTTCGAACACCGCCAATTTATTTATTTTATCATCATCCTGGTGCTGACGATGGGATCGTTTGAAATAATTGGCCGCCTGTTACATGGCAGTTAAAGACTTTGGGCGATAGATTTCATATTGCCTGCAGTTCCCTGTGCAGCAGTGCATCGTGACTGCCGAAGTGAGTCAAAAACCAATCTGCCAACCGGGCGCTGAATTCGTCCAGATGCAACGGGGCCGGCAACTCCGACGCATCCATCAGATCGCGAATATCATCCAGTAATTTCTCGTGATCGGCCTTGTGTTCGTTAAACTTTTTGTATCCACGTTGCTGCATTTCACTTTCTTCGAGGGCAAAATGCGCGGCTACACTACTATGCAACTCCCCCAAATAATCACTTAACCCATTGACGTTTTGTTGGCGGCTTGCCTGATCTAAAATCTCATTTATCAAAATGATTAATAATCGGTGCTCATGATCCACTGCAGGAATCCCAATGGAATATTCTTCACGCCACTCAATCGCTGTCATCTGCCCCATCCCCACCTTGTCACAATAATACGACGCAACGGTACACCTCAATGAATCACAAATCGTTTCAGGCCAGGATCAAAACCGATGACAAGGTTTTGTCCCGCCCTGATATCGATCTGTTTTTCCAATAGATAATCAAATCCGTTTTCACGTTCACTGTCACTCATTCCAATCTTTAATTGATGCTGGCCTGCAGGAACCTTAAAGCGTTCATAAACCGTGGCTCTTCCATCCCCCCAAATTCCCGCAGCAGGTATAAATTGTTTATACATGAACTTATCATCGAGTTTAAACACAACATGCAGTGGTAGCCGCTGACGCGGGCAATCAAGCGGTTTGCGCATATTCGGCGCCAGCGCGTTCAGTTCTTGCTGAGTCAGTCGATGACACTCGCGTATTGGTCGCCCTGAGTGTGAAAAGGCCAGACGGAGCAGCGCCTGTTGTGGTTGCAGAGAGTGATAGACAGGAAAATTGGACAGCACACCAATGACCAGCATAACGCATCCATACACCGCTGCCTGGCCCAGCCACTTTGACTTACTCACGACTGTTCCTGCGTGCTGGGGCTTAATTCCGGCACGTTGGCTTCTGTGGTCTGGGGTGAGTTCATTGTCTGCAAAAATGTGTTGAGATTGGCCTGCGCGCTACCGCCATCAGTCCATGAAACAGCTAACCGCTGCCGATCGACACGGGTACGCAACATGGGATCACGCTGTCGATGGATACGTTGTTCAGTCCATTCTACTCCGAGTCGGTGTTTACAATCCCCGCCCGTACAACCGTGTAAGAATACACTCTGGGCATGAATTCTATTTAAGGCAAAATCGATAAACGGTGGTGGCAAATGCCCACTGCACCGCACCTGTACCATCAAACAGTTTTGCGGCAACTCCAGGTGCTGCGCATGGTCGCATTGAAACACCACGACCAATGGAGGCTCAGGCAATTTCTCTGCTTGCCGCGTCAATTGTTGCCGTAGTGCCTCCGCACTCGTGTCAGGCAAATCGATTCCGGGCGAAAACTGACTGCGCATACGAAAAGGTGTGGCTGTCGGACAGGCCCCCACACAAATACCGCAGGAAACACATTGCGAGGTATCCACTTTCGCTTCGCGAGCATAAGGCAGTGAATCACTACGCGGGACCATCGTAATTGCACCAAAGGGACAATCCTGAGCACAGCGTGAACAACCATTGCAATTGTTTAAATCCACTCGCGCCGGTGCCCGCGCATTACGCCGATACAGCGCGGGCATCAACACCAGCAGCAAACTGATTCCCAACAGCAATCCCCAGATCCATCCTGCCGGCCACAGATCAAAAAGCGGATACACGTGCAGATAAAACCAGTCTAGCCCGATTTTCCCGATGGCCTCATCCAGTTGTGCCGGTCCCTGACTGAGTGCAGGTTTAACAATAGCCAGGATGACCAATGCCGCGCCAACCCCGTACATCATCACCCGTGGTGGATTTATGCGTGGATTATTAATCCGCATGACATGGATCCAGATCGTGAACACCATGAACAGCGGCAAGCCGATCAAATGGACAAATGCCAACAGGGTAAAGAACCGGTCAGACAAGCCCGTCACCGTGAGAAAATTCCTGGCCATGGAATCCGTAAAAATCGGAATGACATCGATCAATTCTGCGCTGGCGATAGCCACATATTGGGCCAGTCGATCCCACACCAGCCAGTACCCGGATATCCCCAGCAAAAACAATAACCAGACCAGTGGGATCCCGGTAACCCAGGAATACCAACGCGCGCCGCGGAATCGGTCCTGGGCAAACTCTTTGAGCAAATGCAGACCCAGCGTGAGGATTGCTGCATCTGATGCATAGCGATGCAGGCTGCGCATGAACCCACCCAGATACCATTGATCATGGGTCAGATACTCAACGGACTGATAGGCACCAATAATGCTGGTCTTGAAAAATACCAGTTCATAAATACCGCTTAGCAACACCAGCCAGCAAAGATAGATCGTTAAAGAACCTAGATGGTTTAACGGGTTCAAACGCCGACCAAATATTGAATCGAAGCGTACCTGTAGCATTGCGAACAGCCTGTTCAGGGCTTTTTGCATGTCATTTTCCGCTGATGAGGCAATGACCGATCAGGTCAAGGTGACGATAAAATACACGCGATGATACCCGTCAGTGCGTATTAAGAAAAACAGGCACAGGCTAAGCGGCCGGGAATGTACATCCAGATACGACCCCAAGGATAATTTCTCGGATGAATCAACCCTTTTTCAAGGACCGGGGTCGCCTCGCTTCACTCACCAGATAACCAATCCCCAGCAAGATCGTCAGTCCTCCAATCGCCATCTGAATGAATAGCGAATAGTCATAACGATAGCGCCCGCTTATCGGATCGTACAACGTACAAAAGAGCCGGACTCGATTGCTGATGTTATCCAGTATCTGGCCCACGCCCGCACGCTCCTTGAAAACAATTTCTTTTAAAGGCTCCACAAGCCAGGGTAACTCAAAGTTTTCACCATAAACCTGCCGGTAAAGGACGCCTTTATCATCCACCACACTTAATTGCACCAGATGGTCAAAGCCCCTGGCTGAAGGATAATAGGCAAACCCAAGCACTTTGGTAAGGACATCAATAGTTGGGCGATCAGCACTGAGGAAGGCCCAGTTCGATGCCTTGACTGCCTGTATATGACGAAATGACGCCATACGTTGCGGCGAATCGGTAGGCACATCGAAACCAACGCTCAAAACCTGAAATGGCCGATCACCCAGGGCGTCTTTGGCTGCACGAACTGCTTTTTTTAGATATTGGGTGGTGACCGGGCACGTATGAAAACAACTGCT
The DNA here is from genome assembly GCA_964488985.1 of uncultured Ectothiorhodospiraceae bacterium. Lineage (GTDB taxonomy): Bacteria > Pseudomonadota > Gammaproteobacteria > HK1 > HK1 > CAZAWX01. Next base: position 16,369 of record CAZAWX010000012.1, read on the forward strand.
ATAGATGAGGCTGATAAGAACGGGCATACCCCGATAGTCAGACAACGCTACAGGTCTGCCGGATTCATCACGAAAGTGAAAGTCACCCAGTGGTTTGCCAATGGCGGCCTGGGATATTTGCAGCGCGCGTTCAGGGTCGTAGTCCTGATTTACGCCAGCCAACGCCGTTGTTGCACCCAACAGGCAGAACAACGCAAGTACACTGAGACGCACACACCGCTGGTGCTTGAAGAAAATATCGGACGGGCGCACGGAGCGTTGCACCCGTCCGAAACCGTGGTTCAACTCATGGGCCACACAGAAGCCAGATACTTCCAGTTGACGGCATAATAAACCACGAAAACCATCAAAAAGACCACCGCCAGCGCGAAGGTGCCGGGCGCGGCAAACCCCCATTTGCCGACCGCCGCATGATCAAGTTCCGGGGTGGGTTCGGGCATCAACAAGCGGGTCGTTTCTGCGCCGTACGCAGAGGTGGTAGCAAGCCGTTTACCGAACAGGATGGAACCGACAATCAGCCCGACAAACAACGCCCCACCGATGATCGCTGCCGAACCACTGATACCCACCAGGCCCATCAATGTGTAGGCGCTGGCCGGGTAGTCATAGCCCAGCGCGGCATCTTTAAATGCCATATCCCAATGCCGACGTTCCACGCCCAGAGTACCGGCCCCCATCATGACCAGGGTAAAAACCATCATGCTGATGCCGAACAACCAGGGTTGGATTTTTGCCAATTGCGGGAAAATGACTTCCCTGCGAAAGAGCACCGGGACCAGGAAATAGGTCAGCGACATAAACGCCAGAGTTGTGCCGATCACCACCGTGGCATGAAAATGCCCGGGCACATAAATGGTGTTGTGAATGATCAGGTTGATTTGTTCGGTGCCCATTACAACACCGGAAATACCACCCAGAAACCCAAAGCCAATCAGAGATAGAAACATCCCGGAAAATACCGGGTTGCCCCAGGGTGCTTTGCGTAACCATTCAAACAAGCCATTGGTCAGGCCCTTTTGCCGCTGTGCAACCTCGATACTGCCAGGCACCGTAAGTCCATGGACCATACTCGCCAATACCGCCAGGTACATGGCATAACTGGTGTTGAATATTTTCCAAGTGGAACTGATACCTGGATCGACCAGAATATGGTGCGCCGAAGCCAGTTGCAGAAACAGAATGTAGAGGAAAAAAGCGCCCCTGCTGACTTTCTCAGACATCGGTTTGGCACCGAAGACAATCGCAGCGATGGCATACCACACAGAGACATGGGCCGCGACATTGATTTGCTGTGAACTATGTCCCATAGCCCACCAGATCACCCGGTAAACCAGCGGATCAACTTCACTTATGATGCCTAAAGACCACAAATAGGTGGGCAATAAGATGATCGCACCTGAAGCAATGGTAAATACGGCGATTATACAGGCCGTCAGGGCACCAAACGTCACCAGCGGGATCGAGCCTTCATAGGTCTTTTCAGCCTTGGCTACAACCAGTGTACCAAGAAAGATAAAGCAGCCGAGTAACGCACCCACGGCAAACAACAGCAATCCCAAATAAAAATTTGGGTTTGCCGGCATCGGAACATAGGAGGTCATCATGACCGTTGAATCCCCGTTGAATACAGCCAAATTATTGACCACTCCACCAGAAATCATCAGCACAAAGGCTAACCAGGCAACTTTTGGTGTGGCAAGACGGCATTTCAGCAGTGTCGAGGAACAAAAGTACAACACGGCCATTTCAAATGTAATCACCCAGAACAACAGCATGTTGATGCCGTGCCAGGTTAATACCTGATAGAACCTGTCCGCCGGTAAAAGATGGACCGCCGGCCAGCGCGTCAAGGTGACGCCTATGGCGGAAAGTCCGCCAATTAGCAGAAAAACCACAGCAGCCACAGCATTGACTTTAATCAACAACTCGGCCTGTTTATGGAACTGTAATCCCGATTCGGGACAGGTCCTGAATAATTGCTTGCTCATCAGTCTCTCCCTTATTTCTTCACGTAGATTTTGCCCACCATCGTGTGGTGGCCAATACCGCAGAATTCATTACAGATCACGGTGAACTCACCGGAGGTGTCCGGGGTAATGGTCAATACCATCTCGTAGCCCGGTACGACCTGCATATTGACATTGAGCGGTTGCAGGGAGAAGCCATGCTGCCAGTCCATAGAGGAAAGGTGCAGACGATAAGTTTTGCCCTTTTGAAGTTCCAGTAACGGCCACCACTGCCACAGGCGCCCCAACATATAGACGTCACTGCCGGCAGGCGGGCTTACCACCGGCAACTGCAACGGTGTCTCTGTACGTACCGTGTATTGATCAACCATCGCCTGGGCTTTCGCCATGTAGGCTTCAGGTGTTGTCTTATAAGCCTCGTTGGAAAGATTCTGTTTGCCATAGATATGCCACACCGGCATCATGAAAAACATGATCAAACTCCAGACCAGCGCAATGGCTATCCAGGTACCTTCGAGGCGGTCCAGTGGTTGATTCCACCAAATCCGTTCAGCAGGGGGGCTAAGCGTCGTCACCGAAGTGTCTCCTCTATCTAATTTTAGTTTATCTAATCGTTAACGATTTCAATTCGGTCAACGCGCCATAGGAATGGTGATGACCTCCATGACGCCCCAGACGATATACAAAAGAGTCGGAAACATGACCCCTAGAAATAGCAATAAAAATGGGTTATCCAGTACTTTTTGCATTGTCGGGATTTCCGCCCCGGAATCTTGCGGTGCACCAGAGTCGCCGTGATTCGTGTCTGTCATAGTTCATCTCTCCAGTATTAACAATACATACATCGCCGCGGGCAAGTTACCACGCACTTGAGACATTCAATTGACGTGTGTCAATTGAATGTAAAATTTTCTGGGGAATGGAACCGGTAATGGGTAATGTGGTAGTTTGCTGTCGGGACGGGCGTGATATACGTTACGAAAATTTCCACCTCATCTGCAATAATCGGGGCCGCTGATGAAAGGTTCACGCTGGTTATTCCTGCCTGTAGCACTGGCATTGTCGGCCTGTGATCCTGCGCCCGTGGAAAACCCTGACAATCCTTTTTCACTGATCAAAATTGACGCCGCAGGCCAGCAAATCAATGCCGCAGGACAACATCAATCCTGGGCTTGTGCCCTGGACCAACGCACCGGCTTGCTCTGGGAAGTGAAGAGCACAATACCTGGGCTTCGTTATTTCGCCAACACCTACAGCTGGTATGACCCCAGCTCCAAACACCAGGAACTCGACTATCGCGGACTTGCCGATGGTGGTAAGTGTAGTGATAGTCGCTGTGATACCAGCGGCTACGTACAGGCGGTGAATCAGACCGGGCTTTGTGGTTACCGGGATTGGCGGATGCCGAATAAATTTGAACTCGGCAGCATCAGCGACCCAAGGCGTCCGGTGCGTGCACCCACCACGGATTTGAAATTCTTTCCCCACATGCAACCCAAAGAATATTGGTCCGGCAATGATTACAGCATGCTCTACAACGCGGCCTGGGCCTGGGGCTTTGATTTCGCACAAGACAGGGTGGACTGGAAGCGCAACGCAAAATTTGTCCGCCTGGTGCGTGGCGAAGTCAAAGGGGTAAAGCAAATTGACTGAAATGCCCGCCTCGGTCCGATTGTTCAGCGCCCTGGCGCTAGGGTTGGTCATAGCGCTAGTCGCAGTCAGCTCTTATATCCGTTTGTCCCATTCTGGACTGGGCTGTGAAGTCTGGCCACAATGTTATGGTCATATCGGCCAACCCCGCAACGCCAGCACGTTAATGCAAGCCGATCAGCCCGGCCCCTCTGTCCAACAACCAGGCCGTTGGGCACAACCGGTGCACCGGGTACTTGCCAGTACGCTCGGCGTCATTATTATCGCTCTGCTTGGCCTGACCTGGCGCACACGCCAACAATGGCGCAGCGGTCGAAGCAGTTTTGTTATTGCCATCATCCTGTTCGCGCTCACACTCGGCCTCGCACTATTGGGGGTGTACTCTGGACATCTGCACAACCGGGCTATCGTGATGGGCAACCTTTCCGGGGGAGTGCTGATGCTAATGCTGCTGGGCTGGTTGCGGTTATCGGGAACTGTCAGGCCGGTCCCCGGCGTATTTAAAGACCGATTACGCAGACTTGCGAATCTCAGCCTGTTCCTGCTGTTGATGCAAATCGGTCTCGGCGGTCTGACCGGAGCCAACTTTGCCGCTACGGCCTGCACAACCTTTCCTGATTGCCAGGGTCAGTGGCTCCCTAATGCTCAAATCAGCAAAGCCATGGACTTGAGTCAGCCTGTTAAAGTCAACAGTGGCGGCTACGCCATAGGTGGAAGCGAACGCCAATCGATCCACCTTGCCCACCGAACCCTTGCCTGGATACTCGGTATCAGCCTGTTAGCCCTTGCCCTCAACTTATGGCGGCAAGGTTTAAGGGGGTCCGCGCTCGTTTTGACGGTACTGCTGGGTGGCGAACTGGGTGTTGGAATTACGGCTATCTATATGCAGTTACCGATCGCACTGGCAGTTGCCCACAATTGGCTGGCAGGATTAATCATGCTGTGCATCCTCCGGATTATGGCCTTAAACCGTAACCTCTATCTATTTTAAAACGAGAGTCTCATACCGTGTCTGATGAAATTAGCGGCGATCCACGGCCTGTCGCATACTGGTTATTGGCAATCTGCTCCCTGGTATTCGCGATGGTGGTACTGGGCGGCGTCACCCGCTTGACCGGCTCAGGTTTGTCCATGGTCAATTGGGAACCCTTGATGGGAATCTTACCACCGCTTGGAACCGAGGCATGGCAACACAGTTTCGAGCAATATCAACAATTTCCCGAATATAAAAAAATCAATATCGGCATGGATCTGGCCGGTTACCAGTCCATTTTCTGGCTGGAATATATTCACCGCTTACTGGGTCGCAGTATCGGTCTGGCTTTTTTTCTGCCGTTTCTGTATTTCTACTTCAAGGGCCGCTTCGCGCGCCCGATCATTCCCAAGCTGATCACCATGTTTGCGCTCGGTGCAGCCCAGGGATTGATGGGCTGGTACATGGTCAAAAGCGGTCTGGTGAATAACCCCCATGTCAGTCAATACCGGCTGACGGCACATCTGTTACTCGCCTTCGCCATCTATGCCTACATGTTCTGGGTTGCTGTGGGTCTGCTGTTTGAACATCGAACCTCGACCGAAGTTGCACGGCAACACAAAATACAGGGATATTCCTGGGCGCTATTGCTGCTGATCACCATCACCGTCATCTCGGGAGGGTTCGTCGCCGGTCTCAAGGCCGGGCATGTATCGGCCAGTTTTCCACTCATGTTCGGTGCCCTGGTCCCGGATCAGATTTACACACAGGCCAATCTGGTGGCGAATATGTTTGAAGACCCGGTTACGGTTATGTTCAACCATCGTCTACTGGCTGTGCTGACGTTTTTACTGATCTGTCTGTTTTGCTACACAGGGATTAAAAACACGCCTCCCGGGCCCGTCCGCAAAGGCATCAGCATTTTGTTACTGGTGGCGGTTGTCCAGGTGACACTGGGGATCAGCACCATTGTCATGCACGTCCCGATCACCCTCGCTGCCACCCATCAGGCAGTTGCATTAATACTGTTCAGCAGCGGTTTATTCGTCTGCAGTGCCCTGAAACACACGGCATGAATACGCATTAAAGACCAATCTTATGCGCTCTGGTGGTAAAGAAAATACCACTGGGCTTATCCGCTTTGAGCACTTTCAGTACCGCACGGGTACGGGTGTCATAAACGAGCACTTTGTCTTCGTCACGACTGGAAATCCATACAGTTTCACCACGCGGAGTGAATTCCATATGCAACACAGCTTTGCCGGGTTTCAAAGTTTGCACTACTGCCAACTTTTCAATATCAATAATCTGCACCGTATCGTTATCGGGGAAAGCGAAATTCACCCATACCTCCCGCCCATCCGGGCGTGCCATAACGAACACTGGCTGGCCATGAACCGGGATGCTGGCGACCTGCTGCCAATCACTACGCCGCATGACCACAACCGCGTGACGTCCCACTTCAGGAAAAAGAGCATAATCACCCGCCACCGCCCAACCTTCAAGATGCGGCATTTTGTACACTGGCATCTTCTTTGTGCCGCGGCCATAATCCTGAAGTATTCGTTTGACGCCGCGCTCAGGATGCCAAAGATCCAGCAGGGCGAGACCGTCCTCTCCAAACAGACCGGCGATGTAATACCGCCCATCGGGGGTTATCAGGCCATCGTAAGGCTGCAGACCAATGTTTTTGAACCTGGTGATTTGTGGATGCTTTGCATCGTTCATATCAGCGATCCAGATCTCGCCGCTATCGTATAAGCTGAAAACGAAACGGTTATCCGGTGCATCAACCAGACCTACCACCTTCGAGCGCTTGCCATTGGCACCAAGGGAAGGAATATCAGCAACCGGTTCAAACGTATTTGTGTCAAAAACACGCACGCCACCGGGACTGTAATTGGATACTGCGACCAATGTTCCGTCCTGGGATATTGCACCGCCGATGCTGTTGCCGGCCTGTTTGATTCGCTTGGCGATTTTACCGCCCAACAGATCGACTTTAGTCAGGCCACCGTCACGGCCGAAGACATAGCCGTAGCGCGCATCACGTGAATACACCACCGAAGCATGGGACAAATCTCCAAGTCCTGGAACAGTCGCCAGTACACTGCGATGGGTATTTTCGATCACTTTGACGCGGCCTTTGGCCCGTTCAATCACCAACCCCAGATCCCCGGTTCCCCGCACATCGGCGCTTGAGCATCCGCCAAGCAGCACAACAACAAACAGCAATCCGCAGCACCGGGCCCAACACAACCTAATCGACATCATTATCAAAGACTCCAGATTTGAGTTGTTCCACCAACCATTGCACTTCCTGTGCATTGAGAAAACCCCGCCAGGGCGGCATCGGCGTGCCAGGCCGGCCGCCAAGAATAACCGCTTCGATGCTTGCCTTGGATTTATTGCGTAATGCCGTCGATGTCAGCGCAGGTCCAAGTCCGCCACGCAATGTCATACCATGACAGGATCCACAATCCTGGCGCAGCAAGTGTACAATTTGCGCCTGTCGCGCCTCACCAACGTCGCCGCAACCGAGCACAGGTGCAAGCAGTAGCAGCACCACTACGTGTAAACGTAACAATCTCATCCCATAAATCTCAGTATTGGACACAACCCGTATCGACACCGGGGGAGAAAACTCGCGACAGAGTATCAGTTTACTGTGAAAACCTTTAGTCAGCTTGATGTACGTCAAACAGCGTGGTCATCCTGGCATGAGTATAACCGCTCGAACGTCTATACTTGCGGCATACGAATAGACCGGATGCTGTCATCCGATCAAGTCCGTTCGTGCACGCTATCCTCGAGATCCGCCGGTATGCTCAAACTGGACAACCTCAGCAAATCCTTTGGCGGCATCCGGGCCGTCAATCATTGCAGCCTGCACATCAGATCAGGGCAAATTACAGGCCTGATTGGACCCAATGGTGCCGGTAAGACAACAATTTTCAACATGATTGCCGGTTCATTGCCTCCCAGTGCCGGGCATATCCTTTTCGAAGGTAGGGATATAACCTCATTGGCGACCCACCAAAGGTTTCATCGTGGAATTATCCGCACCTTTCAGATCCCACAGGAATTTGGCAAGCTCACGGTGCTGGAAAACCTGCTGGTCGTACCGGCAAATCAACCCGGGGAAAATTTACTCCGCAGTCTGTTCAGCCCGAACCTTGTTGCGCGGCATGAACAGCAGGTGCGTGCCCGCGCCGAGGATGTTTTAGAGTTTTTATCACTGCAATCTCTGAGCCATGAACTTGCACAGACTCTTTCCGGTGGGCAGAAAAAACTGCTGGAACTGGGGCGCACCATGATGACCGATGCCAAACTGGTATTACTTGACGAACCGGGTGCAGGGGTCAACCCGACGCTGCTCGACAAGCTTGCTGATTTGATCCGCCGCCTGAATGCGGAACGTAACTATACATTTTGTATCATTGAGCACGACATGGATTTGATCGCCAGTTTATGCGAACCGGTGATTGTGCTCGCCGAAGGTCAAGTTCTGACTGAAGGGCCCATGGCCACAGTACGCAATGATCACCGGGTGCTTGATGCCTACCTCGGTGGTGGTGAGGCCAGCGCCTGATGAACGTGCTCGAGTTGCAATCCATAAGCGGCGGATATGGCGGGAGCAATGTCCTGCAATCGGTTTCACTTATGGTCAGAGCCAGTGAAATCGTCGTCATCATTGGTCCAAACGGGGCGGGTAAATCGACCGCCATAAAATCAATTTTTGGGTTACTTGAATTGCATAATGGACATATTTATCTCCACGGCGAAGACATCACCACCTGCGAGCCACAGCAGGTGGTCCGCAAGGGGGTGTGTTACGTGCCACAAACTGAAAATGTATTCCCCAATCTCAGTGTCCAGGAAAACCTGGAGATGGGGGCCTATCTCCGTGATGATGACATCACCCCCCGGCTTAATGAAATCTATGCCATGTTCCCCCCTCTGGTGGCAAAACGCCGTCAACCCGCCGGGACATTATCGGGGGGGCAACGACAGATGGTTGCAATGGGCAAAGCGCTGATGCTGGAGCCAAAGATTTTACTTCTGGATGAACCCAGCGCCGGATTATCACCCAAATACCGGCAGGAAATTTTTGCTGTCATTAAAACAATTAATGCGACCGGCACTCCAATACTGATGGTTGAGCAAAATGCCCGCCAGGCGTTGGCCATTGCCGACCGGGGTTACGTACTGGTGGATGGGCAAAACAGGATTGACGACAGCGCTGCGGCCTTGCTTGCCAATCGTGATGTCGCGGCAATGTTTCTCGGCCGCAGGGAAACTTCCTGCCAGTGATGGATTTTATAAACTTCCATATGATTCCAGGGCTGGTACTTGGCAGCATTTATGCTCTGGGTGCTATCGGGGTCACTTTGACGTTCGGAATTTTGCGCTTCGCAAATTTTGCCCATGGAGAAATGATGACACTTGGTGCTTATTTTGCCTTAAGCCTGATTCATCTGAGCGGTTGGCACCCCCTGATTGTATTACCTTTTGCAATGCTTCTTTGCATTGCCGTTTCGCTTGGTATTGACCGGTTTTTTTATAAACCCTTTCGTAACAGCCCAACAATCATCCTGGTCATTGCATCCTTTGGCATGATGCTCATGGTGCGCTCCATTACCCAATTCAGTTGGGGCGTACAATTGCAGTCCCTGAAACCGGGGATACAGTTTCCCTATGTATTCTTCGACACCCTGCGTATATCGCCCCGCCATATCATCATCATCGCCAGCGCCATTGTACTGATGCTGGCAGTCCACCTATTGTTAACGACAACAAGGATTGGCAAGGCCATGCGCGCCATGTCGGATTCACCCGTACTTGCCCGCTTAAGCGGTATTGATACCGAACAGGTGATCCGTGCCACCTGGATGGTAGGCGCAGCAACGGCGGCTGCAGCCGGTGTGTTTCTCGCCTTCGACAGCCACCTGGATACAATGATGGGCTTTCAGATCCTGTTGCCGGTATTCGCTGCAGCAATCCTCGGCGGTATTGGCCAACCCTACGGTGCAATGGTCGGCGGCTTGGTCATTGGTGTCGTTGAAGAACTATCCACCTATGCCTGGATAGGCCAGACCCCGCTGATATCGCCTGGCTACAAAGCCGGAGTTTCATTTGCCATCATGATTGCGCTGCTAATCTGGCGACCCAGCGGCCTGTTTCGCGGCAGGATTTTTTAAGGTGGATCAGGCCTATGGAATTTTTCTCTATAGTGTGTCTTTGCTGACCTTCGGCGGAATCTATGCCGTCTTGACTTTGGGACTGAATATTCAATGGGGCTTTACCGGTTTGTTCAATGCCGGAATTGCCGGATTTTTTGCTATCGGCGCCTATGTCAGCGCCATCGTCACCACCGCTCCATCAACACAACATCTGGGAGGCTTGCAACTGCCTGTTCCACTCGGAATTGCCGCCGCGATGTTATTCAGCGCATTGATCGGCTGGGGTGTTGGCCGGATTTGTATCCGTCTTCGTTCTGACTATCTGGCTATTTCCACACTCGGCATCGCCGAAATTTTTCGCCTGATTCTGAAAAATGAACTCTGGGCCACCAATGGTGCCCGAGGCATACCTTATGTCCCAAAACCGTTTGAGTACTTACCGGAACCCTGGGATCAACTGGCCATGATGATGTTGGTGTTGATCATCGTCGCGGGCTTGTATTTTCTGCTCGAGCGTGCCCGTACCTCACCATGGGGTCGGGTCATGGCGGCAATTCGCGAAAATGAGACTGCTGCACTGGCCGCCGGGAAAAATGTCGACAAGCTACGCATCCAGTCTTTTGTGGTTGGCTGTGCCGTTATGGGACTCGGTGGCGCATTGATGGCCCATTACCTCAAATTCATCGATCCAAATGCGGCCGATCCGCTGACCGCCACCTTTTTAATTTGGGTCATGCTTATCGTCGGTGGCAGCGCTAACAACAAGGGTGCGATCCTCGGCGCCATGCTGATGTGGACCGTGTGGTCGGCAACAGAAATACTCACCAGCCATCTGCCTGCAGAACTGGCAATTCGATCAGCCTACATTCGAGTCTTTCTTATCGGCCTGGTATTACAGATTGTGTTACAAAAGTATGCCCACGGGATTTTGCCCGAACAACGATCTGGAGACTCCCGCAAAAGCCGCTGAACAGCATCCAGCAAATAGAAATATTCCATCCAACGGGCGAAACACCCCCTCTGGCAATCCAGTGTTGCAAACACAATACCGGTGAAACCCCAGATCCCTGCAGCTGCTGCTTTGCCGATCTTAGCTTCGCTTCCATCTTGCGAACCACCGCATTATGTCTGCGAATACATGCCTGCCAGGCGATATAACGATCCCGGATTTTACCGTATTTATTATACTCAGGCGGCACCTTGCCACAGAGGCTTTCTTGCTGTTCTTTGGCCACCGCCAGGGCCAGCACTCAATTACAGACTACCGCCTGATTGATCAATATCAGGTACAAATACCTCGGAACCCGCTAGGATGACCGGCCTTGGCGCTGGACTGGATCCGGTATCAGCGACAGGTTAGATTTATCGTCAGGGCCACTACACAACAGCCATACCGTGCACAGCACTATCCGGGAGCCACACCATGCAAAATAAAACCGGGATCCACGTCCTGCTCTCTGTCTTTCTCGCATTGACCACCAGCACCGCTTTCAGCGCGGACATCAAGGTAGGCTCTATTGGCGGTGTAACCGGGCCCATTGCCGAGTTGGTCGGGCCTATTATTGCAGCTCGAAATCTGGCGGCCCGCCAGGTCAATGAGCAGGGAGGATTGTTCAACGGGGATCATCTGACACTGGTTCTGGCAGACTCCCAATGCGATCCAAAGGCGGGAGTCGATGCTGGCGGTAAAATGGTCAATATCGAGCAGGTAGTGGCCATCGTTGGCGCCAGTTGCTCAGGTGCTACAAATGGCATGGCTCAGTCAGTGACAATTCCTGCCGGCGTTGTGGCCATATCCGACTCAGCAACCGCACCGTCGTTAACCGATCTCAAGGATAATGATCTGGTTTTCCGGGTTGCCGCCTCAGATGCCTACCAAGGCCGGGCCATGGCACAACTGGCCATTAAAAACGGCTATAAAAAACTTGCATTAACCTACGCTAATGACGATTACAACGCAGGTATTGCCAAGGTATTCGAGACATCATTTAAAGCCCTGGGTGGCATCCTGACTGCCATACAAATGCACGAGCCGAAAAAAGCCTCGTACCGTTCTGAACTCTCAACACTGTCGGGTAAGGGTGCACAAGGCCTGGCGTTGTTTGCCTATTACGGTGGCAGTGGTATCACCATTATCCGCAACAGTCTCGAAAACGGATTATTCACAGAATTCCTGGCTGCCGACGGCATGATTGATCAATCGGTCATTGACCAGATTGGTGCTGCCTATCTGCACAATCATATTCAGGTGACCCGGGCGGCCTCGGACTTCTCCGATCTCTCTTACAAAGCCTTTGCGAATGTCTACAAAGCGACAGGCAAAAATCCTCAAGGCCCGTATGTTGCGCAAGGCTATGACGCCACTTTCCTGCTTGCCCTGGCCATCGAAAAAGCCGGTTCTGTGCAACGCGGCAAGATCAGTACCGCCTTACGTGCTGTCGCCTCCCCGCCGGGAATCATCATTCGACCCGGGGAGTGGGCAAAAGCCAAGGCCGCGATCAAAGCCGGCCAGGCAATTAACTACGAAGGTGCTGCTGGCAACAATGATTTCGATGACAATGGCGATGTCAGCGGCATTTATACCATCAACGTCGTCAGTAGCGATGGTCAATGGAGCAGTAAACTGATCAAATAGATACCGATTAACAAAGGCTGCACATGCAATTCCTGCCGGGCGCTATATACTGCGCCAATGGACGTCTAGTCGGGGGCAGCCCTGGCACATTTGGCCGGATTTGCCACCTGCCTGGGCGCATGCACCCGGTTAGCCGCATGGTGCTCGATTATTTTCTCAACAATGACTTGCCCAACGGCAAATTTCGTCGCTTGTTCTCCTTGCCGGATTCCGATTTGGTCACACTGGGTGGGTGCCTGGTGGCAAAATATGAAAATTGATCATTGCAACCCTCACCCTTAAGAAGCACAAACACGGGCATCCATTCCAGTATAAAATGGCCATTTCAAAATTTCGACGAATGCATGGGAATTACAAAACAAGATGCAAAAGCGACGCCAGGACCTGTTTGATCTGATTGATAACGCCAATAGTGCCGACCCAGTACTGGAGGACTGTGCCGGCAAGACACTGCCACGCGCCCTGCTTTATGGTCAACGAATGAGCGAGTGCCTGCGGCGACTTTACCCACATGCCTCACTGGAGTTGTGTATCGCTGCGCGGGCCCAGCATATCTGCCGCTGGCAGATTCCGCGAAGTCATTACCCACAAGGCCGTAGCGGTTATCTGACCTGGCGTCGGGATTTGGCAGGTCATCACGCCCGCTTGGCGACTGAACTGATGAAGCAACTGGATATGGATACGGTCGGTATTGAGCGGGTCCAGACACTGTTGCAGAAAAAAAATCTAAAATCTGATGCCGACACACAAGCCCTGGAAGATGTCGCCTGCCTGGTCTTTTTAAAACACTACCTTACCGCGTTATGTGAACAACAGAGTGATGAAAAAATTGTCGCCATACTAGGAAAAACCTGGCGAAAAATGTCTACGAATGGGCAACAGGCAGCCCTGAAAATGAAATTGTCCATTTCGCAGCAACAATTACTTCACAAGGCGCTGGAACCAAAATAAAAACGTATCAACATCAAAATTTACACTGCTAGAGCCGTGAATTGTCTTATATCAAGGCAATTTTTTCTGGCGTGGTATCTAATACGCCAACTTCGCTATAAGTGAAATGAGTCCGGTAACGAGGATCGTATGGATTATCTGCCCATTTTTGTACAAATTAAGGATCAAACCTGTCTGGTCGTCGGTGGCGGCCAGGTCGCGTTACGCAAAACCGAAACATTGCTCAGTGCCGGGGCCCGGGTGCGGGTTGTCAGTCCGGATTTTGTTCCAGATTTCAACACCTTGCCTCGCCAGGAACTGCTTACTCTGGCAACCGCCAAGTACAGTGATGCCGACCTGGATGATGTTCATCTGGTGATTGCCGCCACCAGTGATCGAGATCTGAATCAACGTATTTCTGCTGCAGCGCAGTCTCGGCGAATCTTTGTTAATGTGGTCGATGATCCACAGTTGTGCTCATTCATATCGCCGGCAATTGTAGATCGATCTCCAATCATCATCGCTATTGGCAGTGCAGGTAAAGCCCCTGTGTTGGCACGCCTGCTGCGGGCTAAAATTGAATCGGTCATCCCGTTTCGTTACGGCGCTCTTGCCGGGCTTGCCAGTCGTTACCGGGATCGCGTTAAAGCCTTACTGCCAGGCGGAACAGCCCGTAAGTCATTCTGGGAACAGGTCTTCGAAGGCAAAATCGGTGAGCATGTACTGGCCGGAAAAAATGCTGAAGCCGAACAGAAACTGCAACAACTGCTCACGGCCAAAGACCACGGTATTCAGAGTAAGGGCGAGGTATATCTGGTGGGTGCCGGTCCCGGTGATCCTGAACTGCTGACCTTCAAAGCCCTGCGTTTGATGCAGCGTGCCGATGTGGTCATTTATGATCGACTTGTCAGTACACAAATCCTATCTTTGGTTCGACGTGATGCACATAAGCTTTACGTCGGCAAGGAGGCCAACCATCATTGCGTCCCCCAACATCTGATCAACAAGCAACTGATCGACTGTGCGCAACAGGGCAAACGGGTACTGCGTCTCAAGGGCGGCGATCCGTTTATCTTCGGCCGTGGCGGTGAGGAAGCCCAGGCTCTGGTCGAAGCGGGAATAAACTTTCAGGTCGTACCCGGTATCACTTCGGCTGCGGGCGCAGCGACATACTGCGGGATCCCCCTGACCCACCGGGACTATGCCCACTCGGTTACCTTTACCACGGGGCATCTGAAAGATGGCGACCTTGACATTGACTGGGGCACCATCAGCCAGCATCAGCAAACACTGGTTATTTATATGGGTTTGCATAATTTGGCCACCATCACAGCACAGTTAATGGCACACGGCCTGCCGGCACAAACACCGGTCGCGGTCATTCGCGACGCTACCCGTGACAATCAATATGTACTGACTGGTAACCTGACGACAATTTATGAACAGGTAAAAAAAGCCGGGGTCACTTCGCCCGCATTAATCATCGTCGGTGACGTGGTTCGTCTGCATGCGCAACTATCATCGTCCACTACAGCGGCGCCAGACACAGAACTCAACGAACAGTCCGCTACAAACAGCATACAGTGAAACCTTAGGCACAGTAATCCCACACCGGTGCCTTAATGACTGGTGCCTGCCTCGTAATGCGTTTTGTTATAAACGTTGTACTTGCCCGATGGTTTGCTCATGGGCAGGCGTTTGATTTCCTGCAACGTCTGCGCATCATAAACCACGACCGCACCGTCTATATCCCAAATACTCAACAATGCATAGCGACCGTCTTTGGTGAATTCAACATGTCCTGAGGTCTTGCCCGGTGCAGGCACCAGAGTTTTGACGATCTCAAGCGTTTGTTTGTCAATCACGTGAACTTTGTCCCGGTTTGGACCGAAAAAAACATCCACAAACGCATAGCGGCTTTTATCATGACTGCGCATAAAAAACCCGGGTCCCAATGTCTTGATGCGTTTTAGGGTCTGCCAGTTCTGCATATCAATGATACTCACCTCACCCTTGCTGAGATTCGGTGTCGCCAGTACCCGGCGGCCCTGATATTGCCAGGTAATACCAGAGCCCAGATGCGGCAACCCAGGCAGGTCGATCTTCGCAACCCGCTTTCCCGAATTCAGATCGACCACCTGGCCTCCTTTAACCCGGCTTCGTCCGCCATTACCGGCCAGCGGCCTGGATGCACCGATAACGTGTTTGTATTGCGGGTCAAAAAAGAAATCATCCAGGTAATCAGCAAGTTTGATACGCCGGGGTTTGAATCCGCTCCGGGCGGCATTTTGATCATATTTAATCTCCCAGATCTCGGGAATATCTTTTAATGCCACCATAAAACTGCCCCGTGGTGGGGCGGTATACACAGCACTGACTCTTGAAGAGTGCCCTGCGTCGTCTACTGTGGGAATGACCTTGACCGGTTGGAGAGTATCAGCATCAAGAATTACCAGATTATGTGGCAGGTAATTTCCAACCGCGACATAGCGATCATCAAAAGATACAGCAGCATTTCGAGTGTTGATCCCGGCGCGGACTTCGGCAACCATTTTTAGATTATAAATATCGAACTTTGATATCCAGCCATCCCGGGAGGCAAAATAAACATAGCGCCCGTCCCGGGAAAATTTTGGCCCGCCATGAACCGCAAAGCGTGTTTTAAAACGGTGAATCGGCTCAAAACGATCACCATCAAGCAATGTCGCGTGATGATCACCAAGTTCCACAACGATAAACAAATTCTGCATGTCCGCTTCAAAAACCGGCGCATTCCCCAAGGTATCCGGAGCAAAATGTTGAACATGTGATGCTTTGATTTCCGCCATTCCCCAGATCGGCATCTGCGGCAACGGACTGTAAATATACTTAACCAGTTCAGCGATCTGCGCATCACTTAGAATCGAACCGAAGCCCTTCATCTGAGTTGCCGGACGCCCGGATTTAATGACTTTTGCTGCGTTCGATTTGCGTAATCGCCCCAGGTTTTGTGGCAACAGCGC
>CAZAWX010000012.1:32808-35480 GCA_964488985.1 uncultured Ectothiorhodospiraceae bacterium
CGGGTTTTAACGTTACCCAGGTTATAATTCCACCAGAACGTGTCAGGATGGACCTCACCAAGGTTATCAATATTTGCAACATTGACCCCTGACGAATTGCCTCCCCAGGCATCCAGCCTTTCGCGGGCAAACCCTTCCAGTTCCGGCATGTGCTTACGCACCCACATTAGCAGGTAAACCCCATCCGCATCGTTATTTCCAGTGACATATTCACGGACCACACCGGACTGAAGCTCATTCCAGCAGCGATCAAACAATAGGTCCATGGCCCAACGGGTAATCTTATGCACCACATCATCACCCCGGTTGCGGTTACCGCGTCCGGCATAATTCAGATGCGACAAATAAAATTTATCGACATCATTTTCATCCATTATTTGCAATAACTCGGGCAGCTCTTCGGCATTATCCTGAGTCAGGGTAAAGCGCAAACCTACCTTGATATCCCGCTCACGGCACAACTTGACTGCCGCCATGGATTTATCAAAGGCACCGTCCATGCGCCGAAATTCATCGTGGGTCTTGCCGATTCCATCAATGCTTATGCCCACGTAATCGAAATGTGATTGGGCAATATCATCAATACAATCAGTATCTATCAACGTACCGTTGGTCGACAGGCCGATATAAAAGCCTAACTCCCTGGCGCGCCTGGCAATCTGATGGATATCCTTGCGTAACAAGGGCTCACCACCGGATAAAATCAAGGCGGGTACCTGGAATTCACGCAAATCATCCATGACCTTAAACACTTGCTCGGTGCTTAATTCGCCCGGGAAATCTGTGTCCGCGCTGATGGAGTAGCAGTGCTTGCAGCACAGATTGCACCGCCTGATGAGGTTCCATATCACCACGGGGCCTTTCGGCTTGCGAAGTTTTGGAGCCGCTTTCGGATCGGCCAAAGCCTGCATAAACTGTGTTAAACGAAACATAATCAGGGAACCTCCCGTTGAATTCTCAATCCGGATTTTTTTAAGATCCGTTTGCTTTTCAGCTGGCAAAAACCATGGCAGGCATCACCCAGCAATTCTTCGATACGCCGCAGTTCAATTTCACTGTGGGCTTCGTTCTTGCAATGAATCATGGCAAACAAATTGTAAGGCCAACTCGGCCTGCAGCGTGGACGACGATAACAGTGACTGACAAATGACAGCGCCCCCACGGCCCGGCCCAGTTCTTCAACACGGGCATCATCAACATCCCATACACTCATCAGATTGTGGCTGTAACCCAGGGCATAGTGATTGGGGACCAAACCGATGCGCCGTATCGTGCCATCGGCCAGCAACTGCCTGAGCCGTTCCAGCAACTGGTTTTCAGTAATACCCAATGCAGTCGCAATTTCAGCATAGGGCTCATCACAGACCGGCAAACCCGCCTGCATCAATTCTACCAACTGCCGTGTCAGGCCACACTCAGGGTTGTGCATCACTCGCCTGCGCGTGTAATTTCAAGCCCACAAAAAACTCTTCCTGCTTGGGTAGATTCATCCCCTCACAGCCCGTACGGGATATGATGTCGTTATAGGTCTTTCGTAATTCGTCCTGTGTTTGTGTCGCCAGCACGAACCACATATTCCATTCATGCTCACGTTCGTAATTATGTGCTACCTGCGGATAACTGTTTACTGTCATCGCAACGTCGTCAAACCGGGATGCTGGAACCTTCAATGCGCAGAGTGAAAACACGCCGCCGATTTTTTCAATATTAAACAAAGGACCGAAACGAGTGATAACGCCACGTTCAAAAAGCCCCTCTATCGTCCGCATAATTTCCTGTGCCGAAGTGTCAAATTGCTCCGCCAGATCATCGAACGGCCGCGTCTTTAACGGTAAACCATCCTGCAGTTTATTGATCAGATGGGCTTCAAATTTACTCAGCGCAACATGCCGCTGACGCAACTTGGTCTGTACCGACATAATCCGCCCCCTGTTGCTTGTATCGCCGGGTACTGAACAGGACCCGATGCGGATATATTGCCAGGCTCTGCTGCGTAATGATTGATTGTAAAACAGTCAAAACCTGCCGACGATCTTTGCCATGGATCATGCAGAACAAATTGAATGGCCAGTGTGGCAATCTCCGCGGGCGCCGATAACTGAGGCTCACCCGAGGATCAGCACCGAGTCCTTCCCCCACCGCATCCACCTGTGCATCGGGGACATCCCAGACCACCATGGCATTGGCGTTGTAGCCCAATTCCTGATGCCTGACAACAATCCCGAAACGCTTGATCAGTTCGCTCCGGCGTAATTGTTCTATCGCCTCCAGCACATCATCAACACTGCTCCCCAGTTCGGCGGCAATGTCTTGATAAGGTTGCTCACATATTGGCAAACCTCGTTGCAGGGCGAGCCGCAACATCTGGATTTGCCCGGAATTCAGCATAGCGGGAATCCAAGATCAATGTGATAGCCCTTTTCCATAGGTAAATTCAGAAGTGGTGTGCGAGGAAATTTCTGCCGAAGGTTATCCAGAACCTCTGTTACGGCCTCTTGGTTCGGGGCTGTCACCACAAACCACAGATTAAATTCGTCTTCACGCAGGTAGTTATGATTAACCTGCGGCAAGCCACTGATCCAGTGTGCCACGTCGTCGACCTCAAGATCGGGTACAGCCATCGCCACCAGTGTACTGGCCCCAGCAGTTGCATGATTGAACACCGCACCAAG
>CAZAWX010000012.1:35580-39429 GCA_964488985.1 uncultured Ectothiorhodospiraceae bacterium
ACACGTGCTGTAATTTGACCGGCATCAAGTCTCAAGGTGCTTGCCCGTGGATAATAACGGCTTCGCAGTCGATGAACTCGAGGATATGTGATGTTTGCACCAGGCAGAAAGTTACGATTACCGGCCCCGCCCGCCGTTTTGAGTTTACCGGCATTGCTGGTTCTCGAGAAATTCCTGAACCGAACCCTGGCGGATGCCATTCGCGCTGACGAACTGTATTTCCTCCAATCCCGGCGGATCCGTATTCAAATTACCGATTTGTGCTTTGCCTTCGACGTCAGTTTTGACGGACAAAGGCTGAAACTGCAACCTTCGCGGGCCGATGTCGATTTATGTATCAGTGGTGGCAGCTATGAGTATCTATTGCTGGCCAGTCGTCGCGAGGATGCTGATACCTTGTTTTTCCAGCGCCGCCTGCAGACCGAAGGTGACACCGAGCTTGGCTTGGAAGTAAAAAACTTTCTCGATGGCCAGGATCTGTCCAACAAGCCTTTGCTGCAACTCCTCGAAAGCGCCCTGGGCAAGCTGGTCAGGACCATAGAAACCATACGGGCACCACGAGGAGCCTACCCCCAATGAGCATGGATCTCGTTTGTCCCGCCGGCAATCTGCCCTCCCTGAAAAAGGCCGTCGACTGTGGTGCCGACGCAGTCTATATTGGCTTTCGTGATGACACCAATGCGCGCCATTTCGCTGGCCTGAACTTTAACCAACAACGGGCCGAAGAAGGGATCGGTTTTGCCCACGCTCGCGGCTGTAAGGTGTTTATGGCACTAAACACCTATCCCCAGCCGGATAATTGGCCCCGCTGGCAGGCGGCAGTAGATAATGCCGCACAACTCGGTGTAGATGCGTTGATTTGTGCTGACACAGGGGTTCTGGACTACGCCTGTACACGATGGCCGGAACTACGTCTGCACCTCTCTGTCCAGGCTTCTGCGACCAGCGCCGAATCGATTCGATATTACCATGAGCATTTCAACATCCGCCGTGCGGTACTGCCCAGAGTATTATCTCTGAGCCAGGTCCGGCGTGTCGCTGCCGACAGTCCCGTTGACATCGAAGTATTCGGCTTCGGCAGTCTGTGCGTCATGGTGGAAGGCCGTTGTCTGCTATCTTCCTATGTGACCGGGCAATCCCCAAATACCTACGGGGCTTGCTCGCCTGCGGCATTTGTGCGTTGGAAACAAACCTCCGAGGCCTTGGAATGCCGCCTCAATGGCGTCCTTCTTGATAAGTTCAATACTCAGGAAAACGCCGGCTACCCAACCTTATGCAAGGGTCGCTTTAAAGTTGCGGGAAACACCCGTTACTCAATTGAAGAACCTGTGAGTCTGAATACTTTGGAACTGCTGCCGGAACTGCAAGCCATGGGCATCGCAGCCATTAAAATAGAAGGCCGCCAACGCAGTCCTTCATATGTGGAAAAAGTCACCCGTATCTGGCGCGCCGCTCTCGATGCACTGAATGATAATCCGCAGCAATTTTCCACCTCTCAACAGTGGATGGCTGAACTCAAAAGCCTCTCCGAGGGGGCACAAACCACCTACGGCGCTTATCACAGGCCCTGGCTATGAAGGCAAACATCCCCGTAACAAAACTGTCCCTGGGACCGGTGCTCTATCATTGGCCACGACAAATTTTGTTGGATTTCTATGCCCAAATGGCTCACAGCCCCGTTGATATCGTTTATCTGGGTGAAACCGTTTGCGCCAAGCGCCGGTCACTGAAACCTGCGGACTGGTTGTCACTCGGACGCGAACTACAACAGGCAGGCAAAGAAGTGATTCTCAGTTCCCTGGCACTGATTGAGGCAGGCTCAGAAATAGGTGTGCTGCGTAAACAATGTGCTAACGGTGAATTCTTAATCGAAGCCAATGATATGGCGGCGGTACATCTATTAGAGAAAAACGCCCTGAAATTTGTCGGCGGCGCCAGTTTGAATATCTATAACAACCGGGCGCTGCAACGACTCACTTTAAGTG
This sequence comes from uncultured Ectothiorhodospiraceae bacterium, assembly GCA_964488985.1. Lineage (GTDB taxonomy): Bacteria > Pseudomonadota > Gammaproteobacteria > HK1 > HK1 > CAZAWX01. The sequence goes on from CAZAWX010000012.1 coordinate 37,566, forward strand.
GAATGTTCCGTTGGGTTATGCCGGTGGAATTATCATGTCAGACCTTTATCGATATTTGTGCTGAAAAACCGTTGACGGTGGAAAGTGAAGTGTTCGCCTTTGGCCGCCTGCCACTGGCCTGGTCCGCGCGGTGTTTTACTGCCCGCAACCGGGATCTGCCCAAGGATGACTGTGGTTTATGTTGCCTGGACGATCCTGATGGGATGTTGCTCAGTACGCGTGAAAACCAGGAATTTCTGATCCTGAATGGAATTCAGACCCAATCCGCACAGACCTTCAATCTCCTCTCCCGCGAACCCGAAGCGGCAATAGATATCCTGCGCATCAGTCCACAGTCCTCGCATACACTGGACATTATCAAAACCTTTGATGCCTGGCGCCGTGAGACCATCGATATAAGTACCGCCTCCCAGGAACTGGGTTGCTATATGCCGTGTGGCCCCTGTGATGGTTATTGGCATGGCCTGGCGGGGATGCACAACTCATTGCCCCAATAAGGCAACGTTGCCGCCAGAATCTCCGCCGCAAAAAAAAGGGCCCGCAGTGCGGGCCCCGAACAGAGCAAACTTCTGATTTAGAACTCAGTAAATATCGTTCTGGGTGTTATAGACATTGAACTTACCGGTGGGTGTCACCAGTCGTTTGTCTTTAATCACCTTTTTCAATTTCAACGTTTTGTCATCGACAACGACAATCGCCGAAACATCGGATTTACCATTCCAGACCGAGAACCAGACTTCATCACCGGCGGCGTTGTATTCCGGTTGCACAACCCGTTTCACGCCTTTACCAATATTCGCCCAGTCCGCAATCGGTAGACGCGTGTAGCCCTTGTCCAGATTTTTCAGGTCAAAGACTGCCACCGACTGGGAGATTTTCGGTTCAGGATTCAAGGGTGAGTCAACATACAGGTGCGTTGACTTCGGATGTGTTTTGATAAACAGAGATCCGCCCCCCTGACCGTGCAGGGTACGCACTTTCTGCCAGGCTTTTGGCCCCTTTGGATCGGTGTTGATCACGGCAATGGTGTCGTCACCGAGATGACTGGTGGCCCAGACATGGCCGTACTTGGAATCGATAAAGTTCGCCCCGCGACCCGGATGTGGAATTTTACCCACGGTTACCAGTTTCACCAGTTTGCGTGACTTAGAGTCCACTACCGCAATCTTGTTGGACTTGTTCGCAGCCGACATGAAATACCGATGCGTATATTCCCAGCCACCATCATGCAAGAATAAAGCGGCATCGATTGTCGTGGTACGCAGGTTGTTCATATCGCTGTAGTCCACCAACAAAACTTTGCCGGTTTCCTTGACGTTGACGATAAACTCAGGATGTTGATGCGAAGCGACAATGGCGGCGACCCGGGGTTCAGGATGATAGTCCATGGCCCCTACGGTCACACCCCGTGTCGAAACAACTTTAAGAGGCTTGAGCGTATCGCCTTCCATCATCACGTATTGCGGTGGCCAATAACTGCCCGCAATAGCAAATTTATCCTCATAGCCTTTGTATTTCGAGGTTTCGACTGATCGCGCTTCCAGACCAACTTTGATTTCAGCAACGGTATCGGGTTTTTGCATCCACAAATCAATCAAATTGACTTTGGCATCACGACCGATCACATATAAATACCGGCCCGATGAAGACAATCTGGAGATGTGTACGGCATAACCCGTCTTGATGACGTTGATAATCTTCTTGCTGTCACCATCAATCAAGGCCACTTGACCGGCATCGCGCAGGGTGACGGAAAAGAGATTTTTGAGGTTGATATCATTCTCTTTTTTGGTCGGACGTTTTGCCACTGGAACAACCACATTCCAGGTACCCATCATCTCTTTCAAACCCCATTCCGGTGGTA
>CAZAWX010000013.1:0-36846 GCA_964488985.1 uncultured Ectothiorhodospiraceae bacterium
CCCGTCTATTCCACTTGGTTGCGCTTAAGAACAAACCTAGGAGCCAAGTATCATCAACCGGCGAATGCCAACCTGCTGATGGACATCAAGGCGCCAGGAAATAACCCCAGCAACAAAATAGCCAACGCATTAGTGCTGAACATGATCCTGAAGTCCTGACTGGGAAGAAACTCAACCTCGCTCTCCGGATCATCAAAATAAACAAAGCGGACGATTCGCAAATAATAAAACAGGCCCATTACAGAAAAGACCACTGCAAGCACTGCCAACCAGGTATTTCCGGAATCAATCACGGTTTGCAAAACACCCCACTTGGCCCAAAAACCAAGGAATGGTGGGACGCCTGCCATGGACAACATTAAAATCATCGTCATGAAAGCAAACCACGGGTGTTTGCGAAACAAGCCTTTAAAGTCATCAATTTTGTCGGCCTCATGGCCTTTGCGGCCAAGGCCAATAACCAAAGCAAAACTGCCAGCAGCCATCAATGCATAAGTGATGATGTAAAACATCGCCGAGGCATATCCTTCTGCGGTTGCTGTCGTCAAACCCAGAAATAAAAATCCAGCATGGGCTATTGTTGAATATGCCAGCATGCGTTTTATATTCCGCTGTGCAATAGCGACGATGTTACCGATCCCCATGGACAGCACCGATAGAATGATCAGCATTTGCCCCCAGTCTGCCTGCAACGGCTCCAGTCCATCAATCAGCAGGCGAACCAGCATACCAAAGGCGGCAACTTTAGGTGCAGTACCGATGAATAATGTGACGCCTGTCGGTGCACCCTCATACACATCCGGCACCCACATATGAAACGGTGCAGCACCAAGTTTAAACGCCACACCGACCACAACGAAGACCAACCCAAGCATCAGGGTGATGTTTGAATGTCCTGATTCCAAGGCGACACGGCGGATTTCGGTCAGATCAAGACTTGTGGTTGTGCCATAGATTAAAGACATGCCATATAACAACATGCCCGAGGCGAGTGCGCCCAGCACAAAGTATTTCATAGCCGCTTCACAGGCCAATACTGACTCACGGCGCAAAGCCACCAAGGCATACATGGACAAAGACAATAACTCCAAGCCCAGGTAAATGGTCAGCAGGCTATGGGCAGAGACCAGCACAAGCATACCTAAGACCGCAAACAAACCGATTATAAAATACTCGCCCTGCAACTCATCCCGTTCACGCAGGTATGTCCGCAGATAGAAAAAAGCGTAGTAGCAGATCAGTAAAATGGCGACTTTTAGTGCCCCACTCAACGGATCGCTGATGTAGTGGCCATGAAAAGAAATGATTGCGCTAGCCGGGGTAAGTGAAATACTGAGCAATGCGGTCGCCACAATCGCTATTTGCGTTAACTGGTAGGTCAAATTTCGCCAGCGAGTCCCGAAATAAACATCGACCAGCAAGATCACATTGATAAAGATCAACAGTGACAGTTCGGCCGCGACCGGGGTTAAGTTTGGGATGCTGCTGTACACGTTAAATAGTCCAGAACTAAGTTCGTTACCCGATTATGGTAACTTTGATTGGCTGATGTGCTCGACCAAATGGTCAATACTCGGGCCTAAGACGTCAAGTAATGGCGCAGGCCATAACCCCAGAATCAGCACAACAATTGCCAGTACCGACAATACCAGTATTTCACGATGGCTGATGTCTTTTAATGCTGCGACCCGCTCATTGGCGACTGCACCAAAGATCACACGTTTATACATCCACAACGTATAGGAAGCGCCCAGGATCAATGTCAGGCCCGCCGTAAATGCGATCCAAAAATCAGCCTTGAACGATGCCAATATGACCATAAACTCACCGACAAACCCTGATGTGCCGGGTAATCCTGAGTTAGCCAGAGAAAACAACATCATCAAGGTCGCAAATTTAGGCATGCTGTTAATCACACCACCATAATCAGCAATATTGCGACTGTGCATACGTTCATACATGACACCAACGCACAGGAATAATGCGGCGGAGATAAAGCCGTGGGAAATCATCTGCACCATCGCCCCGGCCAAGCCCATGGACGCACCCTGTAACTGCCCGGATTCGATCAGTTTGAAAACAATAAAAAACCCGAGTGTGACAAAGCCCATATGTGAGATGGACGAATACGCAACAAGTTTTTTCATGTCGGTCTGCGCCAGTGCAACGAAACCGATATACACAATAGCGACTAATGACAATCCAATAATGAACCAATCCAGGGCCAGGCTTGCATCTGGAACTATAGGCAAACTGAAGCGTATAAAGCCGTAACCACCCAGTTTCAACATGATGGCGGCCAACACCACGGAGCCACCGGTGGGAGCTTCAACATGCGCATCAGGCAACCAGGTATGCACGGGCCACATAGGCACTTTGACGGCAAAAGCCAGGAAAAAAGCGATAAATATGTAGAACTGAACGGGCATGCTCAGCTTGACGGCATACAGATCTTCCAAGGCAAATGAGCCTGCCTGTGCATGCAGGTATAACAACGCCACCAGCATCATCACGGAACCGAGAAAGGTATAAACGAAGAACTTTACAGTGGCATAAATTCGGTTCTTACCCCCCCAAATGCCGATGATTAGAAACATCGGAATGAGCATGGCTTCCCAGAACACATAGAACAGCATGGCATCCTGGGCTGCAAAAGCGCCTATCATCAACCCTTCCTGGATCAAAAAGACGGCCATGTAATGGGCAACGCGTTCGGTGATGATTTCCCATCCCGCGATAACGGTCAAGACGGTTATAAATGTTGTGAGGATGATCAACGGTACCGAGATTCCATCGACTCCCAGGTAATACTCAATATCGAATGCGGGTAGCCATGCATGGCGTTCAACAAACTGCATCGCCTGGGTATGGGTATCAAACAGTGTGTAGAGCGGTATCGAGAATACAAACGTCAGCAGGGCCGTGAATAACGCTACCCGACGTGCGAGTATGGGGGCGCGATCTCCTGCAACCAGCAATAACCAGAGTCCGCCGATTATTGGCGTCCAGGTCACTAAGCTTAAAAATGGTGCATCAAACATTTAGAGTCCGACGAATATGTTAATTAGAACCAACAGGCCGATGATCATTGCAAAGGCATAGTGATAGAGATAACCGCTTTGAATATGCCGCATCAAAGCTGCCCACCAGCCCACAAAGCGGGCGCTTCCGATCACGAATAAACCATCGATGACAAGCACATCGCCCACTCGCCATAGCACTTGCCCGACATTACGTGCACCGCCAGCGAACAGCCATAAATACAACTCATCGAAGCCATATTTACGTATCAAAATGGTATGTAACAGGCTCATTCGTTGTTGCAGGACCGCGGGAAGTTCCGGGCGATAACTGTATAGGTACCAGGCAACAAATACGCCAGCCATTGCCAGCCAAAACGGTACGCCGAGAAATCCGTGCAAGGTGAACTGCAGCAGTCCGTGCTCAAGTTCCTCTGCAATCCCAGTCAGCACATCATGTCCACTGGCAACGTAAATAGTGTTCGCAAAATGCTCACCGCTGATCACGTTATCCATTAAAACAGCGCCAATCACTACCGAGGGAATCGCCAGCAGGATGAGCGGCCAGGTCACCACCCCGGGTGATTCACGCAGATGCTCCCGGGTATGATCGTCCATCCGGGGGTGGCCGTGAAAAACCATAAAATACATGCGGAATGTGTATAACGCAGTGATAAAAACGCCGCTCAGCACAGCGAAATACGCAATTTGTGCGCCTGGGAGGTTTGATTCACGCACTGCCTCAATAATGGAGTCTTTGGAATAAAAGCCGGCAAACCCCGGAAAACCAATCAGCGCCAGGGACCCTGCCAGCGAGGTTATCCAGGTAATCGGCATGTATTTGCGCAGTCCACCCATATTGCGCATATCCTGATCATGGTGCATGGCAATAATGACCGAACCAGCGCCCAGGAACAGCAGTGCTTTGAAAAAGGCATGGGTAAACAAGTGAAAAATAGCAACACTATAGGCCGAGGCCCCCAACGCGACGGTCATATAACCAAGTTGCGACAGTGTTGAGTATGCAACCACCCGCTTGATATCGGACTGAACCAAGCCCAGCAGTCCCATAAAAAAGGCGGTGATTGCGCCAATCAGCATGACCACAGCTAAAGCAGTCTCAGATAATTCATAAATTGGTGACATTCGCGCCACCATAAATATTCCCGCAGTGACCATGGTCGCTGCATGAATCAGTGCGGATATCGGTGTCGGGCCTTCCATGGAGTCAGGCAACCATACGTGTAGTGGGAATTGCGCCGACTTACCAATAGCACCGACAAACAGCAAAATCCCGATTACGCTGAGAACAGACCAACTCTGGCCGAACCAGATTGTCATGCTGAGCTCACTCATTGCGGGCGTCTGCGCGAATACGGTTGGATAATGCAGGCTGCCCGCATAAAGCAGTACCCCGCCAATACCCAGCAGGAACCCAAAATCACCCACACGATTAACCAGGAATGCCTTCAAATTGGCATGAATCGCAGTTGGCCGGGTATACCAAAAGCCAATCAGCAAATATGAAACCATACCCACAGCTTCCCAGCCAAAGAACAGTTGCAGGAAATTATTCGCCATCACCAGCATCAACATTGAGAAAGTGAACAGCGATATGTAGCTGAAGAAACGTTTATAACCCGGGTCTTCACTCATATAACCGATGGTATAGATATGCACCATCAACGAGACAAAAGACACCACCAACATCATTGTGGCGCTGAGGCGGTCGATTAAGAACCCGATCTCCAATTTCAGGCCACCCACCATCGCCCAGGTATACCAAGTCCCCTCATAACCTGGGCCGTCTTGCACGACAATGCGATAAAAGACCAATGCCGACAGGACTGTGGCTATCGCAACGCCCGCAATCGCGACACGATGTGCGTTAACGCGGCTCATTCGTTGACCACCAAAACCCGCCAGCAGGCAACCGACAAGAGGGCTAAGGACAATCCACAAATATATACTCGGCACCTTGATCACCTAGCCTTTCAGATTATCGATGTCTTCCACCCCGATACTGCCGCGTCTGCGGAACAGCACCACGAGGATGGCCAGACCAATGGCCGCTTCAGCTGCGGCCACAGTGAGGATAAAAAATACAAACAACTGCCCGGACAAATCGCCGTTAAAGCTGGAAAATGCCACGAAGTTAATATTCACCGACAGCAGCATCAATTCAATCGCCATCAGTAACAAGATAATATTTTTGCGGTTAATGAATATCCCGGCAACACTGATGCAAAACAAAATAGCGCCGAGGATCAGGTAATTAGAAAGTTGAATCATTTCGGCTCCGACGGCATTTTAATAATACGGATCCGATCTGCGGCACGCACTTTGACCTGCTCAGCAGGGTTCTGTTTCTTTACTCCCTGGCGGCGTCTGAAATTCAAAGAGATAGCAGCGATAATGGCGACCAGCAACACCATTGAGGCAATTTCAAACGGATATAGATAGGCCGTAAACAACAGTTCACCCAAGGCCTTGGTATTACTGAAGTCTACTGAGTGCGCCGCGGGAAAAGGAAATGATTTGAGGCCAAAACGCTCACCACCAACAACCACAATGAGTTGCGCCGCCATCGCCACCGCAACCAGCAGCCCTAGTGGAAGATAGCGTATAAAACCTTCACGTAATTCAGCCACTTTGATATCCAGCATCATCACGACAAACAGGAATAACACCATAACGGCACCGACGTAAACCAGCACCAGCACAACCGCCAGGAACTCTGCTTCCAATAGCAACCACAGACCGGAACAGGCAACAAAAGCCAGTACAAGATAAAGTGCAGCATGCACCGGGTTGCGAGTCGTGACGACACGTAGTGCTGCCAGAATTAGTATGGCGGCGAACACATAGAACAAAAAACTGATCATGTTTCAGTTCCTGGAACAGTCCATCGAAATAAGGTTTTAACGGTCATCTGTACTTCGCATCCTGGCCGCGATCACGAGCAATTTGTTTTTCGTATTTGTCCCCAACCGCCAGCAACTTCTCTTTAGTCATCAAGAGGTCATCACGTTGCTCACCGTGGTATTCATAGATGCGGGTTTCCACAATTGAATCTACAGGACATGATTCCTCGCAAAACCCACAATAAATGCACTTGGTCAAATCAATTTCATAGCGCGTCGTACGGCGCGTACCGTCTTCTCGCAGCTCCGAGTCAATCGTTATGGCCAATGCGGGGCACACGGCCTCGCAAAGCTTGCATGCGATGCAACGCTCTTCACCGTTAGGATAACGGCGCAAGGCGTGCAAACCCCGGAACCGATTGCTCTGTGGGGCAGTTTCTTCTGGATACCTGACAGTGAACTTGGGACGAAACAAATATTTCAATGTCAGATGCAGCCCCTTCAGCATCTCGATGAGCAGAAAGCTTTTAACCCAGTGTTTATATTGACTCATGATGCGCTCCTCAGGCCGGACTAAACCAGGGGGGCAGCCCCATTTTAATGGCGGCACCTACGACGACAATCCAGACGATCGTCACTGGAATAAACACCTTCCACCCCAGGCGCATCACTTGGTCATACCTATAGCGTGGAAAAGTTGCCCTTAGCCACAAATAAGTGAACATAAACAGACTGACTTTAAAAAAGAACCAGAAAATGCCGTGGCCAATGATCGGCATGCTCATATAACGCTCTGGCAAAATCCCTTCAAAAGGCGACAGCCAGCCACCGAGAAACATCACGGTGATTAAAACGCATATCAGTATCATATTGGCGTATTCAGCCATAAAGAACACTGAAAACGGCATGCCTGAATATTCAACGTGAAACCCGGCAACAATCTCTGATTCACCTTCGGCAACATCAAAGGGAGCACGATTTGTTTCTGCAACTCCGGAAATAGCGTAGACAAGAAATATCGGTGCAAGTGGAAGCAAGAACCAGTGCAGCAAACCACCTTGCTGAGCCAGCACAATCTCACTTAAATTCAGGCTGCCTGCCGCCATCAACACAACAATCAGGGCAAAACCCATGGCTATTTCATAGGCAACAATCTGCGCAGCCGAACGCATTGCCCCCAGCAGTGCGTATTTGGAATTAGAAGCCCATCCAGCGATGATAATTCCGTACACGCCAAGTGACGTCATTGCCAGCACGTAGAGCAATCCAGCATTGATATTGGCTAACACCAGACCGTCGCTGAAGGGCACCACCGCCCAGGCTGCCAAGGCCGTTGTTAACGACAGGATTGGGGCAAAAATGAACAGAAATTTGTTGGCTCCAGCCGGAATAATGATTTCCTTGACCATCAATTTGACTGCATCCGCAATCGGCTGGCCCAAGCCAGCGATACCCACCCGGTTTGGCCCCAGCCTGACTTGCATAAAGCCAATCACCTTGCGTTCGGCCAGGGTAAAGTAGGCAACAACCCCAAGCAGGGGGCCCAATATGACGGCAATTTTGATCAACACAATCAACAACTGCGCAACGCTGTCGGGGAAAATACTCAAAATTGTGAGAATAAAATCTGGCATGCTCGTCGGTTCAGGCTTTAGTTAACTCAATGCTGGAATAACTGGTGCCGAGTCCAATCGTCTCCGGTATTCCAGCGGGCAGGCGGACACAATTGTCCGCAATGGTGTCTGTTAATTTAATCTGAAAACTTGCCTCGGTCTTGTTTTGGATCACGTTGACGGCATCTCCTGCGGCAAGCCCCAGACGGGCTGCCAAATTCGGATGTAACTCAAGCCCGGAAAATTGCGCATCGCGGCTTGCCTGCAACGGTTGTGCATGACGAACCAGCGCATCAACAGCATAGATAGGCGTATCTGCAATACGTGTTACACCGGCGGCAGATTTCACTGGCATTTTTTCAGGTACCTGCCAATCGCTGGCGTGACTCTCGGTCGCGCATAGTGCTTCGACTTCAGCACGAATCTCCTCGCTTGACAGAAAATCGAATCCATCAAACTTCAACAAATTGCCAAGCACACGCAAGATTTTCCAAGCGGGTCGCGCCTGAGCCGGAGGTGGCGCGCAGCCCAGGCTACTCTGCCACTTACCAGCAAGGTTCACGTAACTCCCCGAGGTTTCCGGGAACAACGCGATCGGTAAGATTAGATCTGCGTACTCACGCATACGCGGGTTGTCAAAAGCACCCAGAACGGCGACAAATTCAGCTTGTTCAAACGCACTCAGCGCCTTGCCGCTGTCAGCGCAATCAAATTCAGCTTCGAGTCCCAAAAGCAGATAGGCTTTGCGTGGCGATTCCAACATCGCCATGGCATCCATGCCCTTTGTACCAGCCACGGCACGCCGATGCGGAACGGCACCAGCCAGCCAAGCCCCTGCGCTGTTGGGGCCGTCATACAACAAGCCAAGTTTCAGCCCGGATTGATCCGCGATGGATTGTGCCAAGCCTCGCAGTGCTGCGCCATGAGGATGGTTCAATAGACCCGGGCCGAGCAAAATCGCCCCATTTTCCGTCTTGGTCAGTTGCTCAGCAATCAAGGCCAGTTGGGAGGCAGGGTCATCGCCCTTAAGCGGTGCCTGGGCGCCACAGGCCTGGGCAATTTCAAGCAGTGTTGCGGCCATTTCGTCTGGATGAACGACCTGCTGTGCCGCGAGTGGAAAATTAAATGGCTGGGCCATGTAGTCCAGCGCCATAATCTTCGCACCAGAAAGTGCTGCCTTGCGCAGACGATGGTTGACCAAAGGCTGCTCTTTGCGGGAATTAGAACCCAGTAACAAAATTGTATCCATTGCCTGCAGGTCGGCCAATTCAAAACCCAGGCCGGGCGCAGCCGGAAATTGATCCTGATCGGAAAAATCCTGCTCCCGCAAACGGTGATCAATATTATTGCTGCCCAATGCCCGGAACAATTTCTGTGCCAGATAGAATTCTTCCACGCTGGCACCAGGCGCCAGCAGTGCGCCAACCTCCTGCGGGCCATGTTTCTCAGCCATCTCAGACAAGACACCGGCGAGTTGCGATAAAGCCATTTCCCAATCGCACTCCTGCCACACGCCATCACGTTTGATAAGTGGCGTCTGCAGACGGTCCTGCGCATATAACCCGGTGCAACTGAAACGATCCCGATCAGCCAGCCAGACCTCATTAACTGCTTCGTTTTCCATCGGAACTGCACGCATGATTTGATTCTGCCGCACATGCAAATGCATATTTGATCCGACACTGTCATGGGGAGAAATCGCGTTATGCTGCTGCATTTCCCAGGTTCTGGCTTTGAACCGGAAGGGTTTATTGGTTAAAGCCCCCACAGGGCATAAATCAATCATATTGCCCGACAGTTCACTATCAACACTCGTCTGTATAAAGGTGCCGATTTCAAGGTGTTCGCCGCGGCCTACGCCGCCCATTTCGGGCAATCCGGCAATCTCTTCCCCAAAGCGGACACAGCGCGTGCAGTGAATGCAACGCGTCATGTCCGTAGCGATCAAGGGGCCTAGATTTTTGTTTTTAACAACCCGTTTGCGCTCGACAAATCGTGAAACATCGCGGCCATGGCCCATTGCCATATCCTGCAATTCACATTCACCGCCCTGGTCGCAAATCGGACAATCCAGTGGGTGATTAATCAGCAGGAACTCCATAATGGCCTTCTGGGATTTTCGGGCCACATCGGAGTGTGTAAAAACTTTCATGCCATCCATGACGGGCGTAGCACAAGCCGGCATCGGTTTCGGTGCGCGTTCAACTTCCACCAGACACATGCGGCAGTTCGCCGCCACTGTAAGCTTTTTATGGAAACAAAAACGCGGGATATGCACAGCATTACGATCAGCGACTTCGATGATCATTTCGCCTTTAGCTGCGGTGCAGCTTTGGCCGTTGATTTCGATGTTGATAGCGTCAGACATCTTCGTGATATTACTCAGGCCGCCTGCATAAAGGGCACAACACCGGGCGGAAAACTGCCGTGCTCAATGTGATAAAGAAATTCGTCATGATAATGCTTTAGAAAACTCTGCACTGGCCACGCTGCCGCATCGCCCAATGCGCAAATTGTATGTCCTTCAATATTGTTCGCCACGTTGACCAGCATATCGAGGTCTTCGATCCGGCCCTCACCATTTTCAATTCGGCACAACATCCTGTACATCCATCCCGTGCCTTCCCGGCACGGAGTGCACTGTCCACAGGACTCTGAATAGTAAAATCTGGCAATGCGCCTCAGCATACTGACCATAGACGTCGTCTCATCCATCACCACCACTGCACCGGAACCCAACATGGATCCGACAGTGCGCAATGAATCGTAATCCATCTTGACGCCCATCATGAGCTCGCCTGGCACAACCGGCACTGAGGAACCTCCAGGTATTACCGCTTTGAGTGTATGACCGCTGCGGATCCCACCTGCCATCTCCAGCAATTCACTGAAGGGTATGCCAAGTGGCACTTCAAAATTACCAGGTTTATTAACATGTCCGGAGACAGAAAAACATTTACTGCCGCCGTTGTTTTCCGGCCCTAAGTCGGCAAACCATTGCGGACCGCGGCGTATGATCGTGGGCACAGAGGCAAAACTTTCAGTATTGTTGATCGTGGTTGGTTTTCCATACAGGCCGAAATTAGCCGGGAATGGCGGCTTGTAACGGGGCTGGCCTTTTTTGCCTTCCAGGGACTCCAGTAATGCGGTCTCTTCACCGCAAATGTATGCTCCTGCCCCTAAATGTGTATAGATGTCGATATCGACACCGGTATCTTGCACGTTCTTACCCAACAGTCCTTCGGCGTAGGCCTCTTCCCGTGCTGCCTCAAAGCGCATGAACGGTTCGTCCATAAACTCACCGCGCATATAATTATAGGCCACGGTCGCCCCCATGGCGTAACCGGCTATCGCCAGTCCTTCGACAAGGGCATGGGGATTGAATCGCAAAATATCCCTGTCTTTACAGGTTCCAGGTTCGCTCTCGTCAGAGTTGCAGACAACGTACTTCTGACCACTGTAGCCCTTGGGCATAAAGCTCCATTTCAACCCGGTCGGAAACCCGGCGCCACCACGTCCGCGCAGGCCGGATGCTTTTAATTGATCGACGATGGATTCAGGGGCAGGACGTTCCTTCAGGATCTGCTTCCAGCTTTCATAACCACCGACAGAGATATAATTTTCAAGCGTCCAGGGATTTTCCAAATCCCGGGTTGCATAACAGACTTCGTTAAGCATCGCCATCACTCCAACGCATCGAGAATCTGATCAACCTTTTCAGCTGTCAGATTCTCATAGTAGATGTGGTCAACCATCATCATCGGCGCGCCGCAGCAGGCGGCCAGACATTCTTCTTCGTTCTTGATATAAAACTTGCCATCCGCAGTTGTTTGACCAACCTTGACACCTAATTTCTTTTCAATATGCGCGAGAATGGATTCACCACCACAAAGCATGCAGGAAATATTCGTGCACACGGAAATACTGTGCCTGCCAACGGGTTCAGTTTCAAACATGGAGTAAAAACTGGCAGCTTCGTAGACATAGATGGGGGGTAATTCCAAATAAGCCGCCACGGCATTCATCAGTTCTTCACTCAGAAAGCCCTGATTCTGATGTTGTGCTGCACGCAATGCTCCCAGAACTGCGGAACGTCGCCGTTCATGGGGATATTTGCTCAACCAGTGGTCAATCTCTTCACGCGTATGCGCATTGAGTAAGGTCAACGCCTCGTCATGGCTCACAGCCTGTCGCGATAAAACGGGGATTTGTGCGGGCAATTTAATAGTCATCAGCGATCGACATCTCCGAAAACCAAATCCAGCGTACCAATGACCGTCACCACATCAGCGAGCATATGGCCTTTTATGATTTCATCCATGGACGACAAATGTACAAAGCCAGGGGAACGTATTTTCATTCGGTAGGGTTTGTTGGCCCCGTCGGATACCAGATAGATTCCGAATTCACCCTTGGGTGCTTCAACCGCGCTGTAACACTCTCCTGCCGGGATACAATAGCCCTCGGTAAACAATTTGAAGTGCTGAATCAGCGCTTCCATGTCGCCTTTCATATCTTCCCGGTGTGGCGGCGCCACTTTATGGTTATCAAGCATTACCGGCCCGGGATTCTTACGCAGCCAGTCGATACATTGGCGAATGATACGGTTTGATTGCCTGAACTCTTCAATGCGAACCAGATAACGATCGTAGCAATCACCGTTCACCCCTACCGGGATATCGAAGTCCATTCGATCGTAAACTTCATAAGGTTGTTTTTTACGCAGATCCCACTCGACGCCGGATCCGCGCAGCATCGCTCCGCTATAACCAAGTTCAACCGCTCTTTCCGGAGTGACGATTCCAATGTCCACCAAGCGTTGTTTCCAGATGCGATTATCTGTCAGCAGGGTTTCATACTCATCTACACAGGCCGGAAAACGATCCGTAAAGTCTTCGAGAAAATCCAGCAGCGAGCCTTCACGTTTTTCGTTGAGCCTGCGGATTTGTGCTTGACTACGCCACTTAGAGGGGGCGTATTGTGGCATTACATCGGGGAGATCCCGGTACACGCCTCCCGGACGATAATAAGCAGCATGCATGCGCGCCCCGGAAACAGCTTCATAGCAATCCAGCAGATCTTCGCGCTCACGAAATGTATACAAAAACACAGTCATGGCCCCGACATCAAGGCCATGGGTCCCCAGGAACATAAGGTGATTCAATATCCGGGTAATCTCATCAAACATCGTTCTGATGTACTGGGCACGGATAGGCGGCGTCACACCAAGTAATTTTTCCAAGGCCATTACATAGGCGTGCTCGCTGCACATCATGGAGATGTAATCGAGTCGATCCATATAACCAATCGTCTGGTTGTAAGGCTTCGATTCGGCAAGTTTCTCCGTGGCCCGGTGCAACAGGCCGATATGCGGATCAGCCCGTTCGATAACTTCCCCGTCCATCTCCAGCACCAGGCGCAGCACACCGTGGGCAGCCGGGTGCTGTGGGCCAAAATTCAGTGTGAAATTTCTAATTTCAGGCATTGCCGATCATGCGGTCTCGCCGCCCTCTCCATCACCATACCGATCATCATGGCGGATTACTTTGGGCACCAGTGTGCGTGGCTGCGTCTTGTTGGGCTCGTAAATCACCCGTCCAAGTTCCGGGTCATAGCGCATCTCAACATCACCTACCAACGGGAAATCCTTACGGAACGGGTGGCCAATAAAGCCGTAGTCCGTCAAAATTCTGCGTAAGTCTGGATGGCCGGAAAACAAAATTCCGAATAAATCAAAGGCTTCACGCTCATACCAATTCGCACTCGGCCAGACGTCCGTCACCGATTCAATAACAGGGGGGTCAGTATCGAGTACAGCCCGTACCCGTAATCGCTGATTCTGTGAATGCGACAATAACTGATACATCACCGCAAAACGCGCCCCACAAGGATGACCGCTCTCGCGGTGCACCTGTTTTTGCACCCCACGGGAGAACCCGGTTGCGGTTGTGCGCTCACTGGTTTCCCAATCGGCCTGGCCGTAATCCAGGAAATCGATACCGCACAGATCTACGAGTTGACGAAACTCCAGCTCGGCCGTATCTCTTAACTGCACGGCAAGCGCATGCATATCTTTTGCCGCCACCTGCACGCAGACCTGGCCGTGATCCACATCGCATTGGCTGATTAGATCATCACATGTAGCCCGCAATAATTCTGCAAGGGCTTCCGGAGCTCGAGACATGGCGACTGGATTCCTCAGCGGGCAATCGTACAGGTGCGGCGAATTTTATTCTGCAATTGCAAAATACCGTAGAGCAGCGCCTCTGGCGTCGGCGGACACCCGGGAACATAGATATCGACCGGAACAACCCGGTCGCAACCGCGTGTGACGGAATACGCATAGTGATAATAACCACCACCATTAGCGCACGATCCCATTGATATCACCCAGCGTGGCTCTGCCATCTGGTCGTAGACCTTGCGCATGGCTGGGGCCATTTTATTTGTCAGCGTTCCCGCCACAATCATCACATCGGACTGTCTGGGGCTGGGTCGAAAAACGATTCCGAATCGATCCAAATCGTACCGGGCGGCCCCTGTATGCATCATTTCAATTGCACAACAGGCAAGTCCGAATGTCACCGGCCACATCGAACCGGTTCGCGCCCAATTGATTAACTTGTCCGCACTGGTGGTGACAAAGCCTTCTTCAAGGATGCCTTCTAATCCCATTCCAATGCTCCCTTTTTCCACTCGTAGACGAAGCCGACCACAAGCACCGCAAGAAACAGCATCATGGCGAGAAAGCCATACATGCCGATGCGATCCAGGACGATCGCCCAAGGCACCAAAAAGGCAATTTCCAGATCAAAAATAATGAACAGTATCGCCACCAGATAATAGCGTACGTCGAATTTCATGCGGGTATCTTCGAAAGCCTCGAAGCCACACTCGTAGGGAGACAGCTTTCGGCTGTCCGGTCGATGCGGGCCCAGCAGGGCACCCACCATTATCAGTCCACCCGCCAAAACCAGGCCGATAATAATAAACAGGAGAATTGGAAAGTAATTTTCTAGCATTCGCGGTGCGTGTTCGAGTGAATATCCGATGATGGAAAAGATGGTTTCAGCCGTTGATTCCCAGCCCGAAACTGTATTGAGCGCCTATCCCTGTGTCAATCAAAACCCATATATCAGCAGCACCGTTCGCCAGGTGAACCGGTACCCGTTCGCTGCGGCCATTATAATACATCTTCATGGGCACTGCGTAATGGTTAAAAACTGATCTAGCGCACTTTCGGACCAAAAAACACAGTGATTCTAATGCTCTGCGCATTGTCAATAATTGGTGCGGATGCCCGGACTCGAACCGGGACGCCTTTGGGCACTACCCCCTCAAGATAGCGTGTCTACCAATTCCACCACATCCGCAATTTTGTAAAACCATGCTGTACCTGGGCACTGGCGCCTGGGTAACACAGCTAACACCGAGATCCGATGATATTATATCTAAGGTTTCTGCGTCGATTCACCTGGTACGGCAGGAATATCTTTACTTGTTTCAGTACTGTCACTACCTGGGGCTGTAGGCACATCGGTCGTCGTACTGGGATTTTGCGCAGGCAACGACTGGGGCAACGATGGGGGCAACGATTCGCTCTGTGTCCCCAGAGTTTCAACAATGCTGTGATCGACGCGGCCACGACTGGCGAGATACGCCAGGCCGATACTGTTGATGAAAAATAACGCCGCGACCAAACCCGTGGCTTTGGCCAGGAACGTCGCGGGTCCACGACTGCCAAATAAAGAACCTGATGAGCCACCGCCAAAGGAAGCCCCGGCATCAGCCCCACGCCCTTGTTGCAGCAGCACCAGGGCGATAATCCCGGCAGCCAGAAGTACTTGTAAAACCAGTAATAGTTGTTGCATTTCAATTACACGCGGCTTCGCAAATCGACATAAATTCATCGAGTTTTAAAGACGCGCCTCCAATTAATCCACCATCGATGTCCGCCATGGCGAACAATTCAGCAGCATTATCCGCTTTGACGCTGCCACCGTATAAAATCCTCACAGACTGTGCTTCCACATGCGCCGCTGTTAACTGTTGGCGAATATGTCGATGCACGGCCTGTGCCTGTTCCGGGCTTGCAGTTCGGCCGGTGCCAATAGCCCAAACCGGTTCATAGGCAATAACCGCATTCGTCAATGCCTGATGCCCGCAATGTTCAATAATCGCCGCTACCTGCCTCGAAACCACTTGAAGTGATTGTCCCGATTCATAATCTTGTAAATTTTCCCCCACACACAGCACCGGCATGAGACCCGATTCGAGTGCCCGGGCAAATTTCTCCGCCACAAGTTCATCGGACTCAAAGTGATACTGACGGCGCTCTGAATGGCCTACCAGAACCAGAGTGCAACCCATATCGCATAACATCGCACCACTGACTTCACCGGTGTAGGCTCCGGCCTTGTGCCGGGATAAATCCTGGGCACCAAGCAAGAGCGCCGAGTCAACAATCAACTCCGCAACCACCGACAAATGGGGGCTGGCCGGACACAAGCCGATATCCACCCCGTTCAGGCCGACACTTCTTTGCGCGACACCTGCGGCCAGCACACGTGCAAGCTGTTGGTCGCCATTCATCTTCCAGTTGCCCGCCACTAAAGCTTGCCGCATTCACAGGTCCCCGCCGAAAGGCCGCGAAGGTTAGCCCCGCAACCGCAATAAATCAATGTGTTGTCACCCGGAATTTAACTGACGGAACACTCAACTGCGTCAATCTCGTGAATTAATGGCCGCAGAAACCTCCGCTGCCAGCGCATGGGCCAGTGTTTCCACCATTTCCCGTTCTCGTCCCTCAACCATGACCCGCACCAGGGGCTCTGTGCCCGATGCCCGCAGCAGAACACGACCTG
Organism: uncultured Ectothiorhodospiraceae bacterium; assembly: GCA_964488985.1. Classification (GTDB taxonomy): domain Bacteria; phylum Pseudomonadota; class Gammaproteobacteria; order HK1; family HK1; genus CAZAWX01. Next base: position 16,362 of record CAZAWX010000013.1, read on the forward strand.
CAGTGTTGAGTTTGGCCTCTGCGGCACTGACTGCATCACGTACCTGGTCGATGGCCAACACATCCATTGGCCCAGGAAGCTGAACATTAACCAGTATTTGTGGATACTTGTACATGCCAGCCTTCAAATCGTGCAGGCGTTTACCGCTGTCGCGCATCGCACATAGCACCTGCAGGGCACTGACGATTCCGTCGCCCGAGGTGACCCGATCGCGGCAGATGATGTGCCCGGACGTTTCTCCCCCCAGGGTACTGCCGTTTTTGGTCATCATCTCCAGTACATGGCGATCGCCAACCTTAGCCCGGTGCATTTCCAAGCCTGAATCCGCAAGCGCTTCCTGCAGGCCCAAATTGCTCATCAACGTTCCCACCACAGGACCGTCGAGTTGGCCATGGCGTTGCCTGTCCCGGGCAAGAATTAACAGGATTTCATCGCCATCGAGAATTTCCCCCAGATGATCGACCAGCACCAGGCGATCCCCATCGCCGTCCAGGGCGATACCCAGGTCCGCCCGTGCCGTGAGAACAGCCTGACGCAACGCCTCGGGTGCGACGGCGCCCACCGCAGCATTGATATTAAGCCCATCCGGGTCAGTGCCGAGTGTTAAGACTTCTGCACCTAATTCTCTTAAAACTGCCGGTGCTACGTGGTAGGTAGCGCCGTTCGCACAATCCACCACTATGCGCAGACCACTAAGCTGCATATCAAAAGGAATGGTGCTTTTGCAAAACTCGATATAACGTCCAGCAGCATCTGTGACGCGTTCTACCTTGCCTAGATCACTTGACCCGACACTACGTAAAGGCTCATCAATTTGAGCCTCTATGGCGGCTTCAACAGAATCCGGTAATTTACACCCGTCACCGCCAAAAAATTTAATTCCGTTATCATTGAATGGATTATGTGAGGCGCTGATAACGACGCCCGCATGTGCATGCAGAGTCCTTGTCAGGTAAGCGATCGCCGGTGTGGGCATGGGCCCTAACAGACGCACATCCACGCCTGCTGAAGCAAATCCAGCCTCCAGCACTGATTCAAATACATAGCCCGATATCCGCGTATCTTTGCCAATCAGCACCATGCCCCTGCCCTCACCAGCAAATATTTTGCCGGCAGCCCAGCCAAGTTTGAGTATAAAGTCGGGTGTTATTGGCGGCTTGCCCACTTCACCACGGATGCCGTCTGTGCCGAAATATTTATGTGTTGAACTCATGGTTTTCCTTTTCTGCAGGCTGCCAGCCACGCAATTCATTTGCCTGGCCTGAATTGGGCTGGAACTGAGTTTTCCTTTCCCTGGCTCGCACCATGGCAGTAACACGCAAGGCATCGTGAGTTGCCCGCACATCATGCACTCTGAGCACTGCGGCGCCCTGATCTGCGGCATAAACTGCAAGCGCTACACTGGCATGTACACGGTCATCAACATCACGATCGATCATGGCCCCGAGCATGGACTTTCTTGATACGCCAACCAACACCGGTGTCGCCATCGCACATAGCTGATTTAAATTGGCAAGTAATTGCAGATTGTGGTCCAGATTTTTCCCAAAGCCAAAACCCGGATCAACAATCAGCGAGCCACAATCGATTCCTGCATCGACACAAGCCTTTATACGCGCATATAAAAAATCGTGTACCTCGCTTAGCACATCGTTGTAACTTGGATTTTTCTGCATCGTCCGCGGCATACCTTGCATGTGCATCAACACCACACCCGCATCGAGTGCCGCCGCACACTCCAAAGCTCCCGGTTCCCGTAATGCTCTGACGTCATTGATCAATGTGGCACCCGCGGTGACTGCCGCACGCATAACTTCGGGCTTGCTGGTATCAATCGAGATGGGTATCTGGCAATGACGACGAATGGCTTCGATCACGGGAATGACCCGCCTGAGTTCTTCATCCACAGGTACAGCTTGTGCCTGTGGACGGGTGGATTCACCACCCAAATCCAAAATATCAGCGCCCTCAGCCACCAGCCTTAAAGCGTGCTCACACGCCGGGCCGGTCTCAATATAGCGGCCACCATCGGAAAATGAATCGGGTGTTATATTGACGATGCCCATTAATAACGGCCAGCCTCTTAGTCGGGCCTTGTCGAACAAAGACGCCAACCGTACCGGCTGATTATCTGTTGGATGCTGTTGTGCCCACATGGGCTTTAATGCTGGTTGGCTGGACCGCCAATTTCACCTTTAGCAGATTCACTGTTTTCATCAACGCCGGTTTTTTCACCCGAATCACTTCCTGGTGGCTCAGGATGATCGCTCCAATCAGCCGGTGGCCTGACATCGTGACCGGACATGATGTCATTTATCTGATCCTGATCGATGGTCTCATATTTGATCAGTGCCTGAGCCATCGCATGCAGTTGCGGTTCGTATTCGCTCAGAATGCTCTGGGCCCGGGAATAATTCCGATCGATGATATTACGGATATCTTCATCAATCAGTTGCGCTGTTTTACTCGAAAACTGCTTGTGCTGGGTGACGCTATGACCGAGGAAAACCTCGCCATCTTCCTCTCCGTACTGCAAAGGTCCCAATGTATCGGACAGTCCCCATTTTGTGACCATATTATGCGCAATTTCTGTCGCTCGCTGGATATCATTGCTGGCCCCTGTCGTCACATAGTCGGCGCCAAAGATCAGTTCTTCTGCAATTCTGCCACCGAATAATGAGGAAACCTGACTCTCCAGGCGTTGCTTACTGTAGCTGTACCGGTCTTCTTCCGGCAAAAATACCGTAACCCCCAAAGCACGGCCACGAGGGATGATGGAAACTTTATACACGGGATCATGGGAAGGCACCTTCAAACCAACGATTGCATGCCCGGCTTCGTGATATGCGGTGAGTTTTTTCTCTTCATCATTCATGACCATGGACTTGCGCTCGGCGCCCATCATGACCTTGTCTTTCGCCTTCTCAAAATGCTCCATCTCAACCATACGAGAATTAGCGCGAGCCGCGATCAACGCGGCTTCATTAACAAGGTTAGCCAAATCAGCGCCGGAAAACCCAGGGGTCCCACGAGCGATAATGGCGGGTTTTACGTCAGTATCCAACGGCACCTTACGCATATGGACTTTGAGAATTTGTTCGCGGCCACGAATGTCCGGCAAGCCAACGACCACCTGGCGGTCAAATCGCCCAGGACGCAACAAGGCCGGGTCAAGTACATCCGGTCGATTGGTGGCGGCAATGACAATGACGCTCTCGTTGCCTTCAAAACCATCCATCTCTACCAATAACTGGTTCAGTGTTTGCTCGCGTTCATCATGGCCGCCCCCCAAGCCGGCGCCACGGTGGCGACCCACAGCATCGATTTCATCGATGAAGATGATGCAGGGAGATTGTTTTTTTGCCTGTTCAAACATGTCGCGTACACGGGATGCGCCGACGCCCACAAACATTTCCACGAAATCTGAGCCCGAAATGGTGAAAAACGGCACCCGTGCTTCGCCTGCAATGGCTCTGGCCAGCAGGGTCTTGCCGGTACCAGGAGAGCCCACCATGAGTACACCACTCGGGATTTTTCCACCCAATTTTTGAAATTTTGCCGGATCTTTCAGGAACTCAACAAGTTCAGCGACTTCCTCTTTGGCCTCATCAACCCCGGCAACATCCGCAAAAGTGACTTTAACCTGATCCTCCCCTAACAGGCGGGCGCGGCTTTTGCCGAACGACATGGCACCGCGGCCGCCGCCGCCACCCTGCATTTGCCGCATGAAGTAAACCCAGACGCCAATGAGTAACAACACGGGCAGCAATGACATGAAAATTTGCCACAGTGGTGAAGGTTTTTCCGGAGGAATGGCCCGGATTAACACCCCGTTATCGAGCAAATCCCCGATCAGAGCGCGGTTATCGGTTTCCGGCGTGTAGGTGATAAACCGCTCCTGATTCTGTGTCAGGCCTTCAATCGAGCGACCGTTAATCGTCACTTCCTTGATATGGCCATTTTTCACATCGGTGATGAAAATGGAGTAATCCAGTGGACCACTGCCTTTGTGTTGTGGCCCGAATTGCTGAAACACGGACATCAAGACCAGTGCAATTACAACCCATAAAATAAGGTTCTTCGCCATTGGATTCACTATCACTGCTCCTGAAATTTGCCTCGGATCATCACGTCCGAAGATGGGTGTATATTACTTTCTGCGTGCCAACAGGTAAACTTCGGCTGATCGACTCCTTGAAGCACGCGGCTTGCGTACGCGTACCGGGGCAAAATACTCGGCCAGCGAATGTTGTAATTCGCTTAACGACTGTCCCTGGAATACTTTAACGACCAGAATTCCTTTCGGCTTCAGTATCTGTGCAGCAAACTGCAGACATTGCGAGCCAATTTCCAATGCCATTGCCTGATCGCGCTCCCTCACACCTGAAAGATTAGGGGCCATATCAGATAAAACAAGGTCTGCCGGTCCAGATAACGATTCTTTAATCTGCGCACGAACCTCTAAATCGAGGAAATCTCCCCGAATCACGGTGACATTGGCGATCGTCTCTACAGGCAAAAGGTCGACCGCAACAACCCTGCCACTTTTTCCAACCCGGCTCGCGGCCACCTGGGACCATCCCCCCGGTGCGGCACCTAAATCAACAATCTGCTGACCCGCCTTGAACAACCGGTCAGAGGCGTCCAATTGCAATAATTTGAACGCCGCCCTCGACCTGTAGCCTTGAGCCGTGGCTTGCTGTACGAACGGATCGCGCCGATGTCGTTGCAGCCATTCACGAGTGGACTTTTTCGCCATTTATTTATATCTGCTTGTCAGTTTATCTGGAATCACTCAGACTCAACTTTTAATTTCCTTGCGGGTATGGACATGGCTTTATCCCCACAGTTTAAAAAAACGCTTCGCGCCCGGGCACACGGGTTGAAACCGGTCGTTCTGGTTGGTAACAACGGCCTGAGTCCTGCCGTGATTGCTGAGGCAGAACAGGCCTTGATTGCGCACGAATTAATAAAGGTCCGTTTGCACGAAGGTGATCGTAAGGCGATTCGCCAGGCGAGTGCCCTGTTATGCCAACATCTAGAGGCTGAATTAATTCAAAGTATCGGAAAAGTTGTGGTGCTCTACCGTCAACAGCCCGATTCAGAGCACAAACCAACACGTTCTTCCAAAGTAAGGCCGAGTAAAGAATACCTGTGAGTCTCCACATTGCGCCACGGCTGGCAGCGTGCACTCAGATATAGCGGACCACCACAATTTCGTATTCCACATCACCAGCCGGAGCTTTTACCAACGCCACATCGCCTTCTGATTTGCCTATCAATGCGCGCGCCAGTGGTGAAGAAATCGACACCAGGCCTTTGCCGATATCAGCTTCCAGATCGCCCACAATCTGATAGCGCACCTCCTCCTGGCTGGACAGGTTAAACAAATCTACAGTTGCGCCAAAGACAACACGCCCGCCGGCACGCAATGAGGATGGTTCAATAATTTGCGCACCTGATAAATGTTGTTCAATTTCAGAAATTCGTCCCTCAATAAAGCTTTGCTGCTCTTTGGCGGCGTGGTACTCGGCATTTTCTTTCAAATCCCCATGTGCGCGGGCTTCAGCAATAGCGGCTATAACCCGCGGTCGGTCCACGTTTTTAAGGTTCTTCAACTCCTGCCGGAGTTGTTCCGCACCACGGGTGGTCATAGGTGTACGGCTCATTTTCGCATCTCCTGGTGCAAATCTTGTAAACGGTTGACCTCAGTAATTTTTGTGCAGCCCATCGCCATGATCATTGCTCTAGCCCAGGCCATTGTTGTGGCATAAGGCACGTTTCGCTGAATGGCTGTGCGTCTGATTGTTTGAGAGTCAGCGATTGCCTGCCTGCCTTCAGTCGTATTGACAATAATGTCTATTTCATCGTTCTTCAACAAGTCGAGTATATGCGGCCTGCCCTGTTCAACTTTATTAATGTCTACGCAGTAAATGCCAGCTTCACGCAAGGCGTTGGCTGTGCCACGTGTCGCAACGATTTCGAAGTTGCGCTTGACTAATGATTTTGCCAAGTCGATGCAAGCATGTTTATCTGCGTCACGAACACTGACAAAGGCCTTACCTGTCGTGGCAAATTCGCCATCGACCGCAATCAATGCGCGGGCAAAGGCCTGTGCAAAACTTCGACCCACCCCCATAACTTCGCCTGTTGATTTCATTTCCGGACCGAGAATGGGATCGACACCGGGAAATTTCACAAAAGGAAAGACGGCTTCTTTGACGGCATAATAATTGGCTGGCTGTTGTATGCCGGTATAGCCCTGTTGTTTCAGACTACGTCCCAGCATGACGCCGGTGGCGATGGCAGCCAATGGCAAGCCAGTCGCTTTGGAAACAAAGGGAACGGTGCGTGAAGCACGTGGGTTAACCTCCAGAATAAACACTTGATTTCGCTGAATTGCGAATTGAATATTCATTAACCCCCGAACGCGCAGTCCATCGGCCAGTGCCTGCGTCTGGACATGCAGTTCCTCAATGATCTGAGGCGATAACGATACTGGAGGTAACGAACACGCAGAGTCTCCTGAGTGCACCCCTGCCTGCTCAATATGCTCCATGATACCGCCGATTAAAATCGATTCACCGTCATACACAGCATCAACATCGACTTCGATGGCATCATCGAGGAATCTGTCCAGCAGTACCGGAGAATCTTCGCTGACACAGACGGCCTCACGCATATAGCGCTGCAACTCTTCATCATTATGAACGATTTCCATCGCTCGGCCCCCCAATACGTAGGAGGGTCTGACCACTAATGGATAACCGATACGTTGAGCTTCAAGCAACGCTGATTCAACATCTCGAACAGTACTGTTAGGGGGTTGGCGTAAGCCGAGTTTATCCACGAGTTGTTGGAATCGTTCCCGGTCTTCCGCCAGGTCGATACTCTCTGGACTGGTGCCGATTATGTTCGCACCACTGGCTTCCAGCGCTCTGGCTAATTTCAGGGGCGTCTGGCCTCCATACTGGACGATGACCCCCTGAGGATTTTCAAGGCGAATGATTTCCAGTACATCTTCCAGTGTCAGTGGTTCAAAATAGAGGCGGTCAGAAGTATCAAAATCAGTTGACACCGTTTCCGGGTTGCAGTTCACCATGATGCTTTGGTAACCAAATTCACGCACCGCATAAGAAGCATGCACACAACAATAATCAAACTCAATACCCTGGCCAATCCTGTTTGGGCCACCACCAAGAACCATGATTTTTGGCTGATCGTCTGGATCTGCTTCACATTGTTCGTCGTAACTGGAGTACATATAGGCGGTGCTGGCAGCGAATTCAGCGGCGCACGAGTCTACACGCTTATAGACTGGATGAAGATTCAGCTCATGGCGACGCAAACGAATATCTGACTCATCACACGAACACAATTTCGCTATGCGACGGTCTGAAAACCCGTTACGTTTCAACTCAGTCAAGAATTTTCCGTCAAGCATCTTAATGCCGCCGGCTCTGACGTTGCTTTCCGTTATCATCAGAAATTCAATTTCAGCCAGAAACCAAGGGTCTATTGCTGTCAGATCATGTACTTCAGCAAGGCTCATTCCCGAACGAAAAGCATCCGCTACATACAACAAGCGTTCCGCACTGGGTTGGCGTAATTCGCTTTTCATATGCTGGGTATTTACGTCATCAAACTCCATGATTCTCTCATCGAGTCCATCAAGCCCGATTTCCAGGGAGCGAAGTGCTTTTTGCAGCGATTCGCGAAAACACCGCCCTATCGCCATGCACTCCCCAACGGCCTTCATCTGAGTTGTCAGCCTGTCGTCGGCCTGGGGAAATTTTTCGAAATTAAAACGCGGTAATTTCGTAACGACATAGTCGATACTGGGCTCGAATGAGGCGGGCGTAACTCCACCGGTAATTTCATTGGCGAGTTCGTCCAGGCTGTAGCCGACTGCAAGTTTGGCCGCCACCCGGGCGATTGGAAACCCAGTCGCCTTTGAAGCCAATGCTGAAGAACGAGATACCCTGGGATTCATCTCAATAATAACCAGACGACCACTTTTTGGATCGAGACCAAACTGAACGTTCGACCCTCCCGTATCGACACCAATTTCACGCAAGACTGCAATAGAGGCATTACGCAGACGCTGATATTCCTTGTCCGTCAAGGTCAGCGCAGGTGCGACCGTGATGGAATCACCGGTATGCACGCCCATCGGATCGAGGTTCTCGATCGAACACACAATAATGCAGTTGTCCTTGCTATCGCGAACCACCTCCATTTCATATTCTTTCCAACCAAGCAGGGATTCCTCCAAAAGCACCTCATTGGTCGGTGATGCATCCAACCCGCGTTTACAGATTTCAGCAAACTCTTCCTTGTTGTATGCAATGCCGCCACCACTACCACCGAGTGTGAACGAGGGTCGAATAATTGTCGGAAAGCCAACCTCACTCTGACCCTGCCAGGCTTGTTCCATATTGTTGGCGAGCACAGACCGCGGACACTCAAGGCCAATACTGAGCATGGCCGTACGGAACCGTTCGCGATCTTCCGCTTTATCAATAGCGTCACGATTGGCACCAATCATTTCCACCCCGAATTTCTCCAGGATGCCGTGGCGAGCCAAATCCAGTGCACAGTTTAGTCCTGTCTGTCCGCCCATCGTTGGTAACAGGGCTTGTGGTCGCTCATGTTCAATGATTTTTGCCACAACCTGCCATTGAACCGGTTCAATATACGTCGCATCCGCCATTCCTGGATCTGTCATGATGGTGGCAGGATTTGAATTAACCAGCACCACCCGATAGCCTTCTTCGCGCAGAGCTTTACACGCTTGGGCACCTGAGTAATCAAATTCGCAAGCCTGGCCAATTACAATCGGCCCAGCACCAATGATCAGGACGGTCTTTATGTCGGTACGTTTAGGCATGCTCTACTCAGGCTATTGAACAAGACACTCACAGGGACGAATTAACCGCTAAATACCAGATTCAGGTATTGTCGGCTGTAGCCATTGAATTCACGAACCTGTCAAACAAAGACAGAATATCGTGTGGACCGGGACTTGCTTCCGGATGGCCCTGAAACCCAAATACCGGTTTTTCCCTCCACTCCAGGCCTTGTAATGAACCATCAAACAAAGATCTGTGAGTTGCCCGTAATGTTTCAGGCAGGCTGCTTTCATCAACTGCGAAACCATGATTTTGGCTGGTAATGAAAACCTGTTTGCTGACGATATCCTGGACTGGATGATTGGCGCCATGGTGGCCGACTTTCATCTTTAACGTTTTTGCGCCACCTGCCAGCGCTAATAGCTGGTGTCCAAGGCAAATGCCGAATATCGGGATGTCATGGTTTAGTAGTTCAGCAATTGCGGCAATCGCATAATCGCAAGGTTCCGGATCACCGGGTCCATTGGCCAGAAATATTCCATCCGGCCGATAGCTTAAAACTTCGCTGGCGGCAGTCCAAGCGGGCACCACAGTGACCCGGCAACCCCGGTCAGCCAGTAATCGTAATATATTGTGTTTGACCCCAAAATCGTAGGCCACTACACGATATGGCAAGTTTGCTTTATCGTGGTGCACATATGGATTACCGGCTCCGGCATTGGCCTGCCAACTACCCTCAAACCAATCGTAAGGCTCACGAGTCGATACTTCCCGAGCCAGATCCATTCCCGCCAAACCCGCCACATTACGTGCTTTGGCTATGGCGTACTGCGGATCAATACCCGCACCGGTCAACATGCAGCCGCGCATTGCGCCCATTTCGCGTAGCAACCGTGTCAGGCGCCGGGTATCGACCCCCGCGAGAGCAACCAGTTTTCGCTCACGTAAATAGCTTCGCAGATCGCCTCTGGCTCGCCAGTTGCTATGGCGCACGGGCACATCCCTGAGGATCAAACCAGCAGCATATATAGTATCGGCCTCAGCATCTTCCTCTGTGACGCCCGTATTCCCAATATGCGGGCAGGTAAAGGTAATGATCTGGCGGCAATAGGACGGATCGGTAAGAATCTCCTGATAGCCACTCATCGCGGTGTTAAAGACAACCTCACCGCATGCTTCGCCCTCGGCACCAACACTGAAACCGTGAAACAGGCTGCCATCTTCCAGAGCAAGTAGGGCGGGATTGTTCATATATTTACCGTAGCCGGTTCACGAAAAAATCAGTATTAGCTAAGGCCAAGCACATCATTCATATCGAAACGTCCTGATTGCCTGCCTGCAACCCAATGTGCTGCCCGTAACGCACCTTGGGCAAAATTTACCCGACTCGAGGCTCGATGTGTTATTTCGAGGCGTTCGCCCTGGCCGGCAAACATGACGGTATGTTCGCCAACAATGTCACCTCCGCGTATTGTTTCAAAGCCAATGGTTTTGCTATCCCGCGCACCCGTGTGCCCTTCACGCCCATACACTGCGCACTGGCTCAAATCCCGATTCAGTACAGCGGCCAGAATCTCACCCATCCGCACGGCTGTACCTGAGGGTGCATCAACCTTGTGCCGATGGTGCGCTTCGATGATTTCAATATCCACATCATCTCCCAGAATTTCAGCCGCCAGTTCCAGCAGTTTAAAGCACACCGTAACGCCAACACTCATATTCGGCGCGACAACCATCGCCATATTCTGGGCCAGGGCATCAATACGTTGCCACTGAGTGTTCGTAAAACCGGTAGTACCAACAACGGCACGTACGCCTGATTTTGCACAGGCTTCAAGGTGTAACAGACTCGCCTGGGGGTGGCTGAAGTCGATCAGCACATCCGCTTGTGAGATGGCAGTAGGCACATCGTCGGTCAACGCTACCGCGCATTGCTCAATCCCCACCAAACGTCCGGCGTCCACACCAAGCAATGCGTTGCCGGGGGCTTCCAGCGCCGCAACCAATTGTAAGTCCGCAGTCCCGCAACAGGCTTCTATCAGCGTTCGCCCCATCCTCCCGGCGGCGCCTGCAATGGCAATTTTAGTGGCCGCGCTGGTCATGGCTTGAGGTCCTCAAAAAAACTTTTCACACTATCGAGCCAGGATGTCGCTTTTGGGTCGTGGGTCTTACTGCTGGAACGCATTGTCTCATCAAAATTTTTCAGTAATTCTTTTTGCTTTTTGCTTAAATTCACCGGTGTCTCAACCACAACCCGGCAAATTAAATCCCCGACACCACTGCCTCTGATGGAGCGTACGCCCTTGCCCCGCAATCGAAACAACTTGCCAGTTTGGGTCTCATCGGGAACTTTTAAATTAACCTGTCCATCCAGTGTTGGAACCTGTAATTCCCCGCCAAGTGTTGCTACCGCAAAGCTAATGGGGACTTCACAATACAAATGACTGCCATCGCGGGAGAAAATCGGGTGTTCACGAACGCTGATTTCGACGTATAAATCGCCTGCTGGCCCACCTTTGTCACCGCGCTCGCCTTCACCTGAAAGTCGTATACGGTCGCCGTTATCTACTCCGGCGGGAATTTTTGCGGATAATGATTTTTGCTCCCGGACCCAGCCTTGTCCATCACACTCACGACAGGGGTCGGTAATGACCTTGCCGTTGCCATGGCAACGGGGACAGGTTTGCTGGATTGAGAAAAACCCCTGCTGCATTCGCACCTGACCAACCCCACCGCAGGTCTGGCATTCTCCGGGGCTTGAACCAGGCGCTGCGCCAGATCCATGACAGCTGTTACATTCCTTACGGTTAGGAATGCGTATGGTGGATGTCGTGCCGAAGACAGCCTCTTCCAGGCCAATCTCAAGGTTGTAACGAAGATCGGCACCCCGGTGCGCACGCTGTTGCCCGCCTCCATGTTGGCCGAAGATATCACCAAACACCTCGTCAAATATGTCTCTGAATCCCGCTCCACCCGCACCGCCTGCTGTGACGCCAGCATGTCCAAATTGATTATAGGCAGCACGTTTTTGATCGTCGGCAAGGACCTCGTAAGCCTCTTTAGCTTCCTTGAATTTGGCTTCAGCTTCAGAATTATCGGGATTTCTGTCCGGGTGATATTTCATCGCCAGACGTCGATAGGCTTTTTTCAGCGCCGCTGTTTCGACATCCCTCGAAACACCAAGAACTTCGTAATAATCCCGTTTTTCCATACCTGTTTCCATTCTTCCGGTACGAGCTGACGCTTGCAACTACAACAAATACAAAGGCGCGGGCCTTTTCAGTACCCGCGCCACCCTGACACCAATGACCTGCAAGCGCAGGATGCTTCAGGATTTATTGTCTTCCTTAACTTCCTCAAATTCCGCATCGACAACGTCATCTGCTGCGGTAGATGACGAAGCGGTATCTGCCTGGCTCGCAGTTGTAGCATCTTCCGCAGCCCCTGCTTCACCACCTTCTTGCTGATAAACACGTTCAGCCAATTTGCCCGTAAGTTCGGTAAGCGTGTTGGTTTTAGCCTCTATGTCCGCGACATCTTCGCCTTTGGTTGTTTCCTGCAGCGCACTGATCGCTGACTCAATCGAGGATTTTTCCTGTTCATCGACCTTGTCACCGAGATCTTTCAAGGATTTCTCAGCGGCATGGACCATCGCATCGGCTTTGTTGCGGGCATCCACCAGAGCATGAAATGCACGGTCTTCCTCAGCATGCGCCTCAGCTTCGGCGACCATTTGCTCCACTTCCTCGTCGGACAAGCCACTTGAAGCGCGGATGACAATATTCTGTTCCTTGCCGGTGGCTTTATCACGTGCTGACACATTCAAGATGCCATTCGCATCCATATCAAAAGTAACTTCAATCTGCGGCATACCCCGCGGGGCTGGCGGAATATCCGCCAGGTCGAATTTGCCCAGGGATTTGTTTGCGGAGGCAACCTCGCGTTCCCCTTGTAAGACATGCACCGTCACTGCGGTCTGGTTGTCGTCGGCAGTTGAAAAGGTCTGCTGAGCCTTGGTCGGGATCGTTGTGTTCTTCTCAATCAATTTGGTCATGACCCCACCCTGGGTTTCAATACCCAGAGACAGTGGTGTCACATCCAGCAATAACACATCTTTTACATCACCTGCCAAAACGCCCGCCTGGATCGATGCACCAACAGCCACGGCTTCATCCGGGTTAACATCGTGGCGAGGCTTGCGGCCAAAAATTTCTTCCACCATCTCCTGGACTTTTGGCATACGGGTTTGTCCGCCAACTAAAATGACGTCCGAAATACCACTGGAGGCCAATCCAGCATCCTTGAGGGCTGTTTTGCAGGGCTGTGCGGTACGTGAGATTAAACCCTCAACCAAAGATTCAAGTTTGGCCCGGGTCAGTTTGATGATCAGATGCTTCGGGCCGCTGGCGTCAGCTGTGATATATGGCAGGTTAATCTCTGTCTGTGTACTTGAGGAAAGCTCAATTTTGGCTTTTTCGGCAGATTCTTTAAGGCGCTGTAAAGCCAGTGGATCATTGTTCAAATCAATCCCGGAGTCTTTTTTGAATTCTTCAACAAGATAATCGATGATGCGTAAGTCAAAGTCCTCACCACCGAGGAAAGTATCGCCGTTCGTGGATAAAACCTCGAATTGATGCTCACCATCGACTTCCGCAATTTCGATAATTGAGATATCAAACGTGCCGCCACCCAGGTCATAAACTGCCACTGTGGAATCGCCGCGTTTTTTGTCCATCCCATACGCCAATGCAGCAGCGGTCGGTTCGTTTATGATCCGTTTAACATCGAGTCCGGCAATACGCCCGGCATCCTTAGTCGCCTGCCGCTGTGAGTCATTAAAGTATGCTGGAACCGTGATCACCGCTTCAGTGACACTTTCACCGAGATAGTCTTCAGCGGTGGATTTCATTTTCATCAGCACCCGGGCAGAAATTTCCGGCGGCGCCATTTTTTTATCATTTACCTTCACCCAGGCATCGCCATTGTCCGCCTTGACAATTTTGTAGGGCACCATGTCTTTATCCCGCTGGACAACGGCATCATCAAATCGCCGGCCAATCAGGCGCTTCACCGCAGATAAGGTATTATTCGGATTGGTCACAGCCTGGCGCTTGGCTGACTGGCCAACAATCACTTCATCGTCCTTGGTAAACGCAACGATGGATGGTGTGGTGCGATCACCTTCACTGTTTTCGATGACCCGTGGTTTACCCCCGTCCATGACGGATACGCACGAGTTGGTCGTACCCAGATCAATACCAATTATCTTGCCCATTATTTCACTCCAATATTTTCCAAAACCACGCCGCAGAATCGATTCACACATCCGCCATGGCCAAACTCGCCATGCCAGCGGAAATGTATCTAAAACGCTAAGTTCCCGGCAGATATCCCTGATATTGGGATGCTCAGCCCCGATTCAAGGCCCAGATCCTCATTTCGCCACAATTACCAATGCCGGTCTGATTAATCGTTGATTGAGCCGATAGCCCTTTTGCACCACGTTAATAACGCTGCCTGACTCATGCTCAGCATCCTCCTGGGCTGTCATGGCCTGATGCAGTTCAGGATCAAATGCCTCGTTCAGGGGGTTAATTTCCTCAATGGCAAACTTCTCCAACGCGCCGGAGAACATCTTCAGGGTCAACTCAAGACCTTCGCGTACTGCTGCCATATCTTCATCGTTTTGCGTAGCGGCATTAAGACCCAGTTCCAGGCTGTCTTTCACCGGCAGTAATTCAGCAACAAAACGCTCCAGCGCGTAACGGTGAGCATTTTCCAGATCCCGCTGTGTGCGTTTACGTAAGTTGTCCAACTCAGCATTACTGCGCAACAGTTTATCCCAATGACTGTCGACGGTAGCGCGCAACGCGGCGATTTCGACAACAGGGTCCATGGCACCTTCAGCAGACCCCGAGCCGTCTTGTGCCAAATTGGGGTTTGGCATCGTCTCTTCGTCGCCCAGGCCTGTTATCTCAACACTACCGGCGCCTGATTGTACACTGTCACTGCTCGAGGGTTCTTCCGGTGCGGCAGCAAAATCCGATTCGCTGGGATTATCTTTTACATCCTGATTCACTTATCAATTCCTGTCATATTTTTAGTATGGAGCAGCCGCCAGGACTGCACGTTGACCTGCTTGCATTGCAGATGGGGTCTACTGGCGCTGATTCAAGGCCGCGCCAAGCAGGCGCGCTGTCACATCTACTAAGGGGATAACCCGGTCATAGGCCATGCGGGTCGGACCCACAACACCCAGGACACCCAGCACATGGCCCTCGCTCTCACACGGGGCCGTCACAACACTGCATTGATCAAAGATCTCGTAGCCGGATTCTTCGCCAATGAAAATTTGCACTCCGCTGGCGGTAAGCGACTGATCGAGAAGGTGCAAGATATCCCGTTTGCGTCCGAAAGCATCGAATAACTGGCGCAATTTGTCCATGTCGGCCAGTTCACCGTAATCCATTAGATTCGTCTGGCCTGAGACCAGGACTTCTTTTTCATGGTGTGAGGCATCAAACGTCTGCTCGGCGAGCCTGATTGCAGCAAGCATGGTCTCATTCATACGCTGATGATCCCGGTGTAAGTCCTGGATCAGGTTCTCGCGCATGCTGGACAAATTTTTGCCGGCACAAATTTTATTAAGATAGTTCGCGGCCTGCTCAAGTTCAGAGGCGGTATATGAACGATCCGTGTGAATAATCCGGTTATGTACTTCTTTACTGTTGACGACCAGGATCACCAGTACACGAGAATCAGACAATGGTAAAAATTCCACCTGCCGCAGACGAATATCTTCCTGTCGCGGCACCATAACAACGCCCGCTAACTGGGTAATATCAGAAATCAAGGTCGAGGCAGCCTGCATTAATTCATGAGAATCCTGACTGGATTCAAGTTCGCGGCCAATTTGAAAGCACAGAGTACTGTCATCGATTGCATCGATATTAATCAGTGAATCAACAAATAATCGGTAGCCCTGGACGGTGGGGATTCTGCCTGCAGAGGTATGGGGGGAAATTAAAAGGCCCAGATCTTCCAAGTCCGCCATGACATTGCGAATCGTTGCAGGACTCAGACTCAATCCTGTATCACGGCTCAGGGTCCGCGAGCCTACAGGTTGTCCATCACGGATATAGCGCTCCACCAACGCCTTGAGCAGTGCCTGAGCTCTGTCATTCAATGGGATCTCGAGGCTGGCCTCGCTCATTTACCGATTAACTCCTTGGAAATACGAAAGAAATACGAATTAAAACCTATATGCAGGACAAGAAGTATACAATCGGCCACTATTTAACCGCCCTCTGACTTCACCGCATGACAATAAGGATACTCCGGCAAATTTAGCACTCCACCCCAGAGAGTGCAAAGAGCACAGCGACTTGAAGCTAAGGTGAATTCCACTATCATCGCAGGGCGCGAAAAGCGTTACGGCAAACCTGCCGATTTAACGCGCATGTTTCCTGGACATCTGAATGTTTAAAACGATTGGACTTATATTCAAGCATCACAATCCCCGGCTTGGCAAAACGGTGCAAACACTCGTCACGCTGCTGGACGAAATGGGGTTCGATATACTCCTGGACGAGGGTAATGTCCTCCAGGGAGTCAATTCCGAAATTTCCTGCTTACCTCAGTGCCAACGGGATGTGTTGGGCGATCGTTGTGATCTCATCATTGTCATTGGCGGCGACGGGACGTTCATGAGTGCAGCACGATCCTTGAACGATTCCGGGACAAAATTACTGGGAATTAATCTGGGTCGATTAGGCTTTCTGGCTGATATATCCCCCGATGAAATCAATCAGTGCCTGCGCCCAATTTTGTCCGGGGAGTATGAGGAAGATGAACGCTTCATGCTGCAATCCCGGGTTGTGTCAAAACGGCACCCGGATCAGACTTTTGACGCCATGAATGAAATTGTTTTACACAAGCATAATATTGCCCGCCTGATCCAGTTTGAAACTCATATTGACGGACGCCTGCTTAATTCTCAGCGCTCTGACGGCCTGATCGTCTCCACTCCGACAGGCTCTACTGCGTATGCCTTATCGGGTGGTGGCCCATTATTGACACCCGATTTGCAGGTGATGGTTGTGGTCCCAATCTGTCCACATACACTCAGTAGCAGACCCATAGTGATCGCTGCAAGCTCACAAATTGAAATTCTTCTTCATGACGAAGTCAGTAACATGGCTCAATTAACCGGCGATGGGCAGGATCCACTGACTATCAGCGATGGTGACAGGATTATCATTAGCCGGATGCCAAAACCTGTCTATCTGATCCACCCCCGTGGCCATGATTTTTTCGAGTTACTACGGGCCAAATTACACTGGGCGCGGGAATTATAGTGCCCACAGTTCAGACGGGTCCGGATCCGATTCCGGGATTACTGCACCTACAGGTCAGAAATTTTGCCATTATTGACAATCAAAGTGTTGATTTTGCTGCTGGAATGACGGTTTTCACCGGCGAAACCGGTGCGGGTAAATCGCTTTTGGTCGATGCTCTGAATTTAGTCCTTGGTGAACGCGCGAATACCGAATTAATCCAGGATGGCAACCGGGATCTGGAGGTCATTGCCGACTTTGAACCAGGCCAGGCCGCCAAAGCATGGCTCTGTGCACAGGCGCTTGAAGATGAGGATAGTGCCTGTGTCTTGCGCCGCATCATTGGTGCTGATAAACGTTCACGTGCGTTTATCAATGGCCGCTCCGTCCCTGTCAGTCAGTTGCGGGAACTGGGCACTTGCCTGATCGATATTCATGGCCAACATGCGCATCAGTCCTTGTTAAAGCCTGAAATCCAACGTCAGATTGTCGATCAGTACGGACAACACGCCACAGAACTGGACGCTGTGGCCACGGCCAGCGTAAAAATTCGAGCGCTCGAAAATGACATCAACCAACTCCTGAAATCAGGAACTGAAGGCGGTCAGCAAATTGCTTTTTTACGCTACCAGCTTGATGAATTGAAATCTCTGGCGTTGGAATCAACGGATTTTGAAATGCTGACTGCAGAACACCGCCGACTAAGCCATGGCTCTGAACTGGCCACTTCGGTGGCAGCAACTCTACAATTACTCGATGAAGACCCGCAGAGTGTAAATACACAAACAGCAAAGGCTCTGCTACAGGTCGAGGTCATGCGTCGACTTGATCCGGCATTGGATGAGGCAGGCCAGATTCTGTTGCAAACACAAGCATTGACCAATGAAGCCATATCCACATTACGGCATTACGCCCAAACCCTTGAACCTGATCATCTAAAGCTTGATGAGATCGAACGCCGCTTGTCAGCACTGGAAGATTTAGCCCGTAAACATCAGTGCCGGGCCGGGGACCTTGTGACACGCATGCACGAACTTGAAGCAGAACTTTGCACGGCTGAAACGGCTGGTGAACGTCTGTCCCAGGCGCAGAACCAGACAGCGGAATTAACGAGGCAGTACAAAAAAGCGTCGGCGGCGCTTACTTCAAGCAGAAAAAAGACGGCACTGCGCCTAAAAAGCGCCGTGAACCGGCAGTTGAGTCGGGTTGGCCTGGAAGATGCACAATTTGAAATTCTCCTGCACCCTGTGCCAGAAGACCAAATATCCGCGCAAGGTGAACGTATAGAGTTTCTAATCTCAACCAACCCGGGACAAACGCCACGCAACCTGGCCCGGGTGGCCTCTGGTGGGGAATTGTCACGTATTGCCCTTGCCCTGCAAACAGTCGCTATTGGTGACAGTGGTATTCCCACCATCGTCTTCGATGAAGTCGATGCGGGTATTGGTGGCAGGGTTGCCGAGATCGTCGGCCGCCTGATGCGTGAACTGAGCAAGCGTCGTCAGGTTTTAACCGTCACCCACCTCGCCCAGGTCGCCGCTCTGGCCCATCAGCATATCCAGGTCAGCAAACAGGTCGAGCAGGGGAAGTCCAGCACCTCATTACAGAAACTGATTGGCCCGGACAGGGTTGATGAAATAGCCCGTATGCTGGCGGGCATGGAAATTACAGAAAGCTCCAGGGTCCACGCTCGGGAGATGCTTGCCACAGAATCCGTTGGACGCCCGACACAACCGAAAAGATCCACAGCTTAAGACTGATTCCTCTATAATCGCCCCATGAAAATTCTACCGCAAATTATTAACGCATCTGTTATGTACGGAAAAAATACCAGCTTGGCAAAATGGCCTCTTGGCATCATTCTCAGTCTGTTACTGACAGGCTGTCAGGAAGTCAGGATTCCGGGGGTGTACAGGATTGATATCCAGCAGGGCAATGTCATCACCCAGGAACAACTCGCCAAGCTGGAATCTGGAATGGAACGCCGCAAAGTGCGCTTCATCCTGGGAACACCATTGGTCGCGGATGCATTTAACCAGGATCGTTGGGACTACTACTATAGTTTCGAACCCGGAAATGGTGAACGTGAGCAACGCATAATCTCCGTATTTTTCGATAAAAAGGGACTCATTCGTGTCGGCGGGAATGTACGTGCTGCAAAAGGCCCCATTAAAATTGCCAAGAAACCTGATCAACTCGTTACAGTTCCACCAGGACTGAACGATGACAGTATTTTTGCTTCACTGACGCCGAGTTTTTTATCGCATAAAAAGAAATCCATTGATCTTTCCAAATTGAAAAAATCTCCCCAGCAAGAACCAGCAGCAATTAAGGAACAAGCCCCCAAGGCGCCGGAGGTTGAAATCACCGCTGCAGATCAGCAGTTCCTTGAGGGTCTGCTTAAAGGCTATGGCCAGGCACAGGAATCAGTGGCAAACAGCGCCTTGGCAGACACAGAACAAAACACGCAAAACCACACGCTTGGGGCTCAAAATTCAGAGGACCAGGATACGGATGAAAGTGAAAGTTTTTTAACCCGCTGGGCAAAAAAACTGGGAATCAAGGCGGACGATAATCAAAACAAGAAATCGGATCCGGCACAAGCGCAACCCCAACCCATACCTGATGCCAGTGGTGATTGATGCCAAAAACAGCCCGGACTGAGTCCTTATTGATCTGACTTCAATTGCGCCCGTCTTTGCCGGGCACGTTTGGGATCGACCGTCAATGGTCTGAGAATTTCGACTCTGTCACCATCGCTTAACAGGGTCTGGGGTAGCGCTTTACGCCCATATATCGCCAGACTTAATTCTGACCTGTCGCCTTGCGCCACACGTGTCAAAATTCCTGCTATCTGCAATAAATCACCCACACTGGACCCTGCTGCCAGGGTATGGGTTTCAACATACTGCCGATCACGATATGCCAATACAACTTGGACGCATAAATTCGCCTGCTCAGCGTTAACCACCATAAATATTCACTGCACGTTTACAAAAGGCATCTACCATGGAGTTAGCCATTTCTGCAAAAACAGGGCTCAGACTTAAGCGCAAAAAGCGATTGCTGATCTCAAACTCCATCTCCAGACTCACACGTGAGCCATCGGTGCCTAAATCTAAAAATCGCCAGCATGCCTCAAGGTTATTAAATGGCCCTTCCACCAGTGTCAGGTCAATTTGTCGCCCTGAATACATACGATTACGAGTGGTAAATGATTTATGCAACGGCCCACGTGAAATCTCCATACGGGCCTGCACTTCCTGCACTTCCTGCACTTCCTGCACTTCCTGCACT
>CAZAWX010000014.1:0-34014 GCA_964488985.1 uncultured Ectothiorhodospiraceae bacterium
CGATCCATCATCCTGACAAGGTCAACAAGATGGCCATCATGGGGGCCAACCTGCGCCCCGGTGAGGACGCCGTCAACGACTGGGTGCCGGGTTTGCTGCAACCCGTGAGCGATGCGGTCGATGCCATGCTCGCCAGCAGCGATAGCTCCGATAACTGGCCCCTCCAGCGTCAGCTGCTCGACTTGCTGATGACCCAGCCCAATATTTCCGACGCCGAATTACAAACCATCGAAGCACCGGTGCTGGTCATGGCCGGTGACCGGGACATCATCCGCGCCGAGCACACACTGGAAATTTTTCGCAACCTGCCCAGGGCGCACCTGGCCATCCTGCCCGGTCAGACCCACTGGGCGCCGGCCAACGATGCCGATCATTTCAATGCCCTGGTGGAACGGTTTTTCACAACACCGTATACACGGCCAACCAGCGAAGAAATTCTGCACAAGGTTTTGAACCCGCCGGAGCAATGAAATGAAGTACCTGCACACCATGGTGAGGGTCAGCGACCTGGATGCGTCGCTGGATTTTTACTGCAACAAACTGGGCCTGGTGGAAGTCGGCCGCAGCGAGGTGCCGGCGGGGCGCTTCACACTGGTTTTCCTGGCGGCGCCGGGTGACGAGGCGGCGCAGGTCGAGCTGACCTGGAACTGGGACCCGGAAAAATACACCGGTGGGCGCAATTTCGGCCACCTCGCATACGCGGTCGATGATATTTACGCCGTTTGTCAACACCTGATGGATGCCGGTGTCACCATTAACCGCCCACCCCGTGATGGCCACATGGCATTCATACGTTCACCCGATGGCATCTCGATCGAGTTATTGCAGCGCGGCGAGGCTCTACCGGTGAAAGAACCGTGGGCGTCCCTGCCAAACACCGGTAGCTGGTGACGCGATCACCTTTTTATTCATTTGAAACCAGGGAACGTTGGCATGATCATCATTGATGCGGCTGAAACACGCAGACTCTTACCGGTCAGACCGTGTATCGATGTGATGGAATCCGCCATGCGGGCAACATCATCAGGTGATGTTCAGATCCCCCCGCGCGTTGTTTACAACCTGTCCGGGGACACCGGGGTGGTGTTTACAATGCCGGGTTCCGCTGATGAAGTGGATACTTTTGGCGCCAAGTTGGTCAGTTTTTTACCGCAGAATTTAACCGCTGGCAAACCGGTCGTGAGCGGATTGGTTGCCCTTTTTGACCGGCACACCGGGCAGCCACGGGCGATTATTGATGGACGGGCAATTACCGATATTCGTACGGCGGCTACATCTGCAATGGCGACGAGATACCTTGCACGCAAAGACGCCGGCAGCTGCGGGATATTCGGTACCGGCGGGCAGGCGGATAGTCATATTGATGCGATCTGCGCGGTGCGGCCAGTTGAAGACATCGTCATTTGGGGGCGCAGCTATGAGAAGGCCCAGGCGCTGGCTGAACGTCATGCTCAGCGTCATGGCGTCAACACGCGGGCCACGCAGGACCCTGCCGAGGCCGGGGCCTGTGACATCGTGTGCACGGTGACTGGTTCGCTTGATCCGATTCTGAAAGGCGTATGGGTCAAACCCGGGGCACATGTATGCCTGGTGGGAGCTCATGGTCTGAACGCCCGGGAATCGGATACTGAACTTATAGTTAAATCAAGGGTATACGTAGATTATATTGAATCAACATTAAATGAAGGTGGAGAGATCATGATCCCGATCGGGGAAGGCTCCGTCGATGAAAGTCATATCGTGGGAGAAATTGGCGAGGTACTGACGGGCAAGATCGGTGGACGCGCAACAGATGATGAGATCACGGTTTACAATTCATTGGGGGTCGTTTCCCAGGATTTATATGCTGCAAGTTACATACTCCGCCAGGCGGTTGCTGAGGGTGCAGGTACGACCGTAGCGTTTTGAATGTGCCTGTTGGTGCGGGTGCTTTGGGCTTGTTCAGGCCGTTGAGGTATGGTCACTGACAATCTTCCATGCATCACCAAACTTGTGTAATTCCAGCGTGAAAAGGCCCGTTTGAGTACCCCCGTTGTCAATCGTCCAGCGCCCAAATACCAGCGCGTGTTGCGCTGTAAACGGTGTGACCTCCAGGTTTGAAAAGGTCAGTTCACCCATTTGGTCCGGGTCGGGGTAACTTTCCAGGAATCTTTTTTTGATCGCCGGGTAGCCCCGGTAGATGTCACCACCAAATGCATAGCGAAGCTGTTCGTCCTGCCGGTAACCACTTAGCAGGCCCTCCAGGTCACCCTGGTTCCAGGCCGTTTGATGCGCTTCAATCGTCGCTAAAATGGCTGTTTTCACAGCGTCCGAAATTGTTGCATCAAGCGTTTCCAATCGATAACCCTTCATTGAAAGTTGATCCGGATTGCTGCCCGTGGTGGTGGCAATAATATTAGCCAGGGCATTAATTGTTGCACAGCATTGCAGCGTGCGCCAGCGGCTTTTGAGGTTTTTTCCGGAATCGGTAATATTACAAAAAGATTTCTCAACTATATGTAATTAAAGAATATAATTCTGTTATTTTAACTTTATTCGATCTATAATAGGTCTGCTTCCAGCGACCTGATCCAGCGCCAGGTTCATGACGTTTCAACCTGGATTTCAAAACAATACGCAAACTCCACGAAAGCCGCGGTTGTTGTAGCGACGGCGGGAAACTAACAGAAGATGGAGCGTTATTCATGGCAATTTTCAGATTTCAAGACACGGCAGGAAGATGAGTTCTGCTAAGGGAGATAACATGCAAGCTGACGCAGTCACCACGACGTCGAATACGGCAAAAGAAGTAGGACAGTGGTTTGAGCTGATGGCGTTTAACCGGGCACACTGGATCGCCGGCCTGGTGTTATTTGTGTCTTTCGTGATCGAATCATGGGAGATGATGATCATCATCCTGTCCGGTGCTTCGATCGGTGCGGATTTCAACCTCGACACGGCTGAGATCGGTTCGCTGATCGGTGCAATATTCCTGGGTATGATTCCCGGTGCGCTGGTCTGGGGAAAACTTGTCGACCGTTTCGGACGCAGGACGTGCCTGGTGTGGAGCCTGGCCCTGTACGCTGTCATGCCGTTGTTGTCGGCTTTTGCGCCCAGTCTCGAGGTGCTCTGGTGGTTGCGGTTCGTGTGTGGCCTTATTTTAGCCGGTGTACTGGTTGTGACATTTCCATATTTCGAAGAACTGGTGCCGGTCAAGTCGCGTGGCCGCGCTACGGTTTACCTGTCGGCGGGTTGGCCGCTCGGTCTGCTGGTTTCGATCGGTGTGACCGCATTGCTCATGGATCATGGTTGGCGCTGGGTCATTGGATTCAGTTCAATCGCAGGTCTTTGGTCGATCGTGGTGTACAAGCTGTTGCCCGAGTCACCCTACTGGTTAACTGAAAAAGGCCGGATGCAAGAAGCACAGGATGCTATTTTCCGTCTTTCCGGCGGCAGTCTGAGCGCCGTGGTCAAACCGATGAAACTTGCCGTGCACGATGATGGCAAGGCCTCCTTTTTTGATATATTTCGAGACGGGTTCATGCGTTTGACCGCGTTGCAGACGGTGATCAATTTCTGTTTTGCATGGGGTTACTGGGGATTGGCCTCATGGATGCCGGCATTGCTGGCGAAACAGGGGTTGAGCGCGCCCGATGGTTTGTCGTTCATGGCGATTTCGGCGCTGTTCATGTTTCCCGG
Organism: uncultured Ectothiorhodospiraceae bacterium; assembly: GCA_964488985.1. Lineage (GTDB taxonomy): Bacteria > Pseudomonadota > Gammaproteobacteria > HK1 > HK1 > CAZAWX01. The sequence goes on from CAZAWX010000014.1 coordinate 3,679, forward strand.
CTATATCTGCGCCAGTTACCTGACTGGAAAGTACGGGCGCAAGAAAGTCATGCTCGGATTTGTATTCATTTCAGTCGTGGCGGGTTATGGGTTTGCAAACTCCGCCACGCTGAACCAGATGTATATCTGGAATTTCACGCTGTCATTTTTCAGCCTCGGCGCCTGGGGCGTGTGGAATACCTGGATGGGTGAGATCTATACGACCGATACGCGTGCGGCAGGGTTTGCCTGGGGGACATCAGCGCAGCGTGCCGCCAATGCACTGGCACCCGTCGTCATCGGTGCGATGCTGGGTTCCAGCAGTTTTTTGCAAACGGTGACGTTCATCTCGGGTTTCCTGGCGGTGACTTTTTTCGCGGCCTTGTTCCTGCCCGAAACCGAGGGCAAGACACTGCGCTGAATGCGGAAACCGGGCAGGGGTTAACCCGCATATTGCGCCAGCTTCCGGGATGCTGGTGCAATATGCGGGTTAAATCAGATTTTTGTGAAACCGCCCGTTTTGCATGATGACCGGCATGTTGCGGCCCTGGTCCTGTAATAAGCCAAGGTCATCCAACGGGTTGCCATCAATAACGAGCAAATCGGCTTTTGCGCCTGCCGCGATGACGCCCAATTGGCCTTCCTGACAGAGTATCCTGGCGTTGGTCCGTGTCGCGGAGTCAATAACTTCATAGGGTTTTTGAATCTCTGCACGAATCAGGAATTCGCGTGACTGGTCTTCGTGGGTCGTGCCCAGCAGGTCGGTGCCAAAACCCATATTCACACCAGCCGATTGGCAGACTTCAAGCGAATTGAGTCCCGCCTCTCTTACCACTGCGAGTTTTTCAAGCATTGCCGGGGTCATGCCAAGTTCCTCACCGAGGTTTTCCAGTGCATCATAGGTCACCAGCGTCGGAACGACATACGCGCCTTTCGCAGCTACCTGTTGTGCCGCTGCTGCATCGATCAGGTTGGCGTGCTCGATCGAACGCACACCACAGGCGACCGCGTGCGTAATGGCCTGTGGTGTATAAGCGTGCGCCAGAACATAGGTGCCCCAGCGTGCGGCCTCCTCAACCACGGCGGTCAGTTCCGCGGCTGAATACTGGCATGACTGTAACGGGTCGTTGGGCGAGGCAACGCCGCCCGATACCATGACCTTGATCTGGTCGGCGCCCTTGCGCATTTCATCACGCACGGCGTGTATGACCTGGTCCACGCCGTCCGCCACCCGCGAGGTCATGTGCAATACATGGCTGCAACCGCACGGAATCACATCGTCGGTGCGCCGCCGGAAGTCACCGTGGCCACCGGTCTGACTGAGCGCTCGCCCGGATATAAACAGGCGGGGGCCGGCCAGGTAGCCCCTGGCGACGGCCTCTTTCAGCCCCCAGTCACCACCGGCGGCATCACGGATGGTGGTAAAACCCCTGTCCAGCATGCCGCGCATGATGACCGAAGCGTGCGCTGTCGCCAACGTGGGTGAGACATCCTCAAGACCAAGAATGCGCAAGTCCGAAAGAACCGGGTGGGCATGGCAATCGATCAGTCCGGGCATCACGCTGCGGCCCTTAAGGTTGATCTCAATGGCGCCTTGGTATTTCAGGGGTCTGTCCGCAACCTCTTTGAAACGTCCGTCCTCGATCAGGAGGTCAAAATTCCCAAGCGGGTCAGGCCCGGAACCGTCAATCAGAACGCCATTTCTTAGCAGTATCGGGGTTTCATTCTTATTCAGCATGGGTCGTGCCAGGTCAGACCGTCATTCCGTAAACGTCTTTGGCTTGCTTCGCTGAAATGTAATCGTTCTTGACGTCTTCGCGAACCTTTGCGCGGTCGCGTTCCCTGGGATCTCCGTAGCCGCCGCCATTGGCGGTCACGACCCGGATCACATCGTCCTTGCCGAGGGTCAGGCCCGTGCAGGTGTTGAGCACCTGCTCACGGCCGTCCTTGCGCAGGATGCGGATATAGTTGGTCGAGCCTTCGTTACCCCCATTGAGACCCCAGGGCCCGTAACTCGAGCGCGAATACATGGCCGTCAGCCACCAGCCATCGGCCAGTATGTGGTAGTCGAGATAGATGCCCTTGCCACCACGGTATTCGCCTTCCCCGCCCGACTCCGGGTTGAGCGCATACTGGTCGATCATGATGCCGTTGCGGGCCTCGTTAATTTCGGCCGGGCAATTGAAGGTATCACCATGAAAGCCGGTGTACTGGGCATTATCCCCGTCCATGCCATCGGCCGCTCCCCAGCCGCCGATTTCGGGTTCGATAAAGGAGTGCTGGCGATTTGTATCGGGGTGAATCCCACCCACGATGGTGCCACAGATCGACGCATAGTGACCGGCGCTGAGACGCTCCGGCGTGGCCTTGGCCATGGCTTTCCAGATCAGGTCCATGTAACGGATGCCCACCTCGTAGTAAAGCCCCATGGCGGCGGGAAACTGTGCGCTGCAAATGGATTGCTCATCGCAGATAACCTTGAGGGGTCTGAAGGTGCCCGCGTTGGCAGGTGTTTCAGGGCTGGTGACGGCCTTGAACACCATTTGCGCGTCCACCGTGGTGGCGGCATATGAGGCGTTGAAGGCATTTTTGTCCTGGGGCGGGTTGCCACGCAGATCGACGATGAAATCGTCATCGGTGATGGTGATGGCCACCACCAATTTGCGCCCGTCATCAAAGTAATCCTCGGCCTTGAAGGTACCCTTGCGCATTTCGCTGAGCGCTTTCCGGGAAACTCTTTCACCGTAGGCCATGTACTGCTCGATGGCGTAAACCAGCGCGTCTTTGCCGTATTTGTTCGCCAGTTCGACGACGCGCTTTTCGCCGGAACGCATCGAGGCGACGCCGGCCCATAAATCGCCGGTCGTGATGTCGGGCAGGCGCACGTTGGCCATGATGATTTCCATCACCGCCTCGACCGGTTCACCCTGGTCGAAGATCTTGATCTGTGGCAATTGCAACCCTTCCTGGAATACCTCGGTGGCCTCCGGGTTGATGCTTCCGGGGGACATACCGCCCATGTCGACCCAGTGTGCTTTGTTGGCCACCCAGGCAACCAGTTCGTCCTCGACGAAGATCGGCAGCATGAGGGTGACGTCGTTCATGTGGCTGACGCCGCCCGCGTGTGGGACATTGGTCGCGAAGATGTCACCGGGCCGGATATCACCCGGCTTGTTGTGACGCTCGAGCACCGCCTTGACACCCCAGTCCAGCATCCCCACAAAGGCCGGGATACCGGCGCCGGAAGAGGCCAGTTCGCCCTTTGCATCGGTCATGCAGACCCCGAAATCCAGCACCTCGTAAATAATTGAACTCATCGCGGTTTTGCGCATGGTTGCAAACATCTCATCGGCAATGGCCTGTAAGGAGCTCTGGATGATCTCGGTGGTGATCGGATCAAAGCGTCGGTTGGCGTTGTCTTTGCTGTTCATATTCCGCGTACTCTACTCTAAAGGGTGATGTGAAGGTTGCCGTAACCATCGACCTTGACGTGCTGGCCGGGGAAGATCACGGTTGTGCTGGCGCTCTCTTCAATAATAGCAGGCCCGTCAAATTCCATCTCGGCTGCCAGTTTGTCACGGTCATAAATCGTTGTTTTCAGTGTCCCATCGGTGTCGAAATCGACATCGCGCTGACCCTTGACGGCGGTGGAAACGGCAGCGCCTGTTGCTTCGAGCCTGGCCAGGGGCGGTTGCTTGATCTCACCGAAAGCCACCAGGTGGTAGCTGACCAGGTGAACGTCATTCGGCAGGCGGTAGGTGTATTCGCGCTCATAATCCACGTGGAAGCGGTCGATGATTTCCGCCAGCGCCTGCGCACCGATTTCGTCATCCGGCAGCCGGATGCTGACCGAATGCTCCTGGCCCTCATACCGCATATGGGCGTACCGCTCGAAACGGACCATGCTGCTGTCAAAACCGTCGGCTTCATAGGCTGCCAGGGCATTGGCTTCCATGTCGTCGATGATCTCGCCGATGATTGTCGCGGCGTCCTCTTCGAGCTTCACCGGCCGGGTAAGGATATAGTCCCGGCGCAGATCCGACATCAGCATGCCCCAGGCGGAGAACACCGCCGAATGCGCCGGAATGATGACGCGTGGAATATTCAGATCCCTTGCCAGCGCGGCCGCATGCATCGCACCGCCGCCGCCGAACGCGACCATGGTGAAGTCGCGTGGATCGTAACCGCGGTTGATGGAAACCAGCTTCAGCGCATTGGACATGTTGTGATTGGCAATGCGGATGACGCCGCGGGCGGCCTCTGCGGGACTCATGGACAGATTTTTGCCCAGACGTTCGAACGCTGCCGTGACTTTTTCCATATCCGCCTCGATTTCGCCACCCAGGAAGTAGTTCGGGTCGATGCGCCCGGCCAGCAGGTTGGCGTCTGTCGTGGTCGGCTCGGTGCCGCCCTCACCATAAGCGACCGGTCCGGGCAGCGCGCCGGCGCTCTTCGGTCCCACGTGCATTCTCTCGGCCTCGTCGATCCACGCAATGGAGCCCCCGCCATTGCCGATTTCAACGATATCGACTACCGGGGTCATGATCGGGTAGCCCGCCGATTCGCGGCTCTTCTCGATCATGTACTTGCTGGTTACCTTGACCTGGTTCTGATCGATCAGCGAACACTTGGCGGTCGTGCCGCCGATATCGAGCGCGATGATGTTGGGCTCACCGATCAGGCGGCCGAGCACCGCCGCGCCGAGCACGCCGGAAGCCGGGCCGGATTCCACCATCGTTATCGGTGTCTGTTTGGCGACCTCCACGGTGTCCACGCCGCCGTTCGACTGCATGATATAGAGCGAGCCGTCAAACCCGCGCTGCCCGATCTTACTGGACAACTGATCGAGGTACTGGGCTGCGATGGGCTGGATATAGGCTGAAAGGGCGGCGGTATTGGTGCGCTCGTATTCCCGCCACTCCCTTGAAATCTGGTGTGAGGCAACCACGAAAACCTCGGGCCATTGCTCGTGTATGGCTGCCTGCAGGGCGATTTCATGGGCCGGATTGGCATAGGAATGCAGCAGGGATATCGCGATCGCCTCGACCCCTTCCGCGCGGAATTTTTCGAGTATCTCCGGCAGTTCATCGAGCTTCAGTGGTTTGTAGACCTCACCGTGGTGAGTCACGCGTTCGGTGATTTCCTGCCGCAGGTAACGGGGCACGAAGGCTTCCGGCTTTTTGTAACGCAGGTTGAAATAGTCCGGGCGGTCGCCACGCCCGATCTCGAGTACGTCCCTGAAACCGCGCGTGGTAATCAGTGCGGTCTTGACGCCCTTGCGCTCGGTCAGCGCATTGATGACGACGGTGGTTCCATGGGCGAAAAATTCCACGTCCGGCACGTGGATGCCGGCCTTGTCCAGCGTGGTCATGACGCCTGCTTCGAAATTGGGCGGCGTGGTGTGCGATTTTACGGTTTTGACGGCCTGGATATTGCCGCTGTCCTCATCGACATCGTAGTAGACGAGGTCCGTGAAAGTGCCACCGACGTCGCTGGCCAACCTGATTTTTTTACTCATGGGTATTTGCTCCTGCAAATCCTTTTATATGCATTTTATCGTGCATATCCCTGTGAAAATGATTCCGGTCTTCCTTTCCGCTCAAGCGGTTTCCACCGGTTCTCCGTACAGTACATAAAAAACCTGCGTCTCGGCGCTGGCCGTGGCCGCGTGTTGCTCACCTGGTTCGAGGTGGATGACCTGGCCCGCACCGGCCTCAATTGTTTCCCCCGGCAGTTCTATCATCAGCCCGCCATTGAGTATGATGGAAATCTCGTGCTGGGCGTGTTGTGACCAGCCACTTTCGGGAAAACGGATTCCAGGCGGAAAGCTGGCGCTGCCGACATCGATGCCTGCATGGTCGAACGGACCCAGATTCAGGAGCGAGGAAATGTCGACTTCACCCGTTGAATCGGGCAGGGGGAAAATATCCATAACACTCACCTGTGATGTGTGGTTGAACTCCGTTCGGTTGCAAGCATCTCATTCAGCGCACGGTGATGCGGTTGCCGACTGGCGCCGGGGCCTGGAAAATCCTGAATTTTTGCAACTCGGCTTCGGGTGGTGGGGTCATCGAACCCTTGCGGGACGTTTTCCAGCCCATTTGGCGTTTCAGGCCACCGAGATACTCGGCCATTTTGAACGATGAAAAAACGGCGTCGATGACCGGTACGCCCACCTGTTTCTGGATCTCCTGGAAAAAGCCGAATTCCAGCGTGCAACCCAGGATAAGACCCTCCGCGTGGTCCTCGTTAACGGCCTTGTGGGCTGCATCGAGGATGCGTTGTTCGGTACAGGCCGTGTCCACCTGGAACTCGTCCACACCGAGGTTGACCGGCACCATGGACGCCAGGCGGTCACCCTGGCCGTAATAGCGGACCCGGTCGGTCATCTGTTCGATCCAGAATTGCTGGCCGACGATGACGGAAAAACGATTACACAGGTTGGTGATGATCTGCACCGCGGACTGGCAGGGCGCGGTGACCACCATGTCGCCGGATATCTGCCGCGCGTCCTCGAGCGCCAGGTCATAAAAACAACCGATGACCAGGGCATCAAAACCCGCTTCAGCGGCATGCCGGGTCACGCGGATCATATCGCCCATTACCAGCGCCTCGTAAGCCCGGTACTCGAGATGCGTGGTGCAGGTGTCCTGCGCCAGCGAAACCAGTTCGATTTCCGTGCGCGGGTCCTTGATCTGGCCCAGCAGGTCGGCGATTGGGCGGTCATAGTCTGCATAGCCAACGGGATTGACCCACATGACCCTGACCGGATCGGTCGAATAGTTATAATCGGACATACTGCTCTCCGGTAAAAAGTTTGCCGCAGCGCCTCCTGGTTTCCCATTGGGTGCCGGATTAAAAATGGGGGGCAGGGACTAAGACCCTTACCCCCCAGGGGGGCTTAGAAGTTATAACGCAGGTCGATGGTCCAGATACGCGGGGGTGCCGGGTGAGAGAAGCCGCCACCAACGTATTCGGAGTTATAGACCTTGTCCGTCAGATTGACGGCTGACCCGGTAAGCGACCAGCGGCCATTTGCATCCTCGATTCCAAGGCGTGCATTGACCAGGTTTAGCGCATTACGTGGCGTCAGGTTTTCCGGTGACCATGACTGAACACCACGTTTTTCATAGTCTGCCCGTGCGAATATAACGAGGTTGTCGGTGATATTTGCACGGTATTGGGCGCCGAGGTTGAGTGTTGATTTTGCAACATACGGGGCGTGATTGCCTACCAGGCTGGGATCTACCGCGTATTCCTTGATTTCACTGTCCGTGATACCAAAGGCAGCATAGATATCGAAGCTATCGGTAATTTTTGCAATCGCTTCGAGTTCGCCGCCAGCCAGGTCGACTTTATCGATGGGTACCAGTACCTGGGCACTGATCGGACCGATAAACACAAAATACGCGGGGTTTTTATCGGTCGTGTGATAAATGGAACCATTCACACGCAAGCGGTTGCCGATCAATTCACTCTTGAATCCAAGTTCGAAGGTACTGGCGGTTTCCTCTTTCACAAAATCACCAACGCCATTGATGCCGATAGATGCCGCGGCTTCCTTGACACCGTTCTGGTTAAACTGACCGGAGCGGAAACCAATACCCCAGGAAGTGTAGACAGAGACATCATCACTGGCCTGGTAACGCAGCGCAACCTTGGGCTGTGCTTTGCTGAAAGTATGCCTGTTGACAGCACCCGGGACACCACCGGTGTTGCGGGGGTCAACGACCTGCTCGCGTTTGTCCTCGTCATAACGGATTGCAAATGAAGCCTCCAAACGGTCTGTCATGTCATAGGCGATATTGCCGAAAACCGCCCAGGCCTTGTTGTTGTTATCATCGGCAAAGAACGATGAGGTCGGGTTGAATGAACTGTTGAAAAATGGATCACGCTCAACGTGCTCCAGGCCAAGCCCGAGGTCATCACTTGTAGTGGTTGAGATGAAACGATTGGTTTCCAGGTAGTAAACACCGGCCATCCAGCGTATCCGTTGGTCGGCAGGCGAAGTAATCCTGAACTCCTGGCTCCATGTATCAATATCGACGTATTGCGTCTGCCCACCATCGGCAATGAAGGCGCCGCCGAAATAGGATTGGGTCAATGCCGCCGTGTACGGGAACTGGTCACCTTCGATGTATTCCTCAATCTGGTTGTATGAGGTGGTGGATGTGAAGGTTCCGAATTCCGCCGTGTAATCCAGTTTCAGGGATAATTCATCCACGTCACGGGTATTGGCACCGAGGTTGGTCTGGTTGAAATGACGATCGACAAGATTGGAATCAGCGATCGAGAAATCAAACGGGAAGGGCAGTGATGTGTCCAATGAATTTCGATCGGTGGTCAGGATTGCCGGTTGATACCGAAAGAGGTTGCTGCCTGCCTCGGTGTGGCCTGTGCTGAAACGAAAGTCCGCCATAAAGTTGTCACTGGCCTGCAGCTTCAACATGCCCCTTACAGTCAGGTCTTCATAGGGATCAATTTTCCTGTTGAGATTGAAGTTGGTGAAGTACCCATCGCGGTCGGTATAACGCGCCGCCAGACGGAATAACAGCTTGTCTTCAATAATGGGACCGGATACAACGCCCTCGGTGAGGTATTCCGTACCCGTTCCATATCCCAGACGAACATGCCCTTCCAGTTCATTGGTCGGTTGCTTTGTATTGATAAGTATTGCACCACCAATCGCGTTGCGTCCGTAAAGTGCACCCTGTGGTCCACGCAGGACTTCGATACTCTGGATGTCAAACAGATCCTGGGTGAACTGACGCGAGTTGGTCTGCAGAACGCCGTCAACCACGGTCGCCACCGGTGGCTCACCGTTGCGCACCTGTGGAATGCCACGGATCGTCAAAAAGGATATGCCGGCGCTTTGTGAAAGTGCCACGGTGACATTGGGTGTCAGACCGATGAAATCACCGACCTGGTCGATATTGGCATCGGTAATCTGGCTGGCGGTGAAAGCGGTTTCACTCAATGGAACCGACTGCAATGACTCTTCACGCATACGCGCGGTCACCACAACTTCTTCCAGCATCTGTTCACGCGCCGGGTCGGTGTCCTGTTGTGCCATGATGGATGGGGTCATAAATAATGCACCGATCATTACCATGGTCGATGTAAGTGTGACGTAAAACGAGGTCTTCATGGGTATGTTTCCCTGCCGTTGGTTCATACGGCCGTTATGTTAACGGTCTGTGGTTTCTTTACAGTCAGTCTCTGCTGAATGCCATTCAGGTCAAAACGGACTGCGCAGAATCTATTACACATCTGAATTATCTTTCCGTTTCCTGCCCACGGGCAAGCGCCGTGAAGAGTAGTTTGGCAACTTTATCGGGTAGGGCGGCGGGTCTTGCAGGTTCTTCCACCTACCCTTTTGGCTAGGTTCAGAAAATGAGCTTGAGTTGTTGTGCCCTGGCGATGGCCTGGGTGCGGTTTTCCACCTGTAATTTTGTAAAAATATTCTTGAGGTGAAATTTTACCGTGTGCTCCGTCAGGTCAAGGGCGCGCGCAATGACCTTGTTGGATGAGCCGAGGGCCAGTTCCTGCAAAACCTCCTGCTCCCTGGGCGACAGGCCTGCTTCCACGGTCTCTCCGGTGGTTTTTCCGGGCGGTGCGGTGCGTGCCGTCATGCATTCCGCCAAAAATTGCAACAGCAGGCTGTCACCCGTCTCTTCGCGTATGCGTTTTTGAGCATTACGCATCAGTGGTGCGAGATCCGGGCTGGAACGGAATGGCTGGCGGATACGTTCGGGCGCGGCAAGCTGGACGGCTTCCATGATGTCGTCCAGCGCTGCGTCCTGGTCACCCAGGTGTTGCCTGGTCTGGCCTCTTTTTACCAGTAACCGTATGTGGTGGAAGCGGTTTCCCAGGCTGTGGCAGCATTCGATCGCATCACCAAGCCGTTCAAGGTACTGGACCGGCTCCAGCGCGGCGTTGCAGCCGATCAGCGCGATCTCAACGTATGGTTGCCACCTGTAAGGATCGGTCTTCCAGCAACCCACCTCACAGGACGCCAGCACTCCCTCAACATCGTTTTCGAGGCTGCTCCGGCTGTCGTCGACAGGTTTGTCTGACAGCTTCAGTTGCTGTGCCCGGGCAAGCTGCATCAAGCGCGGCAGCCCTCTCTGGTCGATGACGCGGCGTGCCTGGGCGATGGCTTCCTCGGCGAGTTTCCTGTCGTTCTGAGCCAGTCCCATTTCCACCGCCGCCGTCAGGCCGAAGGCATAGATTTCGAACCAGCCGTCGTGCTGCTCCACATGCTTCAATGCACTGAGAAAGTCCTGCTTGTCCCGGGCCGTCTGCTCTCCGCGCCAGAAAACGACTGCGCCGAGCAATACGTTGGACATGAATTTCAGCCCGCTGTCGACACCAAAATTATCCTCCGCCAGCCGGCGGGATTCCCTCAGATGCGCCTCGGCCTGCCGGAACTGTCCACTGTAAAATGCTGCGACACCGGCGTGCAGATAGCAGTAATTCAGGCCGGGCATCGAGCCCGCCTGGCGCATCGCGCGCATGGCCGTTTGACAGACCCGGCTGGTTTCCCGGTAGCGCCCCACGGCCAGTGTTGACAGTGCCAGCATACAGTCATTAATACCCCGCGAAAGGGCGTCCTCAGGGGCGATCGTCTGCTGGCGTTGATACAATTCATCCAGGTAAGGGGGCGTAACGTGGACATCTTCATAGATCTCGAGCATGGACCCGATGTTCATCAGGTCACGTTGCAGGGCGCCCGCCTGCAGTTCGGCCAGGGGATTGCTGACAACCGCGTCATAAAGTGCGCGGGCCTCCGGAATCCTGCCGTCTTTGGTCAGTATGTACACACGGGCCAGTTGCAGCCTTGGGAAGCGTGCGAGGTCGCTGTCAGGAATGTGCCGCAGCAGATTTCGCAATTGACCGATCCCGCCGAACAGGATCAGCTCCCAGCTTCCCTGGCGCTCGATCAGGCGTGCGCAGCGGTCGAAGTCACCGGCCAGTTGCGCGTGACGTACGGCCTCGGTCACCTGGTCATGGTCTTCAAACCACCTGGATGCCGTCATGTGCAAACCCACTTCCCTGCTGGGATATCTCCGGCGTAGCAGGTCCAGCAGGTAGTCGGCAAACAACCGGTGGTAGCGATACCATTCGTGGTGTTCATCGACAGGGATCAGGAGGGCCTGCAGGTTTTCGAGGTTTGTCAGTACGTCCCAGCCATCCTGGCGCTGGCAGACAGCATTGGCTAGTGATGCATTGAACCGCTCCAGGATCGAGGTGCGGATCAGGAATTCCTGGGTTTTCTCGCCCAGTGTTGCCAGGATCTGGTCGGCCAGGTATGAGGCAATGTGGCCACTGTGGCCCCTGAACTGCTTCAGCAGGTCATCTTCGGACAGTTTGCCGTGAATCAGCAATTGTGCCAGTTGCACCGCCACCGGCCAACCCTCGGTACGTTCATACAGGGCGTTGAGAACTTCACTGGAAACGGGTGATTCAAAAGCCTGCTCCGTCTCAGCCGGTGAAAAACGCAAATCCTCAGCGGTCACTTCAATGGCGTGGCCGGTCGCGAGTAACTGCGGTAAGTTGATGGCGGGTCTTAAACGGCTGATGATCAACAGGTAGAACTGGGGTGGGGAGGAGGTCACCAGGTCCCTGACAAGGGCATCGATCTCAGGGGAGGAAAGACGGTAATAATCATCCAGCACCAGCACGATCTTGCCGGAGAAGCGGGCAATGACATCGATGACCGTCGACAGGGCAGCCCGCCGGGACATGTCCGTCAGACCCTGTTCCGCCAGCATTTCAAGTTGCCCGACTGGAACGCCCGCTTCGGCCAGTGCAAATATGATATACGAGAGGAACTGGTGGGTGTCGGCGTCGTTCTCGTCCAGGGTTAACCAGGCGACTTTAATCTCTTGTTTTTGCAGACGTATTTGCCATTGAGAGACCAGCGTGGTCTTGCCAAAACCGGCCGGTGCGGCGACCAGGCCCAGACGGCGTTTCAGGGATTGGTCAAGTATTTCCTGCAAATGCGGCCGTTTAATCAGATGCACCTGCTGACGTGGCGCCTCCAGCTTGGCGTGCACCAGCCAGTGCTGCCGGCCGATGGGTTGGCGTTGGTCGGAATCGGGGGTTTGTCTAACCATGGTTTTCTTGTGCGGTTGGTTCCATCCTTTCCTGTGTAGTGGTTTGGCCTTGCCCGAACCTATTCGGATCGAGATTTTCCTGTGTGACACCCTCTTCACAAAATGGTGACGGGATGGGATTTCGCTGTAATAGTGCGCTGGCGATCTGCGAGATCGCCGGTGCGGTTTGTATACCCGACCCACCTTGTCCGGCCAGCCAGAAGAACCCCTCGATGCGTGGGTCGAAACCGATCACTGGCGAGTGATCCGGCGCAAATGTGCGCAAGCCCGCCCATTTGTGGTCGAGGTGCCTGGGTGACAGGGTAGTCGCCCGCTCCAGCCTGTCGATGGCCACCGCAACGTCCCATTCCTCGGCCTGGACGTCAGCAGGTGGTGCAGGTGTTTCGTCCGCTGGCGATGCCAGGATCATGCCGGCATCCGGTTTGAAGTAAAATTCTTCATCAATGTCCATGACCAGCGGCCACCTGGATATGTCCACCAGGTCCGGTGGTCTGAAAAGCACTGCAGTACGCCGCCTGGCTTCCAGATTCAGGGCGCCGGCACCCGCGAGTTCTGCCACTTTGTCCGCCCAGGCACCCGCCGCGTTGATGACAATGGCCGCCTCGTAATGATCGGTTCCGGCTCCGATTCGCCAGTGATCTCCAATCCGTTCCAATGCTGTTACCCGGGTATTGGTTTTCAGGGTCCCGCCCAGTTTACCAAATTGGCCCAGGTAGCCGTTGTGCAGGGCGTGGACATCGATGTCCATCGCGTCGGGTAGCCAGAAACAACCGGCCACGTAACCTGGTTTCAGCACCGGCGTCAGTTCGCGTGCAAAGTCACCGGGGCGACGCGATAAATTGGCTGTGGTCGTCTCGAATTCCCTGTACAGTGAATCCAGGGCCTGTTGCTGGTCCTCGCGCCCGATGAACAAGGCACCGCGCCGGGAAAGCAGGGGATAATCCGAGAACCCTGTGGGTGGCTGATGAAAAAAACCGTAACTTGAGCGTGTCAGCGCGCGCATGGTCGGGTTGCCATAAGTGCTGATATACATAGCCGCAGACCGGCCCGTCGCGTGATAGCCCGGTTGAGGCTCACCCTCGAGGAGCAGGACCGTTGCCGTGTCCGCGAGGGTGGCGGCAACACCGGCCCCGGCAATCCCTGCGCCCACGATGGCGTAATCGTATATCATGTCACTTGTGTACGATGCAGTACACTAGAACCAGTGTGACTACCCACCCGGTCATTTCACCAAGTCCCCTCATCAGCGTTTATCGCTGCCAAAAAACAGGTAAATTAATCGGGTATCGCATACAACCGTGGATGATTGCTGGTTGAGCGCAGGTATTGAAACAATATCGCCCGCTCGCAGTGTCACGGTTTTGCCGCCGGAGGTTGTCTCGAGTTCACCCTCGAGGATGATCGAGACCTCGTGGCGCGGGTGCGCCGATACCCCCTCGTCCGGCATCCGTGTGCCGGCCTTGAGATAGGCGGTGCCGACCTCGAGCGTGGCCCTGGCCTGTTCATCCAGCGTCAGCAGGCTGCGCAAACGGTCCACCGGGTCGGGGTAGCTGAGCGGTAGTACATCCATGAAGGTGTTCCTTTATTCAGTTTTGTCCGGATTGAAAATACTGGGCGTGCCGACATACAGCAGCACAGCCTCGTGCTGGCTTTCGTTTCTGGCGGTATGCGGCAGACGAGAATCAAAATGCATGTTATCGCCCTTGGTCAGTGTTGTGCTTACCTCTCCGACCTCGGCGACCAGTTCACCCTCAAGTACCATGAGGAAGTCTTCACCCTCCCTCTGATCGACGGGAAAAACATGACCGGGCGGGATACGCATCAGGATGGCGTCCATTTTCTGGTTCTTTAAACTCGCATCGAGACGGTAGTATTCGACGGGCGAATCCACGGTAATCCGCGGCTGCTTTTCGGCACGGTGCACGACGCTGGAATTTTCCGGCAGCGCGACAAAATAATTCATGTCGACGTCGAGCGCTCTAGCCAGGCTGACCAGGGAAATGAGCGAGGGAACCGAATGATCCCGCTCCACCTGGGAAATAAATGGCGCTGAAAGCCCGGATGTCTCGGCAAGCTGTTTCAGGGTCAACCCAAGTTCCTTGCGACGGCTGCGAATGCGCGACCCGACGGGCATAGCCTGGCTTTTCCTGCGTTTGGCCGCGCCCATAATCATGCTGTTGCTACTCTCATGTTTTACCCTTACCGAGGACTGGACAGTAACGCTACGATCCATCTTATCGGGTTTTATATTTCATCAAAATTTATACTATCATCAAATTATTTGATATGGTAGAGTTATTTGATCAAATGACCGGAAACGGCAGAAACCAGCGTTCGTAAGCTGGTTAACCTGCACATCGCAGGTCAAACAGGTGAAGGAGATGAAAAAATGCGTGTAGCGTCTGATGTCGGCGGCACTTTTACTGATTTTGTGTGCTTTGGAGAAGAGGGTGTAAGCACGGTCAAGTCGGAAACCACACCACCCAATTTTGAACAGGGCGTCATGAACAGCATTGCCAAGGCCGGGGTTGATCCGGGGGCTTTTACCTTTCTTGCGCACGGCACGACGGTTGTCATCAATGCATTGTTATCACGACGTGGTTCGAAGACCGCGTTGATAACGACCCAGGGTTTCAGGGACGTACTCGAAATTGCCCGTGGCAACCGCCCGGACCTGTTTAATTTTACCTTTGAAAAGCCTGCGCCATTTATTCCGCGTTATCTGCGTCACGAGATCACCGAACGGGTGGATTACCGTGGTGAAGTCACCGAACCCGTGAACCTCGATGAACTGGAAGGTATCGTTGCTGCGCTCAAGGCCGAGCAGGTGGAATCCATCGCCGTGTGTTTGCTGCACGCCTATGTCTTTCCAAAACACGAAAGGGAAATCGTTGAACGACTACACGAGCTGTGGCCCGAGGTTGACGTCATTGCCTCTCACGCGGTGTGCCGGGAATGGCGTGAATACGAACGCACGTCGACCACGGTTCTGTCGGCCTACGTGCTGCCCGTGGCCAAGCGTTACCTGGCGAACCTGGAGAACGGTCTGAAAGAAAAGGGCCTGAATTGTGAACCCTTTATCATGCAGTCAAATGCGGGTATGACCACCGTCAAGGGTGCGTCAGCCAACCCGATTTCGATGGTTGAATCCGGACCGGCTAGTGGTGTGCTCGGGGCCGCGGCATTGGGCCGGCAGATCGGGGAAAACAACCTGTTGGCACTGGATATTGGCGGCACAACGGCAAAGTGCGCATTGATACACGACGGTGAGACCAGGGTGACGACCGAGTACGCCATTGAATGGTCGCGCACCAATGCGGGTTACCCCGTACGCACACCCGTGGTGGATCTCGTTGAGATCGGTAATGGTGGGGGTTCGATCGCATGGATCGACGAAGGCGGGCGGATGCACGTCGGCCCGCAGTCGGCCGGTGCAATGCCGGGTCCGGCCGCCTATGGCAGGGGTGGGCTTGATGCGACCACGACCGACGCCAACCTGATGCTGGGACGTATCAGCCCTGACCTGTTCCTCGGCGGTGAACAGGAACCGGCCTTTGACAGGGTCGAAGAAGCGCTACAGGGCCTGGTCAAATCACTCGGTGGAACAACGCAGGACGTGGCTCGCGGCATCGTCCGGATTGCCAATGCCAACATGGTCAATGCACTCAAACTGGTCTCACTCAACAAGGGTTACGATCCGCGTGATTTTGCCCTGATCGCGTTCGGTGGCGGTGGCGCCATGCACGCTGTGCAACTGGCCGAGGAACTGATGGTTCAAAAAGTGATCATCCCGGTAAATTCGTCGGTTTTCTCCGCCTGGGGCATGCTGATGACAGACCTGCGTCGTGACTTCCTGCAAACCAAGGTCGAACGGCTCGATGAAGTACCAGCCGCTGAAGTCGCCGCGACCTTTGCGGCGATCGAAGACGAGGCCCGCCAGGTTTGCATTGCCGAAGGCATGCCGGAGCAGCGCCTGCGTGTCGAGCGCTTTGCCGATATGCGTTACCGGGGTCAGGAACATACCGTCAAGGTTGCGTTTCCCGGCGGTGACATAAACGCGGATGCCATTGGCGAGGCCGTGAACCGTTTTCACAACGCCCATGAGCGTGAGTATACCTTCCGTCTGGACAAGGCCGCCGAGCTCGTCAACTACCATGTCGTCATGTTGTCGGATATTGACAAACAGCCATTGCCGAAACTCAAGGTCAGTGGGCGCACCCTGGACGAGGTGCAAAAAGCGCCGCGCCAGGTGGATTTTGACGAGCATGGCACGCACATAACCGACATTTACGACTGGTCCCGGCTCGAACCGGGGATGGAATTTGAAGGCCCCGCGATTGTTGAGGACCAAACCACGTCGTTGGTTGTCCCGCCCGGCAAGCGGGTTCGCATGGATGACTTTGGCAATCTGCACATTTTTATGGAGCAAGGGGTATGAACGTCGCAGCGAAAAGCGCCACGGAGCACGACACCTACACGCTTGAAATCATCAAGTCCGCACTGACGGCCATCGGTGACGAAATGTTCGCCGCACTGAGCCGCACATCGATGAGTCCGATCATTTACGAGGCCCTGGATTACTCGGTCGGTGTCACCGACCGGCACGGGGACCTGATCGCCCAGGGTAATGGCACGACGGTGTTTCTGGGCATGATCGATTCGCTGGTGCGGGATATCCTGACCAAGTTCGGTTCCAGGAACGACATCCATGCAGGCGATGTATTCATTTCAAACGACCCTTACGAGGGTGGCGGCACACACCTGTCGGACGTGGCGCTGGCCAAACCGGTGTTTTTTGAAGAGCAGCTGGTTGGTTTTACCGTCAACAAGGCCCACTGGGTCGACGTGGGCGGCATGTGGCCGGGCAGTTTTACGACCGAGGCAACGGAGATTTTCCAGGAAGGCGTGCAACTACCCACCGTCAAAATCATCTCTGCCGGCAAGCCGGTTGAGTCGCTGATCGACATTCTGTCCAGCAATATACGCATGCCCGAAGACTCGATGGGTGATTTCTGGGCCGGTGTGGCCGCCAATAATGTCGGTGAGGCAAGACTGGTTTCTCTGTTCGAGAAGTATGGCACGTCACAGGTTTTTGCCGCCATGGACGAACTGCTCGACTACGGTGAACTCATGATCGCGGCGGAATTAAAGAAACTGCCCAAGGGCGAGTTCTACGCCGAGGAATGGATCGATGATGACGGTGTCGGCGATGAGCCGCTCAGGGTCTGTGTGAAAATCACCATCACCGATGATAAGTTCAGCGTGGACTTTTCCGGTAGTGCGCCACAGGCGATCGGGCCGATCAATAATTCCCGCACCGGTCTGGTGTCAGCGGTGCGAACCATTTTCAAGGCATTGACCAATCCGCAAATTCCGGCCAACGGTGGTTGTTTCCGGGCACTCGAGGTGATCTGTCCCGAATCCACGGTGTTCACGGCCAAGCGCCCGGCGCCGACCTCGACTTACTGGGAAACCATGTTGTACGCCGAAGACCTGATATGGAAGGCAATGGCCGAGCACGTGCCCGAGCGCCTGACCGCCGGCCACGTGTTGTCGGTCTGTGCCGTCATCCTCACCAGCAAGCACCCGCACAGCGGTGAAACCACGATCCTCGTCGGCCCACTGATCGGCGGCTGGGGCGCCATGCACAACCGTGACGGTCTCAACGGCCAGTTTTCGGTCGCTGACGGTGAAACCTACAATATACCCATCGAGATCATCGAAGCCCGCTACGGGGTCACGGTAGACCAGTACGCGTTCCACAACGAGGACGGGGGCGAGGGCCAGTACCGCGGCGGCAAGGGCATTCATTTTGATGTGCGCATCCATGCGGATGAGGCAGCATTTACCGGCTCCTTTGGCCGCTTCAAATACCCACCCTGGGGCGTTGGTGACGGCCGGGACGGGTCACGCAATTACTTCGAGGTTTTCCGTGCAGGTGAAGATCCCGCCAGCGATGACCGGGAAGTGGGCGGCAAGGCGGCGCAACTAAAACTCGGCAAGGGGGATGTCTTACGTTGGGTAACCGCGACCGGCGGTGGTTGGGGTGACCCGGCCAAACGCAGTGACGAGGCACTGGCCATGGACCTCAAGAACGGTTTCGTGACGCAAGACCAGGTCGGGCGTTTCTACCGGTCGTGACAACCGGGGCGAATTCAGGGCAGCAATCCATGCTGAATGACTCACTGGTCTGGGACAACCATACCTACGTAACGCCGGTTCCCGGTACCGCGACGATCGAGGGTCTGTACCGGCACCTCAGGGCTGGTTGTAATGTTGCGTTTGTGAACCTCGGTGACATGGACCGGTCGCTGGAGCACGTGGTGCGCATGGCGGCGTTTATCCGGCGCTGGGTTCTGGACCACCCGGACGATTTTATACTGCTCAAAGACGTGGCCGATATCGAGCATGTACAGCGCGAAGGCAAGCTCGCCGTGGGTTTCGATATCGAGGGTTGTTACTGCATCGGTGAGCAACTGGACGCGGTTTCGCTCCTCTATGACCTGGGTGTGCGCTGGATGGCCTTTGTTTACAACCGCCGTAACCTGGCGGGTTATGGTGTCCACGACCCCGAGGACCACGGACTGACACCCTTCGGGCGGCAAGTGGCGGCGGAGATGGACCGGGTCGGCATGATCAAGTGCTGCTCACATACGGGCTACCGCACCGCGATGGATGTACTTGAAGCCAGCGACAAACCCTGTATTTTTTCCCATTCAAACGCACGCCAACTGAAAGACCACGAGCGCAATATCCCCGACGAACTGATCCGGGCCTGCGCTGCGACCGGTGGTGTCGTCGGCGTAAACGGCATCAATATTTTTCTTGGTGATGGTCCGGCTGACGCGGCCATGATGGTCGAGCATATCGATTACCTCACGCAATTGGTCGGGGTGGAACACGTTGGGCTGGGTTTTGATTCCGGTTACATGGATATGGCCGAACTCAATGATATCCTCGATTCGGACGCCAACTTCTGGCCACCGGGCAATGAATATGACAAGACCATCGATTGCGTTGCCATAGAGGGGCTGACGGATATCGTCACCGGGCTAGAAAAGAAGGGTTATGCGAAGACCGATATCGCCGCTGTTCTGGGGGGTAACATGTTGCGCGTGGCCAAAGCCGTGTGGCGCTAGAATTGGATTTGGGTGTCCCGGTTTTATGCGCTATGGTTTTGACCGGTTGTCAAAGATAATCCGGTCTCGTGATACCTGGCTTGAGATTCGGCGCGTCCAGCGGTTCGCCGGCAACCACATGCATTGGCACGACACCTGCCCAGACGGGCTGTTGCAGGTCTGCTTTTGGATCCTCAGGTGGCCCACTGTCACATTTTGTGCTGAATGTCTCAATCGGCAGAGCCAATAACAGGGTCGCGTTGAGTTCCTTGATGGTCGATGGTCTCAGTTCAGCGCGTCTGCCCGGCATCAGGTGGTCCACCAGTGTATCGAGACGACCGCGTTTTTCATCAATATCCAGAATGGGTTTCGCCACGCCAAAGACCATGGTCGAACGGTAACTCATGGAAGAGTGAAAGGCCGAGCGCGCATAGACCAGGCCATCAAAGTGGGTCACGGTAACGCAACAGGGCAACCCCGAGGACAGACTTTTCATCAAACGGCTCAACACTGAGCCGTGCAACAGCAGGTGATCGCCATCGCGTGCATAAGCCATCGGTACAACATAGGGTTGTCCGTCCTGGCTGAAACCCACATGGCATACCTTTCCGGCATCGAGGACTTCGCAGGCGAGCTTGAAGTCATGGCTGCCCAGTTCGGCTATACGTCTGAATTTGGTGTCGGCTTTTTGTTCCATTAATTAAACGGGGCGATAGCCTTGACTTCCAGAAACTCCTCAATTCCATACCGGCCACCTTCACGGCCAAGACCGGACATTTTGTAACCACCAAAAGGGCTACCATAACTGCAGTCTTTGCCGTTGATGTAAACCTGCCCGGCACGCAGGCTACCGGCCACGCGTTGCGCTCTCTCCGCATCGAGGGTTTCTATATAGGCTGCCAGGCCATATTTGGTGTCATTGGCAATACCTATGGCATCTTGCTCATTCTCAAATGGAATGATGGCCAGGACCGGTCCAAATACTTCTTCGCGTGCAATTCTCATCGCATTGTTTACATCGCAGAAAATGGTGGGCCTGACATAATAGCCCTGCTCAAAACCGGCTGGCCTGCCGGGACCGCCAAGCAGGGTTGTTGCACCCTCGTCAACGGCCGCATTGATCAGCGTCTGCACACGTTCAAATTGCAAGGCGCTGACAACCGGGCCAATGTGCCGGCCCTCATCGGCGGGATTCCCGACCGCCTGGTTTTCTCCTGCCGTTTTTGCCAAAGCCACAACCTGGTCGTAAATCGGGCGCTCGACCAGCATACGTGTCGGCGCATTACAAGATTGCCCGCTATTTGAGAAGCACCCGAAGATACCGCGTTTCACGGCGGTTTCGATATCCGCATCGGCAAAGATAATATTTGCGGACTTGCCGCCAAGCTCAAGGGTCACCTTCTTCACGGTTTCAGCGGCATCCTGGGTAACCGCCACGCCGGCCCGGGTTGAGCCGGTAAAGGACATCATATCGACATCGTGGTGGCGTGATAGCGCGGCACCGGTGACCGGGCCGTCCCCATTGACCAGGTTGAAGACACCATCGGGACAACCGGCCTCGTGCAGTATCTCCGCATATAACATGGCGCTTAACGGTGTCAGCTCACTGGGTTTGAGCACCATGGTGCAACCTGCAGCCAGCGCCGGCAACACCTTGAGGGCAATCTGGTTGATCGGCCAGTTCCACGGTGTAATCAGCCCACAGACGCCTATCGGCTCACGAACAATGGTATCGCCCGAGGGCATCGTCTCACTCAATTCCAGTGTTTTGTATGCCGCCAATATACCTTTCAGGTGGCCAACCCCCACGGCAGCCTGTGCATTTTTTGAAATTGAGGCCGGCGCTCCCAGTTCCAGGGTGATAACAGAGGCCATTTCGTCATAACGGCGTTTGTAACTGTCCAAAATACGCTCGAGCAACGCCAGTCGCTGCCCTTTGGTGGTGTGAGAAAATGCCGGAAACGCTTCACGGGCAGCGCTAACCGCCGCGTTGATGTCGTCGGCTGACCCCATTGATATCGTCGCGATAGTTTCTTCTGTTGCCGGGTTCAGAACCACGCAGTCGTGCGGTGTCGACGGGGGTACCCAGTGACCGTTAATAAAGAAATTGCGTTTATCCAAAATGCGCATTGCTTGCTCGCGTAATCACCTGTATTTTCATACTACGATATTTGATCGGTCAGCGGTATAAGAAAAAATTTAATCAAAAAAACCGGTTATTGCGGGGGTTTCCTGTCGATATGAACAAAAACAGAACCTGCCCTTTATGGAATAGGGGCAGGTCCTGCAGTTGACAGATTACATCAATAAAATCATTGAACGTCCTGGCAATGATCAGATTCGCGCTTCCAGCACCATATTTGTCGGTGTCTCCGCAGCCCGCCGAACCCGACCAAAGCCGCCCTCTTCGAGTATTTCGGTGAGCCTTTTTTGGCCCGCTTGCGCCCCCAGTCCCAGCCCGACCTCCTGGGAGCGGGATGCCGGCACGCAAATCAGGGTTGAGAATGAATAGTAGATCTGTCCAAGGGGGTGGGAATTTTCTTCCAGGCTGTCGCCGGCAAATGGCTCCACCAGCATGAATGTGCCACCAGCAGACAGACTGTTCGCGATATGGCTGCAGGCGCCGACCGGATCACCCATATCATGTAGTGCATCAAAGATAGCCACAAGATCATAATTTCTGCCAGGGTATTCTTTCGCCGTAACAACTTCGAAAACCGTATTGCGGGCGACACCGGCAGCACGCGCCCGTTCCTGCGCATGTTCGATCGATGGTTCATGAAAGTCAAAACCATGGAAAGTCGAGTTGGGAAACGCCTGGGCCATTAAAATGGTCGAAGATCCATGTCCACACCCAACGTCTGCGACTTTTGCACCAGACTTCAGTTTTTCGCTGACACCATCCAGCGCCGGCAGCCAGGAATCAATCAGGTTCTCTGCGTACATCGGGCGGAAAAAGCGCTCCGTTCCACAGAACAGGCACTCGCTATGGTCACCCCATGGGACACCTTTGTTTCTGCGGAATGCTTCAGTGATTTTTGGCTCATCTGTGTAGGCCGATACCACCGCCTGAAAAAAGCCCTGCATGCAGGCCGGGTTACCTTCCGCCGCAAAAATTATTGCCTGCTCAGGCGTCATTGAAAACCGGCTGGAGGCAGGCTCATAATTAATATATCCCCCGGCAGCGTTGGCCGAAAGCCACTCTCTGACATAACGCTCATTCACACCCGTGTTATCCGCGAGTTCCTGGCTGGTCGCGGGGGTGATTTCAGCAAGGGCGCTATAGAGGTCCAGCTTATCACCAACATAAGCCAGCAGCAGTCCCATTGAGCCGGCTACATCGCCAATAACCTTTCCCTGAAGTTCCTCCAGTTTGCCTTGATTTACGTCTTCGATTTTCACTGCCATTATTTTCTCCTTGTAATGAGAATACTTTAAGCATAGTCCATCAGGGACAAATTATTCGGGTTACTACTTATCTGACAGGCTCCTAATGCGGTGTGTTCGATTTTGCATTAAATCGTTGGTCAATAAGCGGGCAATCCGGTACGTCCTGGCCGCTGCATGATTGGACCCAATCGCTCAGCGTGCTTTCCATGCGTTTCAAGTTCTGAATTTTTTCCGCATCGTATTGGCGAAATCCGCCCGGTGAACGTGTGGCCATCAACATGACCGGCGGAGACGCCGCCATCGACCTGACCGCACAGACCTTTACCCGGGATGTGAAGCAGCTATCCTGTTGTGCCGGCTGATCCGGTTCCTTCAATTTGCAGTGATTGGCCTATCAATATACCTGATCGTGTTTCCCAATATTGATTAACAGAATTTCATTCCCTTCAATGATGAGCTCAAGCACTATCCGGTAGCTGATATTGATGGAGACGGATGACAGGCCAGACAGGTTTCCCTGAAGATTGTGGAACCTCAGGGATGGATGAAAGGGGTCTAACTCCAGTAGCTCAAGGGTTTTGCGGTACTGGCCGTGGATTTCCGGGTGTTGCTTGAGAAATTTTCTGGCCCGCCTGATGTAAGTCTCAGGGAAAACCAGTTTATATTTCATCGGTGACGCGCTTCATATGCTCGTCAACCGTTTCCGTGATGACCCGCCCGGCTTCATAATCGGCCCTGGCTTCCCTGACGGCCATATCCAACTCGCATTCACGTATTCTTGCGTACTTTTCCAGCTCCATGACCACGTACTTGTTTACCCCCCGAACCGAAACGATGACCTGATCTTCTTTTTCCAGAAGGTCTTCAACAGCAGATATGCCACGGGTCTTGAGGTCATTGGCAGTAATTGCACTCATATCGATTATCACTTACAAATCGTACTGTTTATAGCTCTATAAAGAGTACTATATAGGGCACTATATGTCCAGCATGTGTAGGGAGGGATGTCCAGAGAGCCATTTTTTTACTAAAATTACCAGCATTCCAGAAACATTTAACGAGTAGTGAATAGGGATTGATTTGTGCTGAACGATTATGAAATTACCCGGCAGGCCAGCATCCGGCCGATCAGGGATATTG
Source organism: uncultured Ectothiorhodospiraceae bacterium (assembly GCA_964488985.1). Taxonomy (GTDB): domain Bacteria; phylum Pseudomonadota; class Gammaproteobacteria; order HK1; family HK1; genus CAZAWX01. The sequence continues at coordinate 27,425 of CAZAWX010000014.1, forward strand.
CAAAAAAGCTTGGTGTTGCCGGCGAGGATCTGCTGCCCTATGGCGACGAAGTCGCCAAGGTAAATTTGAACGCACTGAACCGCCCGCGCAAGCGATCCGGCAAGCCGCGTCTGATCCTGGTCTCAGCAATAACCCCGACATCCGCCGGAGAGGGCAAAACCACGACCTCCATCGGCCTGGCGCAGGCGATGGACAGTCTGGGTGAATCCGTTTGCCTGGCGCTGCGTGAGCCATCGCTTGGGCCCTGTCTCGGTATCAAGGGCGGCGCGACCGGTGGTGGTTACAGCCAGATTGTTCCGGTGGATCGCATCAACCTGCATTTTACCGGTGATTTTCATGCCATCACGACGGTCAATAACCTGATATCCGCCACCATTGACAATCACGTTTTTCAGGGCAATGAGCTGAACATCGACCTGCGCCAGATCATCTGGCGGCGGGTGATGGATATGAATGACCGCAGCCTGCGGAAAATCGTCATCGGTCTGGGTGGCCGGATGCAGGGAATACCGCGTGAAGGTGGTTTTGATATTACCGCAGCCTCTGAAATTATGGCCATCTTTTGCCTGGCCAATGACGTGGATGATCTGCGCGCCAGGCTGGATAACATCCTGGTCGGCACCACCTATGATGGCAAGCCGGTCTATCTGAAGGAACTGAATATTACCGGCGCCATGATGGCCTTGTTACGGGATGCGATCCATCCCAACCTGGTCCAGACCCTGGAAGGCACACCCGCTTTCATGCACGGTGGCCCATTTGCCAATATTGCGCATGGCTGCAACAGTGTTTTCGCCACCCGCATGGCCATGCATTACGCTGACTGGACGGTGACCGAAGCCGGTTTTGGTTTTGACCTGGGTGCCGAGAAGTTTTTCGACATCAAGTGCCGCGCGGCCGGTCTTGACCCCGATGCAGTGGTGGTGGTGAGCACGGTGCGGGCTTTGAAACTGCATGGCGGCAAGGCCAGTGACGCGCTTACTGAACCTGACACGGAAGCCGTCCGGGGCGGGCTCGAAAACCTCGACAAGCATATCGAAAGCGTTGCCCATTTCAACAAGTACCCGGTCATCGCCCTGAACCGGTTTGCCGATGATACCGACGAGGAGATTGCCATCATCCGTGAAAGAGCAGCCGCTCATGGTGTTCCGTTTGCAGAATCACGACATTTTTCCGAAGGGGGGCAGGGCGCACAGGATCTTGCCCGGGCCGTGATGCAATCGGTCGACCACAACAAGCCGTTCAAACCATTGTATGATCTGGGCGATACACTTTATGAAAAGGTTTTAAAAGTTTGTAAGAAAATGTATGGGGCTCATGACGTGGCCTTCAGTAAGGAAGCCGAGAAAGACCTGTTGACCATCAGGCGCCTCGGTCTGAGCAAATTGCCGGTCTGTATCGCCAAGGCGCCCAGTTCGCTTTCCGATGACCCGGCATTGCACGGCCGGCCGCGTGATTTTCAGGTAACGGTGCGCAACATCCAGGTCAGTGCGGGTGCGGGTTTCCTGGTCATTTTGACTGGCAATATCATGCGCATGCCGGGTCTGCCTAAACGGCCCAAGGCGGAACAAGTTGAATTATTACCCGATGGAACGGTAACAGGTGTGGGATGAATTAATATGGCAACGATCATCAATGGCGTAACGACCGCCCGTGAAATTAAGGATGAAATTGCGGAAAAAGTCAGAAATATCCGCGAGCAAGGTGGCAAGATTCCACACCTGGCAGCCATTCTGGTGGGGGATGACGGCGCCAGCCAGGCCTATGTTGGCGGCAAGGTAAAAGCCTGTGAATATGTTGGTTTTAAGTCCACACTGAAAAAATTTTCAGCAGATACCAGTGAGGAAGCGTTGTTGCGGGTCGTTGATCAGTTAAACGATGACCCAGACATCGATGGTTACATTGTTCAGCTTCCGCTTCCCGAGCACATTTCCACGCGAAAGGTTACCGAACGTATCCTGCCGGAAAAAGATGTGGACGGGTTTCACCCCGTCAATGTTGGCAGGATGGTCAAAAGTCTGCCCGCCTACGTATCAGCAACGCCGTTTGGCATTATGCAGTTACTGGAAAGGTACCGCGTAGAGACGGAGGGTAAACATTGTGTGGTGATCGGCAGAAGCGACATTGTTGGAACACCCATCAGCATCCTGTTATCCAGGAAGTCCAGCCCTGGCAACTGCACCGTGACGGTCTGTCACTCAAGAACTCCGAATATCAAGGCGTTCACACTGCAGGCCGATATTGTCATTGCGGCGTTGGGGATTCCGGAATTCCTGACCGGCGATATGGTGAAAGAAGGTGCAGTCGTCATTGACGTGGGTATTTCACGCGTTCCGGATGCGACCAAACCGAGGGGATATGCTTTGAAAGGTGACGTGAAATACGATGAAGTGGAGCCCAGGGCCAGTTTTATTACGCCGGTGCCGGGTGGCGTTGGCCCCATGACCATCGCAGCTTTATTGCATAACACGTTATTGGCCTCGCAAAACGAAATATATTAATGCCTTGGTAAAGGCCGACGGGAACGGCAGAAAGCGGGGCTTGTGGCTCAGGTTTCTGGATAGCCTGGGATTGGGCTTCACCTGCTGACTCGCGTGTGTAGCGGGCTGGTGATGACGTTTCGATGGAGCAATCGGCAGCTTCACCAGGCCACAAGGTGCGCTGGCAGGGCGTATAATTGAACGTAGTTGAGACGTTGCCCGGTCTGTTTGGATAGTCACCAATGGATCAGGCTGGCCAGGCAACAAGGGGCCAGGTAAGAGGGGGACGTCGGCTAAGGAGATGATGATGTCTTGGGTTGCGGTAATCGTGTTGCTGGTCTTGGTAAGTGGTCTTGGCTACCTGCGGGCATCATTGCATACCTGGTTGCTGTCCTGCGCAGTCGTGACCGTTGCATTTGCCGCCATGACATCCATCGGCGTGTGGCCGGTCATCATCGCCGCGGGCATCACAGCGATACTGCTTCTGGTCAGCATTGTCCCGCTGCGCCGCAAGCTCATAAGCGACCCGGTGTTCAAGTGGTTTGGCACGGCTTTACCCAATCTTTCCGATACCGAGCAACAGGCACTGGATGCCGGTACTGTCTGGTGGGACGCAGAGCTGTTTAGCGGCAAGCCCAAGTGGGACAAGTTGTTGCAGGCGCCCAGACCACAGCTGAGCGATGAAGAACAGGCCTTTCTCGATGGCCCGGTGAATGAATTGGTGGATATGCTGGATGCCTGGGAAATCGAGCAGGACAAGGACCTGCCTGAGGCTGCCTGGAAGTTCATTGCGGAGCAGGGGTTCTTTGGCATAATCATCCCGAAACAATATGGCGGTCTGGGGTTCTCCGCTCAGGCCAATTCAGCCGTCGTCATGAAGTTGTCCAGCCGCAGCCTGACTGCAGCGGTCACGGTCATGGTGCCCAATTCCCTGGGTCCGGCTGAATTGTTATTGCATTACGGCACCGACGAGCAACGACAGCACTTTTTGCCGAAGCTGGCGGACGGCACTGAAATTCCCTGTTTTGCCCTGACAGCACCCGGTGCGGGATCAGACGCCGGAGCGATCCCGGATGTTGGTATCATCTGCAAGGGTCAGTGGCAGGGCGAAGAGGTGCTGGGTTTTCGCCTAACCTGGAACAAGCGCTACATCACGCTGGCGCCTGTGGCCACCCTTTTGGGTCTGGCCTTTCGCGCATTGGATCCGGACCACCTGCTGGGACAGACACAGGACCTGGGTATCACCTGCGCATTGATCCCTACGGATTTGCCGGGCGTGGAAACCGGTCAACGGCATTTACCCAGTGGGGCGTCATTTATGAACGGGCCGACCCGTGGCAAAGATGTCTTTATCCCGCTTGAATCCGTCATCGGCGGTCAGGAACGTATCGGCGAGGGTTGGAGCATGCTGGTCCAGAGCCTTGCCGCCGGTCGCGCCATTTCCCTGCCGGCGCTGAGTGTTGCAGGTGGTAAAATGTCTGCCCTGATGACCGGCGCTTACGCCAGGGTCCGCAAGCAGTTCGGCACACCAATCGCCTATTTTGAAGGTGTTGAAGAACCCCTGACCCGTATCGCCGGCAATACCTATCGCATGGACGCCGCCCGCAAGCTAACCCTGGTGGCTCTGGATATGGGTGAAAAACCCAGCGTTCTGACCGCAATCGTCAAGTACTACCTGACCGAGGCCAACCGCGCGGCGCTCAACGACGCCATGGACGTGCACGCCGGCAAGGGCATCATCCAGGGACCGAACAATTACCTCAATACGTTTTACCAGGCAATCCCGATCGCGATCACCGTGGAGGGGGCCAATATCCTGACCCGCACGATGATTATCTTCGGGCAGGGTGCGATTCGTGCCCATCCGTATCTTCTGAAGGAGATGCAGTCGGTCAAGGACGCAGACAGGGAGAAGGGGGCACGGGATTTTGACCGGGCCCTGTTTGGTCACCTGGGTTTTACCATCAGCAACGTCTTTCGCGCCCTGCTGATGGGTGTCACCGGCGCACGCCTGGTACATGCGCCCGTCGATGAACCAACCGCGCATTACTACCGGCAACTGACACGCATGAGCACCGCGTTTGCGATGACCGCCGATCTGACCCTGTTGGTGTTGGGCGGCGCCTTCAAGTTCCGGGAAAAGATCTCCGGGCGTCTCGCCGATGTTCTCGGGCACCTGTACATGGCCTCCGCCGTTCTGAAAAACTTTGAAGATGCCGGTCGACCGCCTGACGACTTGCCGCTGGTCCATTGGGCGATGCGCGACAGTTTTTTCACGATGCAGAACCAACTGGTCAACGTATTGCGCAATTTTCCGGTCCACTGGCTGGGGCGGCTCATCAAGCGCATCATTTTCCCGCTTGGCTATCCTTACACGGAGCCTTCGGATTACCTCGGTAAACGGGCTGCGCGTATCCTGGTCAGTGACAACCCGTCCCGTGACCGCCTGACGGAAGGTATTTTCCGCTCCTGTGGAACGGATGCTGCGGGTTTGGTCAACTGCGCGTTTACCGCGGTACTGGCTGCCACGGCGGCGGAAAAGTGTATCCGGGCGCAATATAAAGAAGCGGTGAGCATCGATAACTACGAAAGGCTGGTTGCACGTGCCCTTGCCGACAAGGTTATCAGCGAAGCCGATGCCGAGCTGATAAGGGAAGCCCAGCGGCTCAGCCGCCAGGTCATCAACGTCGATGACTTCAGCCGTGCCGAGGTCGAGCGGAATTACCAACCCGAAGGGAACTACCCAGATGCCCCAATACGGCGTTCATGAATTTAATGTCCCCGTCTGGCTTGCAACTCCATCAGTAACGGTTAACTGCCATAGGCCATTAAAATTTTCACCGTTAAATGCGTCCAGACTTTCAGCAGGGGTGAGGGTGCTGGGAAAGGTTCCAATAAGGCCTGTACCGTTGCCTACAGCCTCATCCCAGAGTATTACTGATGTTCCTGATGGAGAGGTGAGGATCAGGCTCAAATGGCGCGTACGTGGGTGTGTGATGTTGACGGGGATGGTTAATCCGGCAGAGTTTTTAAATGGCACATTAGAGATATTTAGAGGTGAATCAATGAAGCTTTCATTCGGTATAGGGGTAACGGTATTGTTTTGAAATATATGCTGCTCATCGGACATACACTGGGCTTGGTAGTCAGTAATTGTCCATAGTGGGTCTTCAGTTGTTGAAGGTGTGAATTTAAGAATTGGGTATCCTTTCTTCGTATCGGTGGAAGTTATTTCAGGTGCTGTTGGGCCTGATACTGAAGCAAGAATTTGTTGGATGGAGTTGCAACCAGTGGCGTTTCCTTGAAGGTAAATGTCTCCTCCGACACTATTATTCGGAGTACCGGTTGGCCAATTTAACAACCCCGCAATTCCCGAACAATTTGCAAGATTTGGGTTGCCGCTTCCATATTGTTCATCACAGATAGAAAGGTCTTCAGTCACACGAATAACACCAGACAACCCATCAAGGTTTGAAAGTGCGTTATTTCCACAAATGTGGAACTCTCCTATTACCGCATTGGTGATATTAGAAAAACCATCAAGATTAGTTAGCGACGGATTTCGGAATAAATGGAAATTTGATGCGTTCATGCTGGTAAGACCAGAAAGGCCAACTATGTGGGTCAGTGCAGCATTATCTTCAAAAGAAATTCCCCCAACACTGGTGAGGATTAGATAATCCATCGATATCAGTTATGGAAGCACCTTGAACAACTAATGTACCGACTACCGTGTCGCATTTCCCTCCGCCACCATAGTTGGTTTGGAAGTTGTCAACATCATTTTGGGTATATAGTCTGATGGTATCTGAACTGCCGGAGTTACAATTAACCCCCCACACCTATACTCCTTTGAGTTTTCTGGCAATATAGCGTTTAAACTATTTATACGCCCGAGTGTGATAATCGAAATAAGGACGAATCTGGAAATATGGTTACGCTCGCATTTTTCAGAATAGGGCAAGACCGTGTTCCTCATGACATGCATATTCATCAAGATCATAATAGTTTGTCAGGTAAATACACAAGAAACATCGGATTTCTCTGTCTTATACTCCGATCATCATTGGTTCAATAACACTTACACGTACTGTTCATATTACAATATTG